>CAZAEP010000009.1:0-28686 GCA_964484045.1 uncultured Sphingomonadales bacterium
ACGCGGATCGCGCGCGAGAAGCTCGAAATGGGCGAGCAGCACGCCGACATCGCCGGCCCAGGGAAATTCGAGCCTGCGGATCACCTCCAGCAGCGCGTCGGGAAAGCGGAGAAAATCCGCCGGCCGCTCGGCGCGCGACAGGAGAAGCGCGGTGGCGCGCCCGAGAATGCGAATGCGCTCGATGAGACGCGCGCCGTAACCGGGGGCCGCGGCGCGCAGTTCGCGTCGGAGTATCGCCACGGTCTCGCCCACATGCGCGCTATCGAGCGCGACGTCGGGAAGCAGCGGCATGATCGGCGCCAGATTCTCGAGTGCGTCGATGGCGCCGACGCGGGCGCAATAGGGGAGCGCGCGAAAACCGCTCGTCAGCCAGAAGCTGATGCGCTCGAGAATGGCCGCAAGCTCGGCGCCCTTCATCAGGAAGTCGTCGGCGCCGGCGCTCAGCCCCGTGCTGACGGCGTCGACCGAATCGTGCGCCGAGAGCAGCAGCAGCGGATAGTGACGGGGCCCGCGCCTGTTGAGGCGCCGGCAGAATTCATGGCCGTTGATGCCGGGCATCTCGACGTCGGAGATGACAAGGTGAAACCGCTGCCCGAGGAGAAGCTCGAGGGCCTCTCCGGCGTCGCAGCAGACCCGGATATCGAAGCCGCGCCGATGCAGGAGCGCCCCGTAAAGGCGGGCGACGGCCGGTTCGTCGTCGACCAGCAGAATCATGGGTGGCCGGGTCCTTTCGCAGCTTGTCGGGGCCTTGCTTCAGGGGCCCCGCCGACAGCCTAGCCGAGCCGCCTTAGAAAGGGGTTAAAGCAGGAAGAGCGCGGCAAGACCGAGGAAGGCGAAAAAGCCGATGACGTCGGTCACGGTGGTGACGAAAACGCTCGAGGCGACCGCCGGGTCGATCCCCAGGCGGTCGAGGGCCATGGGGATGAGAATGCCCGAAAGTCCGGCGGCGATGATGTTGACGACCATTGCCGCCGCGATCACGGCGCCAAGACCGGGATCGTGAAACCATGCAATGGCGACCAGCGCGACGATGACGGCAAGAAGAAGGCCGTTGATCACGCTCACCGCGAGTTCCTTGGTGATGATCCGCAGGGCATTGGTCGCCGACAGCTCCTTGGTCGCCAGCGCCCGCACCGTCACGGTCATCGTCTGCGTGCCGGCATTGCCCCCCATCGAGGCGACGATCGGCATCAGCACCGCGAGCGCCACCATCTGCTGGATCGTGGCATGGAAGAGACCGATGACGAGCGAGGCGAGGATGGCGGTGCCGAGATTCACGATCAGCCAGACGAGCCGGGTTCGCGAGATTTCGAAGATGCCGATATTGACGTCGCCTTCGCTGACGCCGGCAAGCGCGAGAATGTCCTCTTCCGCCTCCTCCTCGATGACATCGACGACGTCGTCGACCGTGATCACGCCGACGAGGCGGCCGAAATCATTCACCACCGCGGCCGAGATCAGATGATATTTGGCGAACTGGCGCGCCACCTCTTCCTGATCGGTGGCGACATGGATGACATGCGGATTGGGGTTCATCACGTCGCGGATGCGCTTGTGGCGCTTGCAGCGAAGAACCCGCGACAGGGGAACCGTGCCGATCGGCCGGTACGCCGGATCGACGACGATCAGCTCGTAGAAGTCGGCCGGAACCTCCTCCTCCTCCTGCGCGCGCAGATAATCGATGGTCTGGCCGATGGTCCAGAATTCGGGCACCGCGATGAGATCGCGCTGCATCAGGCGGCCGGCGCTGTCCTCCGGATAGGCGAGACCCTCCTCGACGGCGATGCGGTCTTCCCTGGCGAGCGTGCGCAGAACCTCGCGCTGCGCCTCCTCGTCCATGTCCTCGAGCACATAGACCGCGTCGTCGGTCTCGAGCTGCTGCACCGCCTTGGCCACCGTCTTCGGCGGCAGGGCGGCGAGCACGTCCTCGAGCGCGGCGCTGCTCAGATCGGAGAGGACCTCGGGCTCGAGCGCGTCGCCGACGAGGCGGGCGAGCTCCCGTCGTTCGCTGGCCGAGAGAACCTCGAGAAGGTCGGCGATATCCGCCTCATGGAGGGGGCCGACCATGTCCTTCAGGGCCGCGGCGTCGCCGCGATCGATCGCCTCGCGGATCCGGTCGGTGAACTCCGAGCGCAGATGGACGTCCTTGAGGTCCTGCGTCTCCACCGGCGGATCGCCCTCCGGGGCGGCGGGCGGCGGCGGGGCTTCGCTCACTCGTGTCTCGTCGCGATCGTCGGGCGTGCTCATCGAAGGCTCCGGCCGGTGCGAGGGTCGTGGGCATTAGCAATAAACGAAAGCCCGCAGGCGGTCACCTGCGGGCTTTGCGAAATTGGTGCGGACGAGAAGACTCGAACTTCCACGGGCTTTCGCCCACAGCGACCTCAACGCTGCGCGTCTACCAGTTCCGCCACGTCCGCGAATTCGGCGCTGCCATGTAGCAAAGCCGGCGTCTCGCTGCAAGGCTAAATAGGAAGCGCGAGCGGTGGGTGCAAGCCCCGCCGGGGCGGGAACCGTCGCCGCTCACAATTCATCGGCGGCGGTCATGCGGGTGATCGAAATGCCGATCTTGTCGCCCACCATCATGATCTCGCCGCGGGCGATGAGCTCGCCGTTCGCGAATACCCAGCATTCGTCCTCGTGATTGGCGTCAAGGTCGATGACCGCGCCTCGGCCCATCTTGAGAAGCTGCCGGATCGGCATCTCGGTGCGCCCGAGAACCACCGAGATTTCAACGGTAACGCGTTCGACGGCGGACATCTGGCGACTTCGCTCCTCTGGCTCGAGGGCGCCAGTTTCGCCGCTCATGGTTTCCATCCGGTAAACGCCGAAGCGCTTGCCAAGCGCCTGGGCGCTCCTTTATCAGCACGGGCATGGACGAGCCTGGGTGCGAATCGGCGGTGGAGTGGCGGGTCTTTCCCGATCCGGTCGCCTATGAAGAGGCGGTCGCGGCGATGGAGAAGCGGGTCGCGGCAATTCGCGCGGATCGGGCGGCCGAATGCGTCTGGCTGCTCGAGCATCCACCACTCTATACCGCCGGAACGAGCGCCCGGCCGGGCGATCTTCTCCTCCCCGACCGTTTCCCCGTCTACAGGAGCGGACGCGGCGGACAATTCACCTATCACGGGCCCGGACAGCGCGTCGCCTATGTGATGCTCGACCTGAAACGCCGCGGTAACGACCTGCGGCGCTATATCGCGGACCTCGAGGCGTGGCTCATCGCCACGCTTTCACATTTCGGGATCGCGGCCGTCGTCCGCCCGGACCGGGTCGGGGTCTGGGTGGTGCGGGACGACGGGCGCGAGGACAAGATCGCCGCCATCGGCATCCGGGTCCGGCGCTGGGTCGGCTATCACGGCATCGCGCTCAATGTCGCGCCCGGGCTCGAGCATTTCTCCGGGATTGTCCCCTGCGGCATCCGTGGCCACGGCGTGACCTCGCTCGCCGCCCTGGGGGTCGACGCGACGATGGACGTCGTCGATGCCGCGCTCAAGGATGCCTTCATGTCCGTCTTCGAACGCCGTGTTGTTGACATATCGACAACAAGTCAGGCAACGATTTAAACTCTGTTATGATTCCGGCGATAAAAGCCGGTGAGCTCGCATCCAGGAAAACGGGGTTGCGCTGATGGGAAAAAGCGCGATGGGTCGTCTCGGTCTGATCTGTGTCCTTCTTGGTCTCGCCCTGCCGGGCGGCTGCGGGCTGCCGGAGACGGCAAGCAGGGCGGAAACGGAAATCGCCCGCATCCATGCGCACCTTGCGGCGGGCGATTTCGAGGCCATCTGGCGGGAAGCGAGCCCCGAATTTCGCGCCCGCACCTCGACCGGGGCTTATGAACGCTTCCAGGAGCTCCACAGGCGGCTCGGAGCGCCGCTGTCCTTCAAGCGGGAGAACTGGGCGACGGCCTCGAGCACGGTGCGCGGCACCCATGTCTCCATGACCACCTGGACCATCTTCGCCAATGGGCGCGCGAAGGAATCCTTCACCTTCAAACAGACCGGCGACGGCCTGCATCTCCTGCGCTACGACATCCATGACGTCACGATGACCCGCGGCGTGGAAACGGCACGCTCCGGGCTCAGGCGGTCGGCCTGATCTCGAACGGGCGAGAGGCGTCGGCGGACGCCGGCATGACCTCGACCCGGGCGACCTGCGCCTGCGGCGGGCCCTCATGGCACCGGCCCACCATGCGATCGACGACGTCCGGCGGACCGGCGAACAGCGCTTCCACCGTCCCGTCGCGGCGATTGCGGACCCAGCCGCCGAGCCCCAGCCGGACCGCTTCGCCCCTGGTCCAGGCGCGAAAGAACACGCCCTGGACACGGCCATGAATGCGCACCCGTACGGCTTTCCGGCTGGTCTCTGTCATGCTTCGGGCACCGGTATCGGCGGGACCTTGGCCTGCACCGCAAGCTGTATCATAGTACGGTATCGGCCGGACGGCCATGGTCGGGCGGCATCCGGAAACCGGGAGGGCGCACATGTCTCGGAGCATTCTGGCTTTCACCCATGTGGTGCTCTTCGCGCTCTGGTTCGGAACGCATCTGGCGGCTCTCCTTCTCCTGTGGCAGATGCGTATCGCCAAGCGCGCCGGTGTTGCGGAGCAGCGTCATCTCGCACTCGCCCTGATGCGGATCGAGCGCCTGTCCCGCTCGGCGTTCATCCTGCTTCTGCCCATGGGGCTGGAACTCGCCGAAGCACGGGACTTCTTTCATCTCGGGGGCGCGGGAACGCTCGGCATCTGGCTCCTGGCCATCATCTGGCTCGTCGGCGTCTGGCTGCAGCCGCGCAGCCGCCGCACCGACTTCGCTGTCGGGCTGCGCACGGCGCAACGCGTGTTGATGGTGGTCGTTGGGGGCCTGCTGCTCGGTGCCGGCGGTCTTTCGCTCCTGGGCGGGGCGCAGATCGGGCCCGACTGGCTGGCCCTCAAGATCATGCTGTTCGGAGCCGCCCTGTTGCTCACCTTCGGGATCGAGATGGCGACGCAGCCTGTCCTCTATGCGACCGAGCACGAGAGCCGGCAACCGCCCCCGGCCTTCGACGTCTCGCTCGAACGGGCCCTGCCGCGCGCGACCGCGCTGTCGTTCCTGCTCTATCTCTGCCTGCTGGGGGCGGCCTATCTCGGCCTCACCGGGGCCGTCTGAGTGTCGGCAGCGAAAAAAAGGCGGCGCCATACTCCGCGCCGCCTTTCCAAGTCGAGCGGCGAATCGCTCAGGCACCAACTCGCCGCTTTTTGCACGCCGCCGCAAGGCCTCAGGCAAACCCGGCAGCGGCGTTCTTCTCTCTGCACCCCGCGTGCCAGTTCTCGCCCCAACGACAAATCAATGGCTTGGACCCATATCGGTGACAGCGACCCCGGAACCTGTGCGGATTTGGGACAGCCCCATGCGTCCGCAATGGGACGCCTGTTCGTGCCCGGGACAGGTGCACGGCGCGCGATCGACGCCTTCAGGCGAGTTCCGCATCGGCAAGCGCGGCGAGGGCGTCCGGCTTGAGGATCTCCACCCGGTTGCTGGCCAGCAGCCGGATGATCCCCTGCCGCTTGAGGCGGGAGAAGATGCGGCTCACGGTCTCGAGCGTCAGGCCGAGGAAGTCGGCGATGTCGCCGCGCGTCATGGCCAGATGGACGACACGCTCGGGATCCTTGCAGCAACCCTGCTTTTCGGCGAGATCGAGAAGAAAGGTGGCGACCCGCTCTTCGGCCGACTTGCGGCCGAGCGCGAAGACGAGCCCGAGCATGTGGTCCACCGCGGCCGCCCCCATGCGACGGATCTGCCGGTCCATGCCGGGAAAGCGTTCCACCAGTTCGTCGAGCGAACGGCGGTCGAAGCGGCACAGGCGAACGTCGCTCAGGGCCTCGGCGGAAAATCTGTAATGTTCCGAGAGAGTCAGCCCGATGAAGTCGCCTTCGCTCAGGAAACCGAGAATCTGGCGCCGGCCGTCGGCGGCGACACGGGACAGCACGATATCGCCGGAGATGATGTTGTAGACATTCTCGGACGGATCGCCTTCGAGGATGAGCGACTTGCCCTTGGGCAACTGAAATCGCGTGGCGCGCGCCGCAAGATGCTTGATCTCGTGGTCCTCGAGACCGGAGCACAGGAAACTGTCGCGCGCCGGGCATGACAGACACATAACCTTCGGCGCGCCCGCCGACCACCCGGTCTGCCCTTCGGCCATCCTCTCGTCCCCTGTATCGCGGCCCTCACATCCGGCCGCTTGCGAAGCCACATTAGAGCACTTTTCCGTCATGTTGAAGCAGTGCCGTCGCCGCCGCGATACCGGCCTGTCGCGCGAGCCGTCCCACAGCGCGGCGGGCCGGGGCGAAAGCGAGGTGGAAACAGGGAAAGACGCGTGCGGTCAGGCGGCGCGGCTGCTTTCCCGGAAGGTGTAGTAGAGCGACTCGCCGTCGCGGGTAACCAGATGCGCCTTGATCAGATAGCCGGCATCGTCGATCCAGAATTCATGGCTCAGCCGGCCGTTATCAAGAGCATAGATGCGATAGACGCGGGTATCGAACGCCTGACCGTCGAGGGTCAGGGTCTCGCGGCCCTCGAACACGAGACGGGAGGGCCGCAGCCGGCCCGACAGCGTATCGAGAAGGAGAAACTCCTTTTCGCCGTCGTCGATCCAGAAATCCGGCTTGGTGAAGCTGCTGGGAACGACGTCGAGCGGCGCCGTTTCCATGCCCTCCTCGGTCTCGACGACGACATGATCGCCGACCGCCCGCAGATCCACTTCCTCGACGCGACTGTTCTTTCTGGTCTCGGTGAGCATGCGCACGAGCCGATCGCGATCCCACAATTCGTGGGCCGCATGATCCATGCGGAAGACCGTCATGAACGCGAACTTCACCCGAATTCTGGTCGCGATCTCGACGTCGCGCTGGCCGTTCGGCGTGATCGTGTAGGAGACGACATGGCGCCCGATCGTCCTGCCCTTGCGCTCGATCGCATAGCTCAGAGACGAGGCGCTCGGAACATGGTCGACCGCGACGGCCGGGTGCAGGGTCACAAGCCCGGCGGCCACCACGGCGGCCGTCACCACGAGTTTCCGAATCATTCCAGTTCCGACGCCTTTCATCTGAAAACACCGCTTTTTCTTGCAGCCGGAAAGGGAAACAGATGAGCGATCCCCCGATTCGCGACCCTGCACCCTAATTGATTCGTGCGTCCGGTTCCAGTCGGAATCGACTCGGCTTCGCCTAAAAGACGCGATCAATCGACGTAAAGATTTGGTTTACGAGCCGAATTTGCGCTTGCGCGGGATCAGCCCGCGGCGGCACGCACGTCCTTGACGGCGCGGGAAAAGCGCGATTCGTCGCGCCTGTCGACCCACAGATGCGGGGCGATGCGAATCCATTTCCCGCGTACGCTGATACGGATGCCGGCTCTGTGCCAGTGCGCCGCGATCGCACGCGAGTTCACGTCCGGATGCCGGGCGGCGACAAGATGCGGGCTGCGGCGCCCGGCGGGGGTGGCGATGAAGCCGGCGTCTTCCATCTCCGCGATCAGGCGCCCGTTCAGGGCGGCAAGACTCTCCGCAATGTCGTCGACGCCCCAGTCGAGAACGCGCGTCAGAGCGGCCTCCGCGAAGGGCATGAGAAGGAAGTTCGAGCGCTCGCCCATGTCGAATCGCCGCGCCCCCGGCTGATAGGCGTGCGAATAGTCGACGAGGCGGCTGAAATCCTCGCTGCCGGCGCGCGCGATCCAGTTCTCCTCGAGCGGTCGACCATGACGCCGGCGCTCGGCGACATAGAGATAGCCGAGTGCATAGGGCCCGAACAGCCACTTGTAGCCGGCGGCGACGGCGTAATCGGGATCGAGGGTGCGCATCGAGACCGGCAAGGCGCCGAGCGACTGCGTGAGATCGAGAAAGAGCGCCGCACCGATCGCCCGCGTGGCGGTGCGGATGGCGGCGAGGTCGAGCATCACCCCGCTCGACCAGTGCACATGCGGCACGGCGACGAGCGCGATACGCGGGCCATGGTGTTCGATCGCCTCAAGCACGGCCGCGGTCCAGTCGCGTTCGGGCGGACCCTCGAGGAGCTCGACGCGCGCGCCATGGTCTTCGGCCATGCGCTGCCAGCCATAATAATTGGAGGGGAATTCCTCGGCCAGCGTGAGAATGATCCGGCCTCGCGAAAGCGGCAGATTGCGCGCCGCGATCGCGACCGCATAGCTGACCGCGGGAACGAGCGCGATCGCCGACGCCTCGGCATCGAAGAGCCGTGCCGCCAGTGCGCGCACGCGCTCCGAGCCGGTGAAGAAATCCGCCGCGCCGACCTCCCAGGGGTGCATGTTCATCGCCAGGGCGCGCTCGCCGACGGCGGCGAAGTCCTTGGGAAAAGGCGTCATGAAGGCGGCGTTGAGATAACAGATGTCGCGCGGCAGATCGAAAAGGTGGCGCTGCGACGGAATCGGCATCGGGCGACGGTCAGTTCAGGGCGAGACGTGCCGGACGCGGCGGTGCGAGACGGGCATTGTCGAAATCTCCGAGATCATTGGCCGCGATGATCGCCTTGAGCTCCGCCACATAGGCATCGCGGCGCTCGGAATAGGCCCGCAGGGTCTGGACGAGATCGATTCCGCGCAGCGGCCCGCCGCCCCGGCGCAGCGCGCTCCGGACCCGACGAAACGCACGATAGGCGGGGTTGCGGTTGAGATTGTCGGCGTAGGCGCCCACCGAATCGATGAGAAAGGGGAAGGCGCGGATGCGATGGGTCATCCCGTCGCCGCGGCGCGCGGGTACGATGCCGTCATCGCCGTCGTCCCAAGTCCATTGACCGTAAAGGGCGTTTCCCTCGCGGGCGAAACGGGAGCGTCCCCAGCCCGATTCGATGGCCGCCTGCGCCAGCGCCAGCGACGGCGGTATGATGTCGACACGGTGTTCCAGGCGCGCAAAGTCCGTCTCCTCCGCCCCTTGTCGGGGCGCGAGGCCGTAGTGCGCGGCGAGCGTCGCGAGCCAGCGCCGCTCCCAGTCATTGAGCCCCTGCCCGCTGCCCACCTTGGTCTCGAGCGCCAGCAGCCGCGTCCGGTCCTCGGAAATCAGCTCATTGACACGCAGGATCAGAGGCAGAATGCCGGCAAAGAACAGCCGCTTCCGCTCCGCCGTGTCGGAAACCCGATCGAGGTCCTTGGGCAGGGAAGCGAGGAACTTGCGCGGCACCGGCGCGCCACGCCGCACCGCATCCAGATCGTATCCCAGCAGGTCATGAAGGGCGGCGCCCGCGTCCGGTGCCGGCAAATGGCGCTGATAGGCGATGCGCTCGGCGAAATAGGCCCGCTCATAGGCCCGCCCGACCTGCCATTCGGCCAGCGACGCCGGCAGGGCCAGCGCCAGCGCCAGCATGAAAAGACGGCCGGTTCGGGTCAGCGGTCGGGACATGGGCGGATCCTCGCAATCGGTCTCGTCTGTTCTTTCGACATGCGCGCGCTCAAATGGGGCGCGGCCACGCCGGTGTCAATGCGCGCGGTCGTGGTCGATCAACATATTGACAGCAAATCCCGGTCGCCCGCAAGATATTGGTCGCATGAGGCCGGTCCGTTCGCGATCCCGGCCGCAATACAGGAGGAGAGTTCGTATCTTGTCTGGACGTCCACATGCCGCGCATGGGGCGCATGTCGTCGTGCTCGGAAACGAAAAGGGCGGATCGGGAAAATCCACCACCGCGATGCACCTGATCATCGGCCTTCTGCACGACGGCTACCGCGTCGGCGCGCTCGATCTCGATGCCCGGCAGCGGAGTCTCGCGCGCTATCTCGAGAATCGCGCCCGCTTCGCCGCGGAGACCGGGCTCGCCCTGTCACAGCCCGCAAGCGCGGTTCTCTCCCCCTCCGCGGCGACCGCGAAAGCGGACGCTGAGGCCGAGGAGCGCGAGACCTTCGAGCGGGCGCTGGAGCAGATGACCGCGAACCGCGATCTGGTGGTGATCGACTGTCCGGGCAGCGACACCCATCTCGCGCGGCTCGCCCACGCCGCCGCCGACACGCTGCTGACGCCGCTCAACGACAGTTTTGTCGATCTCGACCTTCTCGCGCGCGTCAACCGCGACAGTTACGCGGTCGAGTCGCCGAGTCTCTATGCCGAGATGGTGTGGGAGGCCAAGAAGCGGAAGGCGGCGGCCGGCGGCGGTCCCATCGACTGGGTGGTGATGCGCAATCGCATGGCGAGTCTCAATGCGCGCAACAAGGCACGCGTCGAGCGCGTGCTCCGGGCGCTGGCGAAGCGCATCGGCTTTCGCTTCGTGCCCGGTCTGAGCGAACGCGTCATCTATCGCGAGCTGTTTCTCAAGGGCCTCACCCTCGTCGACTATGGCGAGGGAGCGGCGGCGATACCGGGGCGGGCGCTGACCATGAGCCATGTCGCGGCACGGCTGGAATTGCGCGGGCTCATCGACGCGCTCGCGCTCGCGCCGCCGCGGCGTCTGCTGGGAGCCGCCGAATAGCGGATGCTTGCCCTCGGCCCGGTTCGCGACCATCATTTGACGGTCATGGGAACGGACCTGCCAGAGCGAGCGGACGAGGAGCGCCCCCCGGCGGCGAGCCGGCGTGCGGCGGTCGACGCCTTTCTCGCCGATCTCGCGGCGCGCACGGGTCGCCGCACCGACGCCCGGCGCGGACGCCTCGTCTTCGCGCTCGATGCCACGATGAGCCGACAACCGACCTGGGATCGCGCCTGCGCGATCCAGAGCGGGATGTTCGACGCCGCAGGCGCGATCGGCGGGCTTTCGGTGCAGCTCGTCTTCTTCCGCGGCCATCGCGAATGCAAGGCGAGCCGCTGGCAGGACGATGCCGCGGGGCTCGCGCGACTGATGAGCAGGGTCGACTGCCGCGGCGGCCACACGCAGATCGGCCGCGTGCTCGCTCATATCCTCAAGGAGGCGGGCCGCGCCCCCGTCGACGCCGCGGTTCTCGTCGGCGACGCCTGCGAGGAGCCGGCGGATCAGCTCTGCGCGCTGGCGGGCGAGCTCGGCGTTCGCGGCATTCCGCTCTTTCTCTTTCACGAGGGCAGCGATCCGGTGGCGGCGCGAGCCTTCGCCGAGATGGCGCGGCTGTCCGGCGGCGCCTGCGTTCCCTTTGACCTGAGGAGCGCCGATCAGTTGCGCGATCTCCTGCGCGCGGTCGCCGTTTATGCCGTCGGCGGCTCGGCGGCGCTTCTCGCCCATGCCGAAGGCTCCGCCGCCGGCCGACGCCTGATCGCGCAGATGACATAGCGATGGCCTGGTTCTTCATCGGTCTGGCCCTGTTGCTGCTGCTCGTCGCGGCGCTCTACTGGCTGGCCTATGCCGATGCGAAATCGGCGGGCAAGGCGCTGGCCTCGGTGGTGCTCGTCCTGCTCTCCGTGGTCACCGTCGCCCTCGCCCTGACGGGGCGGCCCGGCGCCGCCCTGCCGGTGCTCCTGACGCTGGGCTGGGGGCTCTTGCGCTGGAAAGCGCTGGTGCGCACATTGGCGGCGCAGGCCTCCTGGTTCCGGACCGGCGGGGCCGCCTCGGACGCCGGATCACAGAGCACGACCGTACGCACCGAATGGCTCGAGATGACCCTCGATCATGTCACCGGCACGCTCGACGGCACGGTGCGCAAGGGCATCGCCGCCGGGCGGTCGCTCGCGAGCCTCGACCTTGACGAACTGCTCGATCTTCGTCGTGCCCTCGCGAGCGAGGACCCCGACGGGCAACGCCTGCTCGAGGCCTATCTCGATCGCGTGCACGGCCCGGACTGGCGTATGGCCGCCGGCACCACGGGACAGGAGCGCGCACAGGCGTCCGCTCCGGAAAGCTCCGGCATGACGGATGCCGAAGCGCTGGCGATTCTGGGCCTCGCGCCCGGCGCCGACCGGGCGGCGATCAAGCGTGCGCATCGCCGGATGATGCAGAAGCTGCACCCCGATCACGGCGGCAGCGACTATTTCGCGGCCAAGATCAATGCCGCAAAGGAGCATCTGCTCAAGGGGCGCCGCTGAACCGCCCGCGCTTGCCCCCGGCGGAAGAGCACGCTATCGCGGGGGCCCCATGCGAGAGGAGAAAGAGACCTTATGGCGTGCATATCGACAGCAGACGAGGGCTTCGTGCCGCATCGCTTCGACCCCACCATCCTGCGCGAATACGACATTCGCGGCATCGTCGGCGAAACGCTGCGGGAAGACGATGCGCGTGCGCTCGGTCAGGTCTTCGCAACCATGATACGCCGTGACGGCGGCCGTCGCATCGCGCTCGGTTATGACGGGCGGCTGAGCTCGCCGGCCCTCGCCGCCGCCCTCGCCGAGGGCCTGCGCGCCGCCGGCGCCGATGTCCTGCGCATCGGCTGCGGTCCGACGCCGATGCTCTATTACGCGGTGCACGAGCTTTCGGCGGACGGCGGCATCATGGTCACCGGCTCGCACAATCCGCCGGATTATAACGGTTTCAAGATGATGCGCGGCGAAAAGCCGGTCTACGGCGCCATGATCCGCGAACTCGGCGCCATGGCGGCCGGGGCCGACGCCGAGCGGGGCCATGGCGGCCTGCATGACGTGGCCGTGTTCGCGGACTATGTCGAGCGCCTTCTCGCCGATTTCGACGGCACCGCGATGAAGGTCGTCTGGGACCCGGGCAACGGCGCCGCCGGGGCGGCCGTGGAAGCGCTGGTCGCGCGGCTGCCGGGACGCCACCGCGTCATCAATGGCGAGATCGACGGCACCTTTCCCAATCATCATCCCGACCCCACGGTGGAGGCGAACCTCGCGCAACTGAAGAGCGCCGTGACGCAGGGCGGCTTCGATCTCGGCTTCGCCTTCGACGGCGACGGCGACCGCATCGGCGCCGTCGACCGCTTCGGTCGCGTCGTCTGGGGCGATCAGCTTCTCCTCATCCTCGCACGGCATCTCCTCAAGGAGATGCCCGGTGCGACGATCATCGCCGACGTGAAGGCGAGCCAAGTGCTCTTCGACGGCATCGCCGCCGCCGGGGGCACGCCGCTCATGTGGAAGACCGGGCATTCGCTGATCAAGACAAGGATGGCCGAGACCGGAGCGCCGCTGGCCGGCGAGATGAGCGGGCACATCTTCTTCAAACACCGCTTCTACGGCCATGACGACGCGCTCTATGCGGCGGTCCGGCTGTTGAATGCCATCGCCGCCGAAGGGGGCGATCTCGCCGCCCTGCGCGACGGTCTGCCGAAGCTCGTCAACACGCCGGAACTGCGCTTTCCCTGTCCCGAGGAAAAGAAACAGCCGGTCATCGAGACGGTGCGCGCGCGGCTGGCGGCACGCGGAGCCAAGGTCATCGCGGTCGATGGCGTGCGGGTGATCGAACCCGAGGGCTGGTGGCTGCTCAGGGCCTCGAACACGCAGGACGTGCTCGTCGCCCGCGTGGAAGCCGCGGACGAGGCGGGACTCGACCGGCTCAAGGACGATCTCAAGGCGGCCCTCGCCGCGGCCGGGATCACCCCGCCGGCCGATCTGTGAGCACCCGCCGGCGTCGCGCCCCCTTTGCAAGCGGCTTGCGCTCCGTTAGTATGTTCGCCATGTGTTCTCGCGCACGGGACGACTCATGAGCGAAAGCCCGATCCTTCTTCTCGTCGCCCTCGGCGGGCTTCTGGCCGGGGGCCTTCTCGGCTGGTTCCTCGCCGGACGGGCGCTCGGGCGCGTCGCGCTCGAGCGGGCGCGGGCGATCGCGGATCTGACGACGCGGCTCGAGGCGGCACGCGAGGAGATCGTCCGCTATCGCGAGGAGGGAGCGGCGGCGAAGGCGACGCTCGCGGCGCGCGAGGCGGCGGTGGCGAAGGAGCGCGAGGCGCTGGTGGCGCTGCGCGGCGAGCTCGAGGCGAAGTTCAAGGCGCTGGCGAGCGAGACCTTCAAGGCGAGCCAGAAATCCTTTCTCGAGCTCGCGGAAGAAGCCTTCAAGCGCCACAGCGGCGATGCCAGGGCCGATCTCGAAAAGCGCGAGCAGGCGATCGCGCAGCTCCTCGCCCCGGTGAAGGAGAGCCTCAGGCGTTATGAGGAGCATCTCGCCAAGATCGAGAAGGCGCGCAACGAGGCCTATGGGTCGCTCTCGGCGGAGCTTAAGAACGTGCTCGAGGCGCAGGCCGGCGTGAAGGCGGAGACGGCGCGGCTCGTCAACGCGCTCCGGGCGCAGCCCAAGACCCGCGGTCGCTGGGGCGAGCAGCAACTGCAGAACGTGATGGAGCTCGCCGGCATGAGCGAGCATGTCGACTTCACGACGCAGACGAGCCTCGGCGACGGCGATGACAAGCGGCTGATCCCCGATGCCGTCATTCGCCTGCCCGGCGGGCGCAGTATCGTGGTCGACGCCAAGACCTCGCTCTCGGCCTATTTCGACGCCATCGACGCGGTCGACGAGGAGGCGCGCGAGGCCTATCTCGTCAAGCACGCGCGCGAGATTCGGGCGCATGTGAAGCGGCTCGGCGCCAAGTCCTACTGGCAGGCGCTGGAGACGACGCCGGATTTCGTCGCCATGTTCATCCCCGGCGAGAACTTCTTCGCCGCCGCCATCGAGCGCGACCCTGAGCTCTTCGAGGATGCGATCGCCAACCGCGTGCTCATGGTCACGCCGACGACGCTCATCGCGCTCGCCAAGGCCGTCGCCTTCGGCTGGCGTCAGGAGGCGATGGCCGAGAATGCGCGTCACGTCGCCGCGCTCGGGCGCGACCTCTACCGGCGCCTCGCCACCATGGGCGAGCATGTGGCGCGCACCGGCAAGGGGCTCGAGAGCGCGGTCAGGGCCTATAATGCGATGATCGGCAGCTTCGAGAGCATGGTCCTGCCGCAGGCCCGACGCTTCCGCGATCTCAAGGTGGAAGGCACCACCGCCGAGATCGCGGCGCTGGCGCCGGTGGCGACCGAGCCGCGGGCGCTGACGGCGCGCGAGCTCGTCGCCCCGCCGGCGCCGGAGAACGGCGACGCGGCGGCGGAATAGATCGTCGCGAAGGACGAAACGCGAGACCGCACGGATCGCCACGTCCGCTCACGCCACATATTCGAGCCCCATGGCGAGATAGTGCTCACGGCTTTCGGACCATTTCTCGGTGACGCGGACGAAGAGGAAGAGGTGCACGCGGCGCTCGAACAGAAGCTCCATCTCATGCCGCGCCGCCTCGCCGATGGCCTTCAATGTCCGCCCCCCCTTGCCGATGACGATCCCTTTCTGACTCGCCTTGCTGACATGGATCACCTGCGAGATGGCGACCGAGCCGTCGTCGCGCTCCTCCCAGTTCTCGGTTTCCACGGTGATCGCGTAAGGCAGCTCCTGATGCAGGCGCAGAAAGACCTTCTCGCGGGTGATCTCGGCCGCCAGCACACGGCTCGTCACATCGGTGATCTGGTCGGCGGGATAGAGCCACGGCCCTTCGGGAACGAGCGCCGCAAGCCGCGCCTTCAGATCCATCACGCCATCGCCGGTGGTCGCCGAGATCATGAAGATCTCGCGCGCGATGCCGGTTTCGTCGATTCTTGCGGCAAGCTCGAGCAGGTGCTCGCGCCTGACCAGGTCGATCTTGTTGAGCGCCACGATCGCGCTTCGCCCGGCCTCCCTGAGGCCATCGATGATGCGCGCCTCGTCGGCGCCGAGCCCGCCTTTGGAATCGATCAGGAAGACGACGATGTCGGCGTCCTCGGCGCCACGCCAGGCGGTCGCCACCATGGCCCGCTCGAGGCGCCGGCGGGGTCGGAAAATTCCCGGCGTGTCGACGAAGATGAGCTGGCTCGTCCCGTATGTCGCGATGCCGGTAAGGCGCGTGCGCGTGGTCTGCACCTTGGGCGTGACGATCGCCACCTTCTGCCCGACGAGACTGTTGAGCAGGGTCGACTTGCCGGCGTTCGGCGCGCCGATGAGCGCGATGAAGCCGCAGCGGGTCGCCTCCGTCGCCGTCCCGCTCATGACGCCCCCGTCCCCTTGGCCTGCAGCCGCTTCAGCATCGCCGATGCCGCCGCCTGCTCGGCAATCCGCTTCGAAGGGCCCTTGGCGCGGGCTTCCCCTTCGTTCGCGACACGCACCGCAATTTCGAATTCGGGCGCATGATCGGGACCGGTGCGGCCGACGAGACGGTAGTCCGGAAGCGGCAGGCCACGGCCCTGCACCCACTCCTGCAGCGCCGTCTTGGCGTCCCTGTAGGCCTCTGCCCCTTCTTCGAAATGGATCCGCCAGTGCACCTTCACGAAGCGCTCCGCCGCCGCGAGCCCGGCATCGAGATAGAGCGCGCCGATCACCGCCTCGCAGACGTCGGCGAGCACCGCAGGGGTGAGGATGTCGCGAGCGCCGGCGCTCGCATCGCTCGTCCGGATAAAGGCGCCGAGACCGATCTCGGTGGCCACCTGCGCCAGGGTCTCGCGTCGGACGAGCGCGGTGAATCGCCGGTTGAGCTTGCCTTCAGGCTCTTCGGGAAAGCTCTCATAGAGCCAGGCGGCGACAACGAGGCCGAGCACGCGATCGCCGAGAAACTCGAGCCGCTGATACGTCGCCCGGCCGCCGCAGGACGGATGGGTGAATGCCGCTTCGATCAGGGACGGATCACGAAAGCGGTGGCCGAGACGCACCGCGGCCTCTTCGGAACATGCGCGCTTGTCGCCCTGCGCCGGCATCGCGCGCCCGCCTCAGCGAAGCCGTGTGAACAGGCGCTTGAAGCGGACCGCCCGGGGCCAGCGCCAGAATTCCCAGAGATGTGCCCTGCCGTTGGTCGAGAAGAAGATGATCTCGGCGCGACCGACCAGATTTTCCGCCGGCACGGGGCCGACACCGACCGAGCTCGGGCGCCGGCTGTCTTCGGAATTGTCGCGGTTGTCGCCCATCATGAAATAATGTCCCTCGGGCACGATGAAGACGCGTGTCGTGTCGTTGGGACCGTGGGGGTCGAGATCGAGCGTGTTGTAGCTCACGCCATTGGGCAGCGTCTCGCGGTATTGCGGATAGTGGCAATAGGCCTTGCCGTCATCGTGGATGACGCGGAACGGTGCCCGGCAATGCGTGTTCGGCGACTCGCGGGCGACGAAGTCCTCGATCCGCTTCCGCGGCACCGCGGCGCCGTTGATGTAGAGCTGGCCGTTGCGCATCTGGATGCGATCGCCCGGCAGGCCGATCAGGCGCTTGATGTAGTCGGTGCGCTTGTCGGCGGGCAGCTTGAAGACGATGACGTCGCCGCGCCGGGGCGCGGCACCGAAAATGCGGCCGTGAAAGAGCGGCGGGCTCAGGATGATCGAGTGCCGCGAATAGCCGTAAGGAAATTTCGAGACGAAAAGATAGTCGCCGACCATCAGCGTCGGCAGCATCGATTCGGACGGGATGTTGAACGGCTCGAAAAGGAAGGTGCGAATGCCGAGCGCGATCAACAGCGCGGAGACGATGATTTTCACCGCCTCGAGAAAGCGATCCCTGCCCGCCGGGGCTCCCTCCGCGGGAAGCGTGCGCGAGCCGCTGTCCGTGTCACCCATCGTCTTGTTCCGCATCACTATACCGCCTCATCCTGCGGGCGCATCAAGCCCGGCACCACGGCCCCTGTCAACCATTGTCCTCGAGAAGCGCCGCGGCCTCGACGGGCACGGCGGTGATGATGACGATCGCCTGCGCCCAGGGGGCGTCGTCGGTGATCGAAAGATCGACGCGCGCCGTCATGCCATCGGGGGTGAGCGTCCGCAGACGCTCGGCGGCGCCGCCGCTCAATACCATGGTCGGCCGGCCCGACGGCAGATTGACCACGCCGAGATCGCGCATGAAGACGCCGTCGCGGAAACCGGTCCCGAGCGCCTTGGCACAGGCCTCCTTGGCGGCAAAGCGCTTGGCGTAGCTCGCCGCCCGATTCGCCCGCGCCTCCGACCTTGCGATCTCGACTTCGGTGAAGACGCGGCGGATGAAGCGCTCGCCCCAGCGCTCGAGCGAGCGCGCGATGCGGCGGATGTCGACCATGTCGTTGCCGAGACCGAGTATCAGCATGTCACCCTCGCCCCGACGCGCGCGCCGCCTCGATATCCGCGCGCATGCGCCGAATGGCCGCCTCGAGACCGACGAAGACGGCCTCCCCGACGAGGAAGTGGCCGATATTGAGCTCCACGATCTCGGTGATCGCCGCCACCGGAGCGACCGTCTGGTAGGAAAGGCCATGGCCGGCATGAACCTCGAGCCCCAGGGCCGCCCCCCGCTCGGCCGCGGCCCGCAGCGCCTCCAGATGCGCCGGTCGCGCCGCCGGCGATGCATCGCAATAGGCGCCCGTGTGCAGCTCGATCGCATCGGCACCGATCTCGCGGGCCGCCTCGACCTGCGCGATCTCGGGATCGATGAAGAGACTGACGCGAATGCCGGCATCGCGCAGGCGCTGCACCAGCGGCGTCAGATGCGCCTTCTGGCCGGCCGCATCGAGTCCGCCCTCGGTGGTCACCTCCTGCCGTCGCTCGGGCACGATGCAGCAGGCGAAGGGGCGGTGGCCGAGCGCGATCGCCACCATCTCCTCGGTCGCCGCCATCTCCATATTGAGCGGCAAGGAGCACGCGGCGGCGAGCGCGGCGATATCGGCATCGGTGATGTGGCGCCGGTCCTCGCGCAGATGCGCGGTCACCTGATCGCCGCCGGCGACGGCGACCAGACGCGCCGCCCGCAGGGGATCGGGATGCGTGCCCCCGCGGGCGTTGCGCAAGGTCGCCACATGGTCGATATTGATTCCCAGTCGCATCGTCGGTTTCCCGTTCATGCGCGCTTGACGGCGTCGCTGCGACGAACACGGTCCTCGCCCGGCTTGCGCTCGCGGACGGCGGTGATCCTGAGGCGACGCCGCGTCTGGAAGCGTTCGAGGGCGCGGCGCAGAGGCCAGTAGGTCGCAAACCAGGAAAGAACGGCGAGGATGACGCCGCCGACCGACATCGGCCACAGCAGCGACTCGATCATCATCGCCGGATGCGCGATCAGGGCCTCGAGACTCAGACGCGCCGCCTCCGCGGTGAGCGGCGTGCCGACGATCGCGGCGCCGACGCGGTAGATCAGCAGCCAGATGACGGGGAAGGTCCAGGGGTTGCCGACCAGAGTGCCGATCCAGGCGGCGATGACATTGCCGCGGGTGACCAGCGCAAGCCCCATCGCGCCGATGAGGTGAAACCCCATGAACGGCGTGAAGGAGATGGCGACCCCCGACGCGACGCCCGCGGCGATGCCGTGCGGACTGTCCTTCAGGCGCGCCAGACGGTGCCAGAGATATTTGCCCGATCGCCGCCAGCCGCTCGTCGGCCACAGGGCGTTGCGCACCCTCTGCCACCAGCGAAGCGGTATCCTGCGGCGAAACAGCATCTCTCTAATCGTCCATCCCGTTCATTCCCCGGACCAGGCCGCGGCTGCCCGGTTTGACCGCCGGGATCGCCGCCAGCTCGGGCGGCAGGGCGTCGGCGGCGTAGGCCGGCACATCCAGCGTGGCCAGGGCAACGAGAGGCACTCCGACATCGGCCCGTCCGCCCGAGCGATCGACGAGGCAGCCGGCGGCGACGACATGTCCGCCCGCGGCCTCGACGGCCGCGATGCATTCGCGCGACGACAGGCCCGTCGTGACGATATCCTCGATCATCACCACTCTTTCCCCCGGTTTCATGGCGAAACCGCGGCGGAACTGCATGTGACCGCGCTCACGCTCGGCAAAAAGAAATCGTGCGCCCAGATGGCGGGCCGTCTCGTAACCGACGATGATGCCGCCCACCGCCGGGGACGCGACCGTCGGGATCTCGCCGAAGCGGGCACGAATGCGCGCCGCCAGCGCCCGGCACAGGCGCTCCGCGCGCGCCGGCTCCATGAGCACCAGCGCCTTTTGCAGATAGACCGCGCTGTGGAGCCCGGAACTGAGGATGAAATGTCCCTCGAGAAGGGCTCCGGCCTCGCGAAATTCCTCCAGCACGGCGGCGGCGTCCATGCCGTCCTCCTCCTGTATCGGCGATACCTGGCTCGACGCGGGGCTAGCACGCCCCATGCGCCTCCGCAACACCGCGTGCCGCCGCCTGTCGTCACCCGCGCAGACGTTCGGCCGCGCTCACCACCCGGGTGGCGCGGAGCGCCGTCAGGATGTCGGTCAGATGCTTCACCCCGCGCACCTCGACATCGACCAGCATGGTGTAAAACTCGCGATCCCGCTCGGTGATCTTGAGGTTCGAGATATTGCCGCCGTGCTTGGCCACCGTCGACGCGATGGAGGCCAGCGCCCCCATCTCATTGGCCACCACCAACTGCAGACGCCCGGCGAAGAACTCGTTCTCGCCGTCGCCGACCTGCCAGGCCACGTCGAGCCACATCTCGGGGGTCTCGGAAAAGGCGGCCAGAGCTTCGCAATCGATGGTGTGGATCATCACTCCGACGCCGCGGCTGATGATGCCGACGATGCGATCCCCGGGCAGGGGGTGGCAGCAGTCCGCAAGATGCACGGCCATTCCGGGGGTCAGTCCCGAGATCGGGATCGCCTCGCCCTTGAGCTGCGCCTTGTCCCAGTCCCCGCTCCAGTCCCGCTTGACCGGCGGCAGCCCCCTGGCATCCTCCTTCAGGCTGATGCCGGGGAAACAGGCGAGCAGCACATCGCGACTCGACAGATCGCCGCGACCGACGTCGACCAGCACGTCTTCGACATGGGCGCGCTTGAGCTTGCCGAGCGCGGCTTCGACCGCGCGGTCGGAAAACTCCACGTCCTCGGCGGCGAAGGCGCGCTCCAGGATACTGCGCCCCAGATCCGCATATTCGTCCTTCTGGCGTTGCCGGACGAACCGCCGGATGGCCGAGCGCGCCTTGCCGGTGACGACGAAGCTTTCCCAGCGCGGGCTCGGCGTCTGGCTCTTCGAGATCAGGATCTCGACCTGGTCGCCGTTCTGCAGCTGGTGCCGCAGGGGCACGAGCCGCCCGTTCACCTTGGCGCCGACGCACTGGTTGCCGACCTCGGTATGAACGGCATAGGCGAAATCGACCGGCGTCGAGCCGCGCGGCAGGGAGATGAGCTCGCCCTTGGGCGTGAAGCAGAAGACCTGATCGTTGAACATCTCGAGCTTGGTGTGCTCGAGAAACTCCTCCGGATTGTCGGCGTTCTCGAGAATCTCGAGCAGCGCCCGGAGCCAGCGATAGCGCGAGCCGTCAACGGCGTCGGCCTGCTGCTTGTACTGCCAGTGGGCGGCGACCCCGAGCTCGGCGACCTCGTGCATCTCGCGGGTGCGGATCTGGATTTCGATGCGGGTCCTGCGGGGGCCGATGACGGTGGTGTGGATCGACTGATAGCCGTTGCGCTTGGGGGTCGAGATATAGTCCTTGAAGCGCCCCGGCACCATCGGCCATTTGCCGTGCACGATGCCGAGCGCGCGGTAGCAGGTGGGGATGTCGTCGACGATGATGCGGAAGGCGACCACGTCCGAGATCTGCTCGAACGGGATGTGCGCCGTCTCCATCTTCTTCCAGATCGAGTAGGGATGCTTTTCACGGCCCTGCACCTCGGCCTTGATCCCCTCCGCCGCCAGCGTCTCCCGGATTTCCCCGGAAACGTCCTCGACCAGCGTGCCCGCTTCCTTTCTGAGAAAGGCAAGGCGCGCGGAGACGGTCTCATAGGCCTCGGGCTCGAGCTCGCGGAAAGCGAGTTCCTCGAGCTCGTCCTTCATGCCGCGGATGCCGATCCGCTCGGCGAGCGGAGCGTAGATCTCGAGAGTCTCGAGCGCGATCCGCCGCCGCTTCTCGGGATCGCGGATATAGTGCAACGTCCGCATGTTGTGCAGGCGGTCGGCGAGCTTGACCAGCAGCACGCGGATGTCGTTCGACATCGCGAGCACGAACTTGCGGAAATTCTCCGCCTGCCGGCTGTCGTCGGTCTGCATCTCGATGCGCGACAGCTTGGTCACGCCGTCGACGAGCTCGGCGACCTTCTTGCCGAACAGCGACTCGATCTCGGAAATCTCGGCCCCGGTATCCTCCACCACGTCGTGCAGCAGCGCGGTGGCGATCGTCGCGCTGTCGAATCGCATGTCGGTGAGGATGCCGGCGACCTCGAGCGGATGCGAAAAATAGGGATCGCCCGAGGCCCGGGTCTGCGACCCGTGCGCCTTCATCGAATAGACATAGGCGCGATTGAGCAGGGCCTCGTCCGCGTCCGGATCGTAAGCCTTTACCCGCTCGAGAAGTTCATATTGGCGAATCACCGGATGCTACGCCCCTCGGACACACTGAACGCCTCCATCCCATAGCAGATAAGGCGTCGGGAGGCGTGGTTGAAGGGTCGTGCGGACTCGCGCGTCCCGCGGCGCGTGGTCCACGGCGGAAAGACGCGGCCGAACGGCAGGCGGGCTCAGGCGGCGTCGCCGGCCTCGCCGCCCTCGGCCTGCCTGGAGCGCATCATCAGCGCCAGATCGTCTTCTTCCGGCTCGTCGATCTCGACATGTTTCTGCATGCCGCGAATGATCGCCTCGCGGAGCTGCTCCGGCTTGATCTTCTGTTCGGCGATTTCGCGCAGGGCGACGACCGGGTTCTTGTCGTTGTCGCGCTCGACGAGCAGCGGCGCGCCGGCGGCAACCTGCCGCGCGCGCTGCGCCGCGAACATGACGAGCTCGAAGCGGTTGGGAACCTTGTCGACGCAATCTTCGACGGTGACGCGAGCCATGCCGGTGTCCTTGACGAATCGGTTTCGGGAGAGAGCGCGGCTATATACCGCCTCAACCGCCCGCTGTCAAAGCCCACGGGTCCGATCTCAGATGCGCAAGGCGGCGCACCATGTTCGAAAGGCGGAATTGCCCGCCCGAGCGTACGCGCGAGAGCGCGTCCCAGCGGATCGGACAGGCGACCGGCGCACCGGGACGCGCCCGCGGCGAATAGGGCGCCACCGCGCTGGCACCGCGCACATTGCGCAGATAGTCGATAAAGACGCGCCCCGCGCGCAACGATTTCCGCGCTTGCGCCACATAGCGCCCGGGCGCGTCCGCCTCCATCTCGCGCGCCATCTCGCGGCTGAAATCCCGGGCTTCGTCCCAGGGCATCGGCGTCATGAGGGGCAGCACGACATGCAGACCCTTGCCGCCGGTGGTCTTGAGAATGGCGCGAAAGCCCTGCGCCCCGGCGCGCCGGCGCACCTCCCGCGCCGCCCGACGCACCGCGGCGAAGGGCGTTCCGGGCCCGGGATCGAGATCGAAGACGATCCGGTCCGCATGATCGAGATCGTCGATCGTGGTCTGCCACGGGTGCATCTCGATGACGCCGACCTGAACCAGCGCGATCAGACCGGCAAGCGTCTCCACATAGAGATATTCGGCCTCCTCCCCGCTCGCCTGACGAATCATCACGCGGCGGATGGCGGACGTCATGCCGGCACCGGCATGGCGCTGGAAGAAGCAGCCGCCGTCGATGCCGTCGGGACACCGCACAAGACTGAGCGGACGGCGCGCGACATGCGGCAGCATCAACGGCGCGACCGCCGCGAGATAATGCGCGAGCGCGCCCTTGCTCGGACCGCCGGAGCCGAAAAGGCGGCGCTCCGGATGCGTCACCCGCACGCCGGCAATCGCGAGCGCAGGACCATTCGCCCGTCCTGATGCCATCAGGCGGCGCGCGCCTTGCCGCCGCCCTCGTCCACGTCGCCGCGGCGGATGCCGGTGACCATGACGGAAACGGGGTCGCTGGCCGGGAAGCTCTCCTCCAGGGCCTCGTCGAGCTTCGCGTCCGCATCGAGAGGGCGCGGGGCCTCGACTTTCCTGTTACGTGTTTCGTTTTGCTGCATTCTCCCTCTCCCCTGCCCGTGCTATGCATGCCCCGAAAGCGCTCGCAGGGGCCATACAGGATGTGAGATGCGGCAGGCACAAGGTCAATAGCGTGGCGCCGAAGACGGGGGGCAGCGAAAGCGATGGCGCACTGGAACGATCCCACGCTTGTCCTGACGCTGATTCTCGTCGGCGGCATTGCGGCGCAGCTCCTTGCCGCCCGCCTCGGATTCCCGTCGATCCTGCCGCTCCTTCTGATCGGCTTTCTCGTCGGCCCGGTCTTCGGCGTTTTCGATCCCGACCGTCTCTTTGGCGCGCTGCTCTTTCCCGGCGTCTCCCTTGGCGTCGCGATCATCCTCTTCGAAGGCGCACTCAGCCTCCGCTTTTCCGACCTTGCGGGAGCCGAGCGGATCGTGTTGCGGCTGGTGACGCTGGGAATCGGCATCAGCATCGCGGTGATCGCCCTCGCCACCCGTCTCGCCCTTGATCTTCCCTGGTCGCTCGCCATCCTCTTCGGCGCCATCGCCAGCGTCTCGGGGCCGACCGTCGTCATCCCGCTCCTGCGCGCCGTCCGCCCGAGCGAGCGGGTCGCCCGGATCCTGCGCTGGGAGGGCATTCTCATCGACCCCATCGGCGCCGTGCTCGCGGTCGTCACCTTCGAGGCCATCATTGCCGGCGCCGACAGCTCCGACCCGTTCTCGGGCCTTCTCGGCCTGCTCGGCTCCGGCGGCATCATCGGTGCGATGGCCGGCTTCGGTCTCGGCTTCGCGCTCAGACGCCACTGGATACCCGACTTCCTGCGCAATGTGACGACCCTGTCGGCGGTTCTGCTCACCTTCGTTCTCGCCAATCTCATGGCCGCGGAGGCCGGCCTCGTGGCGGTCACCGCCATGGGACTGACTCTGGCCAATCTCCCCGGCGTGCCGCGCGACGAGATCCTCGATTTCAAGGAGAGCCTGTCGGTTCTCCTGATCTCGGTTCTCTTCATCATCCTCGCGGCGCGGATCGATGTCGCGGCGCTGGTCCGGATCGGACCGGCGCTCCTCGTCATCCTTGCCGTCATTCTCTTTCTCGCCCGTCCGCTGGTCGCACTCGCCGCGACCTTCGGCACCGACATGCCCTGGCGCGAGCGCGCGCTCATCGCCTGGATCGCGCCCCGGGGAATCGTCGCCGCCGCGGTCTCGGCCCTCTTCGCGCTCAGGCTCAAGGCCGACGGCATCACCGGCGGCGAGCTTCTCGTGCCCCTCACCTTCTCGGTCATCGTCGCCACCGTCGTGCTGCACAGCGTCACGGGGCGGCCGCTGGCACGCCTGCTCAAGGTCGCCGAGCCCGAGCCGCGCGGGGTGCTCATCGTCGGCGGCAACCCGGTGGCGCTCGCCATCGCCGAGCGACTCAAGGCGGCCGGCGTGCCGGTGCTCGTCGCCGACACCTCCTATGAGCAGATCCGCCGCGCCCGGATGATGGGGATTCCGACCTTCTTCGGCAGCGCGGTGTCGGAATACGCCGACCGCAAGCTCGACCTCATCGGCATCGGGCTGCTGCTCGCCGTCTCGCGCCGGCCGTCGCTCAATGCGCTCGCCTGTCTGCGCTATCGCTCCGAGTTCGGCAGCGCCAATGTCTTCACGATCCGGCGCGAGGAATCGATGATGGACCGCGAGCTCGAGACCGTCTCCTTCGGCTTTCGCGGTCGTCTGCTCTTCAAGCCGGAGATGACGCTGGAACGGCTCGAGGCCGAGCTTGCGGCGGGCCGGACGATCCGACTTGCAACCCTGAGCGAGGACTTCGATTTCGACGCCCTGCTTGCCGAGGTCGGCGACACGACGCCGATGCTGTTCGCCATCACGCCCGACGGCCATGTCCGCCCCTTCGCCGAGGACAGCAGCTTCCGCGCCGGGCCGAAATGGCGCATCGCCTGTCTCGCGGAGGAAGCGGAGCCGGCTAGAAGCTCCCGCTCAAGGTGAAGACGATCGAGCGGCCGCGCAGCCGATTGCGTGACTCCACGAACGCGACCGGACTGAGATCCCGCGCGCCCGCGAAGACCGTGCGGTCGCGCAGAACGTCGCGGTTGGTCACGTTCTGCGCCAGAAGCCGCATCTTGATGCCGAACCAGCGCGTGGTCTCGATGAAGACGTCCATGTCGACGCCCTCGTCCTGAACGACCAGTTCGTCGAGTCCGAATCTCGGCATCCTGCCGCGGAGCTCCATCGTCCAGCCCCAGGCGACCCGGGTCTCGGCGAAATCCTGACGGAAATCGAAGGTGACCGAGCGCTTGCGTTCGTCGGACAGCACCCGCGGCCGCCCGGTCACGGGGTCGATGACGCGCGAGCCCTGCAGCTTGCCTTCGATATCGAGACGCCCGCCATGAAGCGCGATCGCGTCGAGCGGAAGCGTCGCCTCGAGCTTGCCGCCCCAGCGGCGTCCGCCGCCGATATTGCCGGGGATCTCGAAGATGCCGCCCAGCGGCAGCAGGTCCTGCACGTCGTCGATCCAGTGGTGAAAGCCGGTCAGCGTGACGACGCCGATCGTCCCGAAACGCCGCTCGTAGCTCGCCTCGAGCATCCAGGTACGCTCGGGTCTGAGATCGGGATTGCCGAAATTGAACTGCTGATCCGCGAAATTGGTGGTGCTGACGAAGTCGTTGAAATCGAGCTGCGCCACGTCGCGCGTCATCGAGGCCCGGATCTGCGTGCGGGTGCTCGGGGCATAGGTGACGGCGAGCCGCGGCTTGGTGAAGAAGAAGCTGCGCTTGGCCTCGGCATCGCCCGACTGCGAGATGGTCGAGGTCTCGGCGCCGAGCGTGCCCTCGATGACCCAGGATCCGAAGGACCAGCTGTCGATGAGCGCGAAATCGCCGCGCAGTTCCTCGACCCGCGTATTGGCGCCGGACAGCGGCACCGTCTCGGGGCCGCCGCCGCTGTCGACGGTGAGCACGAGAGCGTTGTCGAGGCTGTTGTAGGCGCCTTCGAGATTGAGCTCGACATGGTGAGCGGCGAAACGGGTCCAGTCGAACTCGGTACGGGCGACGGCCTCGGTCTTCCTGGTGTCGAAGTCGGCCTCGCTGAACGCCGTCTGCGCGCCTTCGGCATTGCGCTGACGCCGCGAGGAGAGGCCGTCGCTGTCGGTGAAATTGTAGAGCAGGATCAGCTTGCCCGTCAGCGTATCGGCAAGCGGATGCTCGACGTCGCCGCCGACCTCGACCGAGAAACTGTCATTGCCGCCGCCCTCCTCGACGATGGTGCCGGCGAGAATCGGGTCGCGCGGGGTCCGCCGCGACGTCTCCAGGCGATCGAATTCGTTGTAGGAGAGCTTGGTGTTGAGATGCAGAACGGTCTCCCCGAGCTTGCTTTCGCTGTTGAAATTGCCGCTCAGCCTCACGCCGTCGCCGCGGAATTTCTCGGCGCGGTCCTCGGCCGGCGCGCCGCCGACGATCAGCGCCTCGGGCCCATGGGCGTTGAAGATGAAGCGCTCGGCCTCGACCCCGGCATTGTACCGGGTGCGCCCGAAGCTGTCGCTGAGCGACAGGCTGCCGGTCGGCGTGGGACCGGCGCCGTCGATGTCCTGCTCGACCTCGGCCTGCCATTTGTAGGCGGCCGCGCCTTCCGCCTTGAGAACGACATTGACGACGACGCTCTGCCCGCCGAGATCGAGCCCGCCCGAACGGCCGCGGATGAGCTCGATGCGCTCGACCTGGCTCGCCGGAATGCGCTCGAGCAGGGCCGACACGGTGTCGTCCTTGCTGCTCGGGCGCTCGCCGTTGATCAGCACATTGCCCGCGACCCCGCCGAAGCCGCGGCGTCCGCCACCGTCGTCGATGCGGAAGCCCGGCACCCGCACCACCATGTCGCGCGCGGTGATCGGCCGGTACGGCTCGAAGAAGACGGCCGGATAGGTCACCACCTCGTTCGCCGACTCGTCGATCGGAATCCCGGTCGTCGCGTCGGCATCGGCATCGGCGGTGGTGGCCGCCGCCGCACGGCACGCGACGACGCTCCCCGCCAGGAGGCCCAGCATGCAAAGGATGTGGTGACGGAGTGATGCCTTCATGGAGTCCCAGAGCGGTTCCGGTGCGGATGATACGGTTCTTGTCCCGTGCGGCCTGCGAAGAAAGAACCGAGGGGAAAAGCCGCGCCCGCCGGTCGCCGCCGGCATGGGCGTCCTTCGGGCCCTTCCCGCGGCCTGCCAGCGCATAGCCAATAAATATGAAAAAAGCGATGCCCCAGAGGACTTTGGTTTATCCGGCACGGTCCCCCGCCTCCCCCGTCCTGCCACTTCCCGAACGGCCAGGAGCGAATGGAATTGACGAGATCCCTTCGTCCCGGGTGTCGCCGACGGGCGAGCGGGGCGAAGCGCGCCGAGCCGCTCGCTCAGCCCCTTCGCTCCCACTCCGTCGTGCCGTCGGGACGATCGAGGAGGCGGATGCCGGCGGCGGCGAGCTCGTCGCGGATGGCATCGGCGCGGACGAAGTCGCGCGCCGCGCGGGCCGCCTTGCGTTGCGCGATCTTCTCCTCGATCTCGGCCGCCGTGATCCCGTCGCCGTCGCCGCTGCGGAACCACGTCTCGGCCGAGTTCTGCAGCAGTCCCAGAAAGCGCGCCCCGGCAAGAAGCGCCGGCGCCTCCTCGGGCCGCGCCAGCGCCTCGAGCGCCGCGATCGCCTTCGGCGTGTTGAGATCGTCGGCGAGCGCCGCAAGCACGGCTTCCGGCACCTTCGCGGCCGCCTCCGCCCCGCCGGCGACCCGGTACCAGCGATCGAGTCGCTTGCGGCAGTCGCGCAGGAGATCGCGCGTCATGTCGAGCGGCTGACGATAATGCGCGCTCATCAGCGCAAGGCGGATCACCTCGCCGGGAAATTCCTCCAGAAGCTCGTGGACGGTGAAGAAATTCCCCAGCGATTTGGACATCTTCTCGCCGCCCGAGATGACATAGCCATTGTGCACCCAGTAGCGCACGAAGGCGCCGCCGAAGGCGCAACGACTCTGCGCCCGCTCGTTCTCGTGATGGGGGAAGACCAGATCCTGGCCG
>CAZAEP010000010.1:0-26769 GCA_964484045.1 uncultured Sphingomonadales bacterium
GGAAGCGGGACGCCCGGCACGAGCATGGATTCGCCGGCCAAGCCGGCGAATGACGGACCTTTTCACAAGGACGCCCGGCACGAGCATGGATTCGCCGGCCAAGCCGGCGAATGACGGACCTTCCGGAAGGCGGCGAATGACGAACCTTTTCACAGGGGCCCCCGCCCTCTTTACAGCAGCCCCAGACTCTTGAAGCTCGAATGCCCGCCGCGACCGATGACGACATGATCGTGGAGCACGATACCGAGCTTTTGTGCGGCTTCCGCGATCTCGCGGGTCATCTCGATATCCGAGCGTGAGGGCGTCGGATCCCCCGAGGGGTGATTGTGGACAAGGATGATCGCGGTGGCCTGCAGCTCGAGCGCACGCTTGATCACCTCGCGCGGATAGACCGGCGTGTGATCGACCGTGCCCTGCTGCTGCACCTCGTCGGCGATGAGCACGTTCTTGCGATCGAGGAAGAGGATGCGGAACTGCTCGCGGGCGGCGTGCGCCATCGCCACATGGCAATAGTCGAGAAGCGCCTGCCAGTTGCTGATCAGCGGCCGGCCGAGCACCTTGCTCTGCGCCAGCCGGACCGCGGCCGCCTCGATGACCTTCAGCATCGCGACCGCGCTCTCGCCCACGCCATCGACCTCGCGCAGGCGCTCGGGCGGCGCCGTCAGCACGCCTTCGTAGGAACCGAAGACCCTGAGCAGACGCTTGGCGATGGGCTTGACGTCGCGCCGGGCGATCGCCCCCATGAGCACCAGCTCGAGAAGCTCGTAATCGGGCATCCCCTTGCCGCCGCTCAGAAGAAAGCGTTCCCTCAGACGCCGGCGGTGGCCTTTGCGATCCGAGGTGTCCGCGCTCATCGCCCCTCCCTCAGTCGACCTCGTAGGGCGGCTTCGTGTATCCCGCCGGCGAAAGCGTGAAGATCTCCACGCCGTCCGCGGTCACGCCGACCGTATGCTCGAACTGCATCGACAGCGAGCGGTCGCGGGTGACCGCGGTCCAGCCGTCGTCGAGGATCTTGGTGTCGGGTCGGCCGGCGTTCACCATCGGCTCGATGGTGAAGAACATTCCCTCCTCGAGCACCGGACCCGTGCCCGGCGTGCCGTAATGGAGGATATTGGGGCTGTCGTGGAACACGCGGCCGATGCCGTGGCCGCAGAAATCGCGCACCACCGAAAAGCGATTGGCCTCGACATGGGACTGGATCGCATGCCCGATGTCGCCGAGCCGGGCGCCGGGCCGGACCACGGCGATGCCGCGCATCATCGCCTCGTAGGTGACGTCCGACAGCCGCTTCGCCTTTACCGACGGGCGACCGACGAAGAACATGCGGCTGGTGTCGCCGTGCCAGCCGTCGAGGATGACGGTGATGTCGATATTGACGCTGTCGCCCTCCTTGAGAACCTTGTCGCCCGGAATGCCGTGGCAGACGACATGGTTGACCGAAGTGCAGATCGACTTCGGGAAGCCGCGGTAGTTGAGCGGCGCCGGGATCGCGCCGTGGGCGATGATGAATTCGTGGCACAGGCGGTCGAGCTCTTCGGTGCTCACCCCCGGCCGCACATGAGGCGTGATGTAATCGAGCACCCGCGCCGCAAGATCGCCGGCGCGACGCATGGCGGCGAAATCCTCGGGCGCATGCAGCTTGATTCCGGTCGATCGGCGCGCCGGCGCCGCCGTCTGGCTGTGGGTCATGACACTCTCTAGAACAGATTCAAGACCGGACCGCATTGGTCGGCTTTTGCCCAAAATAGGGGGTGGGCGGGCGAATGGGAAGGGGGCGATTGATTTTCACGCCCTCGGTCGTGACATGGCAGTCGCAGGCCAGCATCTCGACCCCTTGCGCCTGCGCCGCGACGAACGCCGCGGCATAGCCCGGGTCGATGTCCTCGGCGAGCGCGAAACGCGCGCAGTCGCCGCGGTGGACAAGATAGAGCATCACGGCACGGTGTCCGCTCGCGGCCATACGGGCGAGCTCCTCGAGATGCCTGCGTCCGCGCAGCGTCACGGCATCGGGAAACTGCGCCTCTCCGGCGCGCCGGAGGGTCACGTTCTTGACCTCGAGAAAACAGCGTCCGGGTCCTTCGAGAAGAAAGTCGATGCGCGAGGCGGTGCCGTATTTCACCTCGCGGCGGATTGTCCGGTAACCGGCCAGTGCGCCGATCCGCCGGGCTCCGAGGGCGGCCTCGACGATGCGGTTGGTGCGCGCGGTGTTGATCCCGACAAGAGCGCCATCGATCTCCACCAGTTCCCAGCGCCAGGCAAGCTTTGCCCCGGGATTGCGATTGGGCGAGAGCCAGACGCGCGCATCCGGCGGCATGCACCCCAGCATCGAGCCGGGATTGGCGCAATGCGCCACCACCTCCTCGCCGTTCGGCAATACCACATCGGCGAGAAAGCGCTTGTAGCGGCGCACCAGCCGCGCCGGCACGAGGGCCGATTCGAACCTCATGTCATATGTACCGTCAGGCGTCATCCCGCCGCGCTCCGCATCTCCGGCCACAGACGCGATATTAACACCGCCCGCCTGGCATGCATGCTCTGCATGTGCATGAGAAAGGACGGCGTCTTGTCCTTGCAGGCCATCCGTGTCCTGATCGTCGATGACAGCGACTTTTCGGCCCAGCTCATCACGTCGCTGCTGTATGCGATCGGCATCGAGACGGTGACCACCTGCCGCAGCGCGGAGGACGGTCTCGGCGCGACGGCTCGAGAACGCGGTTCACAACGCCCTCGATCGCGCTCGGCCCTTCATCATCTGCGAAACCCATGTCGGGCCCGACCGTCGCCGGCAGGCGGGCGGTTGCGAGGGCGAAGACCAGCGCCGGAACGATACCGCACCGGCGGAGGCTTCGCCGGCGCAGGAGGCCAGCCCCGACACCCCGCCGGCACGGATACGGACCGGCCCGCCAGGCGGTCCGCCCTGACGCCCCGCCCCTTCCGGCTCCCCGGATGCAGCATCGGGACGGCGCATATCGATCGCCTTTTGCGCGCATCTCCTCATGACGACGCGGAGCAGTTCATGCCATGGATTCCGCGGGACCGGTCCAGTATCGAAAATTCGATCCAATCTTGACGCTTTCTTCACGGGCGCGGTCGTACTCTACCCATGGATGCAGATTCGCAAAGATGGTCCGGGCGATGTATCTGGAAGAAAAGCAGGTCCTGGTCGTTGACGACAGCGACTTCTCGGCACAGCTTCTCAAATCCCTGCTGCATGCCGCCGGCGTGCGCTCGGTGCTGGTTCTTCCGTCCGCGGAAGAAGGGCTGGCCTATCTCTCCCATGACCCCGCGAAAGTGGATCTGGCGATCGTCGACTGGATCATGCCGGACATGAGCGGGCTCGACATGCTCAAGGCGATCCGGGCACCGGACAGCCCCAGGCGCGACCTGCCGGTGATCCTCATCTCCGGCGAGCCGCTCAGAGAGCGTGTGGAGGCCGCCCGCAGTGCCGGGGCGCATAATTTCCTGGTCAAGCCATTGTCGGCGCAGCGGCTGAAGAATGCGGTTTACACCGCCCTCGACTGCAGTCGCCCTTTCATCGTCCGCGATTCCTATGTCGGCCCCTGCCGGCGCTGGCGCGAGGGCAGCGACTATGACGGCGTCGAGCGCCGTGTCCCGCTCGCGGCCAGGGCGGAGTCCGTCGCCGACATGAGAGATGTCGGCCGGGACTGAGCCGGGCTCAGTCGCCGAAGCTTCCCGCCGGTCCGGGAAAGACGACCGGGCTTTCGAAGCCCTCCTTCGAGACGCTGGCGACGCCGAAGAAGTAATTGTCGATGACGATGTTCTCGAGCGTCGCATGGTCGGTGCGCCCGACCCAGCGGCTCCAGCGCCATTGCGGATCCGTCGTCAGCCGCCAGTAGACCCGGTAGCCGGCGAGATCGGCCGCCGCATCGCCCTCCGGCAGCGTCCATGACAGCGTCGTGTCCGGGGAGACCGCGCCCTTGATCTTCACGCCGGCGGGAAAGGGCGGTGCGGAGGCGAGCGCGGCCAGCGTCACCACATTGAGCGCGGTCAGCTTGGCCGCATAGTCGAAATCGACGCCCTCGACCACGTCCCCATAGGCGATGCCGTTCTCGACCCGCACATTCTGGTGCTGGCGGTTGTAGTTCTCGTTGGTCTCCATGATGCGCACCGCCGGCATGCCGCGGGCGTTGAAGGGACGATGATGGCCGCCGCGTCCGAAGCGATCGAGGCGGTAGATCATCATCACGTCGAGATTGGGCACATAGCGGTCGGCCAGGCGGTCGATATAGCGCGCGAGATTGCGCGAGGGGCTGTCGACCTCGCCGCCGGTAAAGCGCCGGATGCGCGCTTCCTCGGGCGTCTCGGTGGCGCGCGTGCCTTCCGAGAAGACGCGCGCGGTGGTGTTGTCGACGACGCCGTTGATGCCCGCGATATTGCCGATCATGTCGTTGTTGAGCATCGCTTTCACGCGCCAGCCCTGCGCCAGCGCGTAGTCGGCGAGAATGGCGCCGCCGAAAAGCCCCTGCTCCTCGCCCGAGAGCGCCGCATAGACGATGGTCCCGGCGAATTTGTGGTGCGAGAGCACGCGCGCCGCCTCGAGCGTGCCGGCGACGCCCGAGGCGTTGTCATTGGCGCCCGGCGCGTCGGAGGTCGCATCCATGACGTCGGAAACGCGGCTGTCGATGTCGCCCGACATGATGACCACGCGATCGGGATCGAGGCTGCCGCGCTGAATGGCGATGACGTTCACGATCTCCGTGGGATCGGGAATGCGGCGCTCGCCGGACACCGTTCCCGAGACCGTGCGCACCTCAAGACAGCCGCCGCACGCTTCGGAGATGCGCCGGAATTCGGCCTCGATCCAGCGTCGCGCGGCGCCGATGCCGCGGCTGTCGGACCTGGTGTCCGAGAGCGTATGCCGGGTGCCGAAGCCGACCAGCGTTCGGATGTCGCGTTCGATGCGATCGGCCCGGGTGGCGGCCACCATCTCGTGCAGCGCCGGCGTCTCGCCCGGCGGCACGGCATCGGCGGCGACGGCGGCGACGGCGCTCGCCCCCATGCCCAGAGTCAGAAAAAACGCCGCCGATAGGACCTGCGCGCGCATGATCGATCCTCCCTGTCTTCGATGATCGCGTTTCCGGGAACGCTACGCAGCGCTTGTCGAAGAATCAACGCTGCGCTGTTCAAGAGCGCGAGGATGAATGATATACGCTAGAATCACGACGCGCATACAATCAGGGCTCTCTCGCGATGGCCTGGCTGCTGTTCCTGGACGAAAGCGGACATGACAAGGGGGCGTCGCCCTATGAGGTTCTTGCCGGCGTCGCGATCGAGGACCGCGACATCTGGAACATCATCACCGCCATGCATGAGGCCGAAATCAGGAATTTCGGCCGCCGTCACAGCGCGAAACGTGGCTCGATGCATTCGGAAAAGGATCCCGGACAATAAAAAAGGCAATGCTGCGCTGCTGCGCAACAAAGCCTCCACATGGGAACGTATGAGATTCCCCGCCCGGGGTCAATGAAATTCGCATCGTGCGCTTCCGCTCCCGGACATCCATGATAGAAACGTGACGCCTTCTACTGGACAGCAGCACTCGGTACATGTCTGACTCGACACCATTGAAACAGGGGACCACAAAACAGGTGACCGCGGCGCTCGTCATCATCGGCGACGAGATCCTCTCGGGGCGGACGCGCGACGCCAACCTCCCCTATCTCGCGACCTGGCTCAACGCCCGCGGCATCGTCCTCGGCGAGGTGCGCATCGTGCCCGACCGCATGTCCGCCATCGTCGAGGCCGTCAATGCGCTCCGGACACGCTTCGACTATGTGTTCACCACCGGCGGCATCGGACCGACGCATGACGACATCACGGCCGAGGCGATCGCCGAGGCCTTCGGGGTGCCGCTCGAATACGATGACGAGGCCGTCCGCCGGCTGTCGGCGCACTATCCGCCGGGCGGGCTCACGCCCGCCCGCAAGCGCATGGCGCGCGTGCCGGGGAGCGGCACGCTGATCGACAATCCGGTCAGCGTTGCGCCGGGCTTTCAGATCGAGAATGTCTTCGTTCTCGCCGGCGTGCCGGAGATCATGCGGGTGATGCTCGACAGCCTCGCCCACCGCCTGATTGGCGGCGAACCGATGCAGGCGGCGACGCTCGAGATTCCGATGCCCGAAAGCGCCTTCGCCGGTCCGCTCGCGGCCGTCGCCGCCGCGCATCCTGCGGTGGCGATCGGCAGCTATCCTTATTATCGCGACGGCCATGCCGGCATCCATGTCGTCGTGCGCGCGACCGACGCGGACGCCATCCGGGCGGCGGTCGATGCCGTCGCCGCCGCCGCCCGCGACATGGGCGTCGAGCCCCGGCACGAGACGCAGGAGGGCTGAGAGAGCCCGCGTGGCCACAGCTTCTCCCATCGGCGAGCCCTTCCCATCCCGCGCGGCGCGTGCCATATGGCGAAACGGGCCCGCTTGGCGGAATTGGTAGACGCGAGGGACTTAAAATCCCTTGGCCGCAAGGCCGTGCCGGTTCGACTCCGGCAGCGGGCACCAACAGCGGAGAGGCGCCGCCATGCCTGCTTGTGCCCTGCGGAGAGCGGGAGACTTGCGCCCTCAAGGGGCATGACTCCTTCCTGGACGATCCGGAATCGGGGAGCCTGGAGAAGACATGATGTTTTATTCCGCCCTGATTCCCGCACTTGCGGCCCTGCGCCCGGACATGCTGTTCACGCGATTGTACCGGCTTCCCTGGTATGGCGGCATGCTGGAAGACTGGGCCCGCGACATCGGCATCGAAGCCCGCCATGACGTGCTCGAACTCGGTTGCGGAACCGGCAATCTCCTGCGCGCGATGACGGCGTGGGGCGCCAATGTCGTCGGCGTGGACCGTTCCCCGGCGATGGTCCGTGCAGCGCAACGGGCGCATGGTCGCTCGCCAGGCCCCTATCTCAGGGCCGATGCCAATGCCCTGCCCTTTGCCGCAGCCCGGTTCGACCGCGTGGTCGCGGCCTCGCTCATCAATGTCGTGACAGACCCCGAAAGCGTCCTTCGCGAGGTGAGGCGCGTCCTGCGACGCGGCGGCAGGCTCGGTCTTCTGTTTCCGACGGCGGAAATGTCAGCCCCGCGCGCGATCTCCTGCGCACGCAGTCGCGGACTGCGCGGATTCTCCGCCGCGGCATTGCTGACCTGGGCGCGCCGGGCCCCGAAGAGCGACCCGCAAGAGGTGGCGAAAAGCCTTGTCGAAGCCGGTTTCGGACGGATCCGGCACCACTCCTATCTCGATCACATGGTCGCCGGCGTCGCAGCCACCGCCTGAGGCCGACAGCGGATGGACCGGGGCCCATCCGCCTCACCGCCGCCCGCCGGCGAGTTTCCTGGCCGCGGGGTGCGCGCGCAGGCGGGCCATGGCGACGACGCCGAAAAGCGGACCCGCCGCAAGCGGCGCGAAGGCGTAACGCCAGCCCAGCATCTCGATGAACAGCGGCATCAGGTGGATGGTGAGAAGCGTCAGCGTGAAGCCCATCGCGGTCTGCAGCGTCAGCATGGTGCCGACGAGACGAGGATCGGCGAGCTCGGCGATACTGGCCGAGAACTGTGCCGAGTCGGCGACGATGGCGATACCCCAGACGAGGCAGAGCGCGACCAGCGCCCAGGGCGGTCCGCCGAAGAGAAACCCGACCGTCGCCGCACAGGCGCCCGAGACCCCCATCGCGCCGATGGTCAGCGTCGTGCGCCCCACCCGGTCGGCGAGAACGCCGCCCGCAAGACAGCCGAGCGCGCCGATTCCGATCGTGCCAAAGGTCGCAAAGCGGGCCATGAGCGGCGCCGCCCCGCCACCGGGATCGCGCGCAAAGCTCGCCGCGAGAAAGACGCCGATCCAGGCCCACATCGCATAGAGCTCCCACATATGGCCGAGATAGCCGAGATTGGCGAGGCGCAGCGGCACGTTACGCCAGGCATCGAGCACATGGACGGGATCGAATCCCGGCGACGGACGCCGGCGCGGACCGATGCCGACGAGATGGATGCCGACCCCGGCGAGGGCGGCGCTCAGCGATGCCCCGGCGAGCGTCACGCGCCAGTCGAGTCCGCCCAGTGCATTGAAGAGATGCGGCACCGCCGATCCCAGCGTCAGGGCGCCGACGAGCAGCCCGACGAGCAGTCCCATGTCGTCGCGCGCCCAGCTCGCCGCGAGCTTCATGCCGACGGGATAGATGCCGGCCATCGCCACACCGGTGAGAAAGCGCAGGCCGATGGCCGCCGGCGACACCGGGTCGATGAGCAGGATGGCGGCGTTGGCGGTGGCCGCAAGAAGCGCCGCCAGCATGAAGAAGCGCCGCGGATCGAGCCGGTCGGCAAGGGTCAGAAGGGCGCTCGCGAGGGAGCCGAGAACGAACCCCGCCTGAACTCCGCTCGTATAAAGCGCCGCAAAAAAGCCGCTCAGTCCATATGCGGCGGCAAGCCGTGGCACCACCGCGGTGCCCGAAAACCACAGCGCCATCGCGGCCACCTGGCAGAAACAGAGGACCGCGAGCGAGATCGGCTTCGAGGCCCGCAGTCGCGCATTCACCCGCATACCCCCTCCGTTCTCATCCCGGCATGGCTCTCGCGACCGGACGCGAACGCGGCCGGTCTTCTCGGCGCCCTTCCTAGAGCATTTTCGCGGCCCGGTGAATCGCGCAGCCTTCCTTGACCATCCGTCGCATCAAGGTTAATTTGACGCGTTGTTTTCGTATTTTCGCCGAAGCGGGCCGCGAAGATCACATCATGAGTCCGCGGCGCCGGGCGCGATGAAAGCCCGGCGAGGGCGCGTCATCCGTACCACGGTTGCGTTGTTCGACGCCGGTCCCGGAGGCCGCGGCGGTATCCGTCGTCGCCCGGGGCCGCATCGCTGTCATGCGCACGCCGCGTGCGGCGGCTTCCGATGAACGAAAGGAAACCACTCGAGGACATATCGTCGCGCGCGCCTATCAGGCGCCAATCCTGCCATGGGCCTGTGCGACCTCGCCGCCGCGGCGGCAATGCAGGTGGCGGCGCACTGAGCGATCCTGTCGACGGGGTCTGCCGGGTGCGCGCGGCGAGTCTTTCGCGGACCCGCCGCACCCGGTGCGACGTGTCACTGCGCGACGCGACAAAGGCTTGCCTTGCCGCGGCGCGACGGTTATAAGCCGCCCGCGCATTCCTCGGAGACGGCGGCCATGAAACCAGACATCCATCCCGATTATCACAAGATCAAGGTCGTAATGACCGACGGAACGACCTTCGAGACCTATTCCACATGGGGCAAGGAGGGCGACACGCTGACGCTCGAGATCGATCCCAAGTCGCACCCGGCTTGGACCGGCGGCGCACAGCGGATCATCGACAAGGGCGGCCAGGTGGCGCGCTTCCAGAAGCGCTTCGGCTCCTTCACGCTGAAGAAATAGCGGTACCCGCGCTCAGTTCCTGAAGCGCTCGATCCGGCGCCAGATATCGTGGACGACGGGCGCGGCGGCCGTCCCGGCGTCGCGGCCGAGCATCTCGTCGAGGCGCTTGACGCGGCGATAAAGACGCTCGCTGTCCGCGATCATTTCCTGCATCGGTTCCGGCAGCAACTCGAGATCGCCCATCGGCTCGCCGAGGCACACCGCCTCGCCACCGAGGCGCCATTCGGGGTCGCAGGCTTCGTCGCGGCCGAGTTCGCCCGCCGCAACCGCCTTTTGCGTCAGCGTCCAGGCGATCACATGGATGATCCGGCTCGACATGCGCATCGATTCCGCAGCGTAGATGGCCTGACCGTCCACGGGCAGGAGCTGTCGCAGCTCGGGCCCGCGACAGGCGATGTAGTTGCGCGCCTGCTCGGCGAGCGCCAGCGCCTCTTGATGCGTGCGCTGAATGCTGTCGATGGGAGCCGTGTTCGACATGAAAACTTCGCCTTCCGGTTTAGCGCCGATCTCCATTGTGTCACAAATGGCAGGAAAGCGCGAGTCTTCAAGCCCTTGACTTGCCCGTCTTCGCGCCTATCTGAGGAAGGCGGTCGCCGATTACGGGACCGTTATGACCGGCGCGGTCCGGCCCTTCGCGGGCGGATCGAGCAGTCGAGTATCGCTCATCGATGGAGGATATGAGGCTATGCGTGGATTTGATCTTTCTCCCCTTCTGCGGTCGTCCGTCGGCTTCGACGATCTCTTTCGCCTCAGCGAATCGCTGGGTCGATTCGATCAGTCGTCGCAAGGCTACCCGCCCTACAATATCGAGAAGCTCGGCGAGGACGACTATCGTATCACCCTGGCGGTGGCCGGCTTCTCGCCGGATGAACTCGATGTAACGCTCGAGGACCGCACGCTGACGATTTCCGGGCGCTCCTCGGACGACGAGAACGACAATCGCCAGTATCTCTATCGCGGCATCGCCAAGCGCGCCTTCGAACGCAGCTTCCGTCTCGCCGACACCGTTCGCGTGGAAAGCGCGACCTTCGAGAACGGCCTGCTCACGATCACGCTCAAGCGCGAGATTCCCGAGCACATGAAGCCGCGCAAGATCGACATCCGCACCGGCGAGCAGAGCAAGCGCTCGGTCCGCTCCGCCGCCTGAGAGCGGTTGCCATGGTTCCCGGGGGCCCGTCCGACCGCGTGACGGGCCCTCTTTCCTTGCCGCCCCCCGGCTACCCCTTCCTGAACAGGGATTCGGCGACCGTCCGCGTCGTCCCCTTCTTCTCCAGCATGGCCAGCGTGCGTTCCCGTTCCGCCGCCAGCCGTGCGGCGCGCTCCTTGAGTTCCTCGCGAGAGAGAAGCTCCAGATCCTCGCGCATCAGCGCCTCCAGAGGCGCGCTCGGCTTGGGGCGATCGTCCTCGATATCCATCCTGCGCCTGTCCCTTTCCGCTGGTTCGCGCCGGCTGCGGCATTGTCTGCCGCCGCGCCTGACGTCACACTGGTCGACAATTTAACCGAGGGGGATGGGATGAAGGCAATCGAAATCGAAAGAGCGGGTGGACCGGAGGTGCTGCGCCCCGTCACGCGGCCGGACCCCGAACCGGGCCCGCACGAGGTCCTGATCCGGGTTGTGGCCGCCGGCGTCAATCGACCCGACGTCCTGCAGCGAATGGGCCTCTATCCACCGCCGCCGGGTGCGAGCGACATCCCCGGCCTCGAGGTCTCGGGCACGGTCCTCGCCTGCGGCGCCGCGGTGGACGACTGGCGGCCCGGGGACCGCGTCGTCGCACTGCTCGCCGGCGGCGGCTATGCCGAACTGGCGGTGGCCCCGGTGGAAACATTGCTGCCGGTGCCGGAAAGCCTGCCGCTCGCGGACGCCGCGGGATTGCCGGAGACGCTGTTCACCGTGTGGTCGAACGTCTTCGAGCGCGGCTGTCTCGATGCCGGCGAGTGGCTGCTCTGCCATGGCGGATCCTCGGGCATCGGCACAATGGCGATCCAGCTTGCAAAGGCCTTCGACGCGCAGGTCATCGTCACCGCCGGCACGGACGCGAAATGCGCCTTCTGCCGCGAGCTCGGCGCCGATCTCGCGGTGAACTACAGGACCGCGGATTTCGTCGCCGCGGTCGCGGAGGCGACGGGCGGCCGCGGCGTCGATGTGGTGCTCGACATGGTCGGCGGCGACTATGTGCCGCGCAATATCCGCTGCCTCGCCGAGGCCGGCCGCCATGTCTCGATCGCCTTCCTGCGCGGCCCGCGGGCCGAGATCGATATCGTCGCCATCATGCGCAAGCGGCTGACGCTGACCGGCTCGACCCTGCGCAATCGCGACCTCGCCTTCAAGGCCGCCCTCGGAGACGGGATCCGGAACCTTGTCTGGCCGCTCGTGGCCGCGGGCCGCGTCCGGCCGGTGATCGATTCCCGCTTTCGCCTCGAAGAGGCGGCCGACGCCCACCGACGTCTCGAGAGCGGCGAGCATATGGGCAAGATCCTGCTCATGGCCGGCGATTGAGCGGCGCCCCGTTTAATCCAGATCAAACCGCCACCGGCGACGGCCCGCTAGAACGGACGGGGCGCGGGCGCCGGAACGCCTCCCGGCGGATATACGGAGAACACGACATGGGTGAGAGAATATCCAGCCTTCACGGCACCACGCCGGCGGAGATCTTCGCCAGCGGACTTGAGAATGTCGAGGATATCGCGGCGATCGCCCTCGCCGTGCAATGGCGCGACGGCACGGTGACGAGCGGCTGGTCGAACGCCGATCCGGCGACGCTGGCGCTGATGATCCTGGCGCTCGACGAACGCCTGCGCCAGAGTCTGGCCGGACCCTGAGGACGGCAGGCGCCGGGCGCGATTGCACGCGGGCGTCTGCGTAGCGGTCCGTTTGATCATATTTTGCAATCGCTTTTGCAAAAAAGACATGGACGACCGTGCCCGAGGGTGAGAAGGTCGCGCATCTTCCAAGTGCTCCAACGCAACAGCGCTGTGGTCACGTGCCGCGGAAGGTTCCGCTCGTCGAGGCGATAGAAGGACATCATGACGCTCGAGATTCGTGAACACCGGCCGGGGTCCCCCGACCTTCATGCCTTTCTCCAGTTTCCCCACACACTCTACAACGGCGACCCGGGCTGGGTTCGTCCCCTGCGCGGCGAAGCCCGGCGTCAGCTCGACCCGAAGAAGAATCCCTTCTTCGAGCACGCCGAGGCCTCTTTCTTCACCGCCTGGCGGAACGGCGAGATCGTCGGCCGCTGCTCGGCGCAGATCGATCATGAGCATCTGCGCATCCATCGGGACGGAGCCGGCTTTTTCGGCTTCTTCGACACCGTCGACGACGACGAGGTCGGCCGGCGTCTGATCGAGGCCGCGGGCGACTGGTGTGCCGCGCGCGGCATGACGCGGATGCGGGGGCCGTTTTCGCTCTGCATCAATGAAGAGATCGGGCTCATGGTCGAGGGTTTCGAAGCTCCCTCGATGATCCTCACGCCCTATCACCGGCCCTATCAGGCGAGGGTCCTCGCCGCCGCCGGCCTGCGGCCGGTCAAGGACGTGATAACCTGGGAGCACGACTGCAGCCTGCCGCCGCCGCGGGCGATGCGCGCCTATGAAAACATCATGGCGCTTGACGAAGTGACCATCCGCCCCATCGACAAGCGCCATCTCGCGCGCGAGATGGCGATCGTGCGCGATATCTTCAACGAGGCCTGGCAGGACAACTGGGGCTTCGTGCCCTGGACCGACGCCGAGCTCAGAAAGGCGGTCAAGGACTTCGAGCTGATCCTCATCGAGAGCCTTGCGCTCGTCGCCGAGATCGAGGGCGAGGCGGTCGCGATCGCCATCTGCATCCCCAATCTCAACGAGGCGATCCGCGATCTCGATGGCCGCCTCGGTCCTTTCGGCCTGATCAAGCTGCTGTGGCGCACCAAGGTCAGGCCGCCCTCGAGCGCCAAGCTGCCGCTTCTGGGCCTGCGTCGTTCGGTGCGCCGCCATCGCCGCTATGCCGGCCTCGCGACCGCGCTCTGCGTCGCCATCTATCATGGCCTCAGGAACCTCGACATCGACCGCGCCGAGCTCGGCTGGACGCTCGAGGACAATCACCTCGTCAATGCGGTCATCGAACGCATCGGAGCGCGTCCGGTCAAACGTCACCGGATCTTCGAGCGCGCGCTCGGATAGGCGCAGGACCGCCCGCCCGTCGCCCGAGCAGCAGGAGGTTGCCGAGAAGCACCAGCACCACCCCCGCCGCCCCGCTCCAGGTCCAGCGATAGCCTTCAAAGAGCGTCGAGATGCCGAGCGCGACGAGCGGGACGAGCACGGCGACATAGCCCGAGCGGCCGAGTCCGATGGTCTTGATCAGGGTGAGATAGAGGCTGAAGGCGAGCACCGAGCCGGCGAGCGCCAGATAGAGGAGCGAGACGAGGAAGGGCGGCCGCCAGTCGAAACGCGGCATCTCCCCGCTCAGGAGCGCGATCGCCGCCATCAGCAGCGCCCCGTAAAGCATGGCATAGCCGTTGAAGGCGAAGAGCGGCAGGGCGCGGGCCCGCTCGGTCGCCGCCAGCGTGTTGCCGAAAGAGGCGAGAACCGTGGCGAGAAGGCAGAAGGCGACGCCCTTCGCCACGTCGCCGCCGAGATCGAAAGCCGCGAATTCGGGCCGGAAGACGAGCCCGAGCCCGAGGAGGCCGGCGACGCCGGCGGCGAGCACGCGGCGCTCGATGACCTGTCCGAGAAACACCGCGCCGTTCACCTGATTGACGAGCGTCATCATGGAGAAGACCACCGCCACGAGACCCGAGGTCAGATAGGCGGTGCTCCAGTAGGTGAAGGCGTAGTTGATCGAGAAGAGGAGCGCGCCGAGCCCGGCGAAGAGTGCGTGATCGCGCAAGGAGAAGCGCAGGCGCCGGCCGCTGAGCGCGCACCAGGCGAGAAGGACGCCGGCCGCGAGGGCGAAGCGGTAGGCGACCGCCCATTGCGGCGGCACGGTCCCGAGCTGAAACTTGATCGCGTACCAGGTCGAGCCCCAGATGGCGACGCAGAGGGCGAAGATGAGGGCATTGCGCATGCAGGCGGGTCCGGCGCGGTGAGCGTGGTGCGGCCCTTCTAGCAGGCTCCCGGGATTGCCGCCAGCGGACAAAGCGACGACATGTCAGCCCTCCCCGAGGATCGCCCGCACGGTCTCGGCAAGCGTGTCCTCAAGCGGTCGCGGCCGCCAGCCAAGTTCGCCTATCGCCCGGGCATTCGCATAAGGACGCGGAGCGCGCGCCGCCCGCACGCCCTCGACCGTCGCCGCCGGCGGCCGTCCGCTGACGCGGGCCAGGGCCTCCGCCGCATGGGCCGTCGCGGCTGCCAGAGCATGGGAAATGCGCCGTCGCGGCATGCGTCGGCCGCTCAACGCCTCGAGCCGCGCCAGAAATTCCGAAAAGAGGAGGTCCTCGCCGCCGAGGATGTAGCGCCCGCCCGCCGGTGCACGATCCGCCGCCAGCCGGTGCGCGGTCGCGACGTCGGCGACGTCGACGAGATTGAGCCGGGTCTCGAGGAAGGCGGGGGGCGGCGCGCGAAGAAAGCGCCGGAGCATCTCGGTGGGTTCGGTGAAGAATCCGTCGGGCGGCCCGATGGGGGCCGTGGGATAGAGGAGCACGGCATCGAGGCCGGCGTCGATCGCCTCCCGGACGGCACGCTCGGCCCGCCATTTCGAGCGACTGTAGGGCCCGGGCATGGCCGCGACCCCAGGGCGCGGATCGGCCTCGCTGACCGGCACCGACCCTCCCTCGCGCCAGTCCTTGAGCACGAGCGCCGTCGAGGTGACGACGACGCGGCGCACACCCGCCGCCGCCGCGGCATCGAGCACCGCCCGCGTGCCGCGATAATTGATCCGTTCGTAGACCGCGGGGTCACGGGCCCACAGCGCGGCCCTGGCGGCGAGATGATGGACGACCTCGACCCCCTGCATGGCCGCGGCGAGCGTCGCGGGATCGAGAATCGAGCCCGCGATCGGCTCGACACCGTCGGGCAGACGTCCGTGCTTCGCCGCGGGATCGAGCACACGCACAGGCACGCCGGCATCGACGAGCTGACGGACGAGATGATGGCCGATGAAGCCGGCGCCGCCGGTGACGAGCACGCGTCCGCTCATGATGCCGCGGCACCCCGGGCAAGCGTGCAGACGGCGAGATGGTCGTCGAAGGCGGCGCCGAGATAGAGCCGCCCGCGATCGACGGCGGCGACCGTCGTCCCGGAAATCAGGTCTCCTTCGGGATCCTCGAAAAATCGTTCGGCCACGAGCGTGCCGGTGCTGTCGTAGCGCAGGCGCATGACGGCGCTCGGTGCCCGATCGACCCCGAACCAGTGACCGCGAAAGAGCGCATAGCGGAAGAGCCGCGGGTGCACCGCGACATAGAGCGCGCCGTCGGGACCGAGCGTGATATTGTCGGGAGCCGCGTCGATGCGCAGGATCTGTCGCGCTTCGCGTCGCGTGCGGTCGCGCACGTCGATGGGAAAGGCGAAAAGCGCATCGGCGCGGGTCGCCGCCACGACCAGTTCCTCCTCGCCGTCGGGCCGGTGCGCGACCGCGATGCCGTTGGCGAAGCGGAGCTTGCGCACCGCGGTCTCCATGCCTGCCGGCGTCAAGCGCGCGACGAAGGCCTCGTCGAGCCCGAAGGCGTCCTCGAGCCTGCGTTCGAACCCGCCGCAGGCTCCGTGGTCATTGGTGATCAGAATACCGCTCAGGGTCGGCGTCAGGTCATTGGGGCTGCACAGTTCGGGCGGCAGGCGGAGATGCGCCACGCCCTCCACGGTGATGCCGTCGCCGGCGAGGGTGAGAACGGCAAGCTCGGGACGCCGACGCCAGTCCCCGTCGATCCGCTCATAACGGCGTTCGATGGCGAAAAGCTGCCGTTCGCCGGTCGTCTTCGAGATATAGAGCGCGATGCCGTGCGGCCGCTGCGGCAGCGCGACGCGCGCCGCCGCATGCAAGGGCTGCGCCGTCACCGTGCCCGCGAGCGGGGTCTCGAGATCGAGCATGTAGAGCCCGCCGGTGGTTCGCGGCCCGGCCTTGCTGTCGCGCTCGCGGGCCACCGCACGGCGGTCATAGGCGGAAAGATAGAGGCGGCCGCGGGCGTGATCGACGGCGAGGTCCTCGATACCGACGATCGGCCGCCCGTCCGGGTCCGCGAGATCAACGCGGGTGCAGGCCGAGAGCGGCACGATCGGTGCCGGCGCCGCTCCGTCGCCACAGCCGCCGAGCGCCGCCAGAAGGAGCGCAAGCGGCACCGACCGGAACTTACGCCGGAACGTCATAGCCCCAGTGCTCGATGAAGGGACGCCAGCGCGCAAGCACCTTTTCCGTCGCCTCCACGGGACGCGCATAGCGGTTCTTCCGGTAGTCGCGCACGCTTTCGAGATAGGCGGCAAAGGCCGGCCGCGCGGCGGCGAAACCGGGCAGCCCGAGCTGCGCATGGATGCGTTCGATGACCCCGAGCGGATCGGCCTGCAGCTCGTCGAAACGCAGCTCGATGAAGCGTTCGGGCGGCAACCCCTCGGTCTCGGCGCGCAACCGGCTCATCATCCGCTCATAGGTGGAAAGGATCACCTCGTCGATGTCCACGCCGTCCGCGTCCTGAAGCGCGAAGGCGGCAAGGAGGGAACGGTAGAAATTGCGCATCGAGAGGAACACCTTCACCGGATTGCGGTGAATGTGGATGAATTTCGCCTGCGGCCACAGGCGCTGCAGCATCGCCGGCCGCGCGGTATAGACCGGGTTCTTGATCAGAAGCCGCCGTCCGGGCTGCGCCAGCAGCAGCTTGTCGTAGAAATAGCGCAGCTTCTCCTCCCACGCCGCCCGTTCGGCATCGTCGACGCCGTCGAAGAAGATGCCGCGCTCGAAATAGGCGTGAAAGCGCTCGGGGAAATAGAGAGCGTGGTAGAAGGACAGCGGTGTCATGTTGGCGAGCGCGATCTCGTCCTCCTGCGGCGAGGTCGCCTCGACGGCCACGCGATCGATATAGCGATGCGCGGGCAGCTTCCGGCGCAACAGCGGTTCGAGCGCGCGGCCGAGGAGGAGAAAATCCCAGGGCAGCGCGGTGGCGAAGGGCGAGACATAGGCGAAATGATCGGCGCGACTGAGGATGTTGTAGAGATGCGTCGTGCCGCTGCGCCAGTGCCCGAGGATGAAGACCGGCGGCGGCGCGTCGCGCACCGTTCCCCGGCGGGCGGCGACATAGACCCGTTCGGCGAGCGAGAAGGGCAGACGCCCGAGCGCGGCGGCGAAGGCGCCGGCCAGCACCTTGCGCCGATCACGGCGCACCCCCCCGGCGGCGCGCCAGATGCGCCACAGGGTCGCGAGGTCGGCCCCGTAAAGCGGATGCGATGTCGCCTCGACCTCGGCCATTCCTGCCCTCTTGCGTCCGAATTCGACGCCTTGATCCCCCCTTGCGTGTCGCCTGTCAAGCGACAGCCGGCGCGTGACGTGCGGGCGCATTGCCCTCGCGCCGCTTGCCGTATATGAGTGTGAGGTGCAATCTACGGCGGATCATCAACCAAGAGGGGCGTTTTCGCGGTGACGGAGGTCAAGGGCGAGGTGCGGCCGATCTTCCCTGCCGGCGCAGTCGTGCGCTACCGGAATCCGGCGCATCAGGAGATCGCCATCGACGACTTCGCCTGGTTCCGGAACTACGGCTCGCTCACCCGGTCGACGAGCCAGGAGAAGAACATCCTCGACGAACCGCGCTTTCACGATCTCCGCGCCTTTCTCGAGACCTGCGTGCGCGACTATCTCGACAATGTCTACGCCTATGAGTACGACGCCTTCCACATCGTCCATGCCTGGCTCAACCGCGCGCCGGAGGGCGGCTATCAGCGCATGCACTTTCACGGCAACTCCGTCGTCAGCGGCGTCTATTACCTCAGGGCGGACCCCAAGCGGAGCGCGCCCCTGATGTTCGAGAAGCCGGAGGTGAACGCGTCACCCTATATCGCCATCGCCGCCAGACGGCAGACCATCTTCACCGCCAATCGCGTCGCCTATCCGTCCGAGACCGGGATCTGCTATCTCTTCCCGAGCCAGATCAAGCATGGCTACGAGACGCCGAGCCGCGGCGGCGAACGCATCAGCCTCGCCTTCAATGTCATGCTCTCGGGGATCGGCCTCTTCTACAAGCTCTGATCGGTGTCGGCGCCAAGGCGGCAGAAGGCCGCGTGATCGACATTGCCGCCCGAGAGCACGATCACCACGGTGCGGCCGCGGACGTCGATGACTCCCGAGAGAAGAGCCGCGAGTGCCACCGCGCCGCCCGGTTCGACCACGAGCTTCAGGCGCTCGAAGGCGAAGCGCATGGCCGTCCTGACCGCCGCATCGTCGACCACAAGTCCGGATTCGAGAAAGCGCTGCAGGATGGGAAAGGTGAGCGCACCGGTGATCGGAGCGAGCAGCGCGTCGCAGATCGAGGGACGGTGCACGGCGGCCTCGACCCGCTCGCCGAGACGCAGCGAGCGGGCGAGATCGTCATGGCCCGCGGGCTCGACGCCATGGAGCGCGATGCGCGGGAACGCGGCCTTGAGCGCGATCGCCGAGCCCGCGAGCAGGCCTCCACCGCCGACCGGTGCCAGCATCAGGTCGGGCTCGACCTCGCGGTCGCGCGCCTGCGCCACGATCTCGAGCCCCACCGTTCCCTGCCCGGCGATGATGCGCGGATCGTCAAAGGAGGGCACGAGCGTCATGTCGCGCTCCTCGGCGAGCGCCTGCGCGATCGCCTCGCGGCTTGCCCCCGCACGGGGATAGGTACGGACCTCGGCGCCGAGCGCCCGCGTGTTGTGCAGTTTGATCCGCGGGGCGTCTTCGGGCATGACGATGATCGCGGGGATTCCGAGACGCTGCGCCGCCGCGGCCACGCCTTGTGCGTGATTGCCCGAGGAAAAGGCCACGACACCGCGCGTCTTCTCCGCCGGTGACAATTGCGCCAGGCGGTTATAGGCCCCGCGGATCTTGAACGAACCCGTGCGCTGCAGGCACTCCGCCTTGATCAGCACGCGGCCGCCGGTGGCCTTGTCGAGCCACTCGTTCTCGAGCAGTGGCGTCCTGCGCGCGATGCCGCGCAGGCGCTCCGCCGCGGCCTCGATATCGGCAGGACGGACCGCGAGCGCATCGCCGGCCGGATCGCTCCATGTCGGTGTCATTCCGCCCCCTCCGCCGCGCTCCCGGGCCGCGGCGCGGGCTCGGGGCGCAGGCGCCGCCCGATGATCGCCATCAGCCCGGGCAGCACGACGAGCGTGGCAAAGAGCGTAAAGGCGATGGCGATCATGAGAAGCTCGCCCATGCTCGCGGTGCCGCGATGGTGGCTCAGCGCCAGCGAGCCGAAGGAAGCGATCGTCGTCAATGCGCTCAACAGCACGGCTCTCGGCGTGCTTGTCGCATATACGGCGCCGCTCTCGTGCAATCGACGTGCGCGCATGACGAGGTGCAGACCGCTGTCGACCCCGAGCCCGATGAGCAGCGGCAGGACGATGACATTGGCGAAATTGAAGGGCAGGTCGATGAGCACCCCGGTCGCGGCGGTGAGAATTCCCGCCAGCACCAGCGGCGCCAGAACGGCAAGCGTGAAGAGCACGCTGCGCGCCACGATGAGGATGAGAAGCGCCGCGAGCGCGAGGGCCGTCAGCGTCGCCTCGATCATCGATTGGGCCACCACTTCGCCGCCGCGCAGGACCGTGAAGGCGCCGCCCGAAAGATCGGGATCGATCGCGGCCACCGCCTCGACGAAGGCCTTGCGTCTTTCGGGATCGCGCACGTCCTCGGCCGGCAGGACCTCGACCCGCACCTCGCCGCCCGGCGCCATGTAGCGCCGGCGGATCTCCGGCGGCAGATCGGCGATCGATACCGGCTCCGCCGTCAATTGCAGTTTGAGACGCGCCATCTGCATGGGAAAGAAACGCAGAAGCTGCGCCTCGAGCGTGTCGTAAAGGGCCGGCGCAGGAGCCGCGCGCGCGACGAACGTCTCGAGCGCCGCGCCGAGCCGTGCGGCCGCGCGCACGCGCTCGGGATCGTCGTCCCCGGCGGCGATGCTCTTCGCTCCCCTGATCAGTTTTTCCACCGCCGTCGCCGCGGCCGTCCGGTCGGTGGCGCCGCGCGCGGCGAGGCGCTGTGCAAGTCCGTCGGCCTCGCCGAGGACAAAGGTGAGATCGCCGGCGAGAAAATCGATCTCGTCGAGCTTCTCCGCCTGATCCGCGGGCACGAAATCGTCCACCGTCACCGCATCCTCGACCTCTTCGAGCGTCTCGACCCGGCGCACGAAATCGCGCGCCTCATCGAGATCGTCGGCGACATGGTCGAGCCGGTAGGGCGTATCGCGCTTGCGATCGAACAGCAGGTTGAAGGCCTTGACCGAGGGGCTTTCGGGATCGCGCAGGCTCATCGGGTCGGCATCGAAACGCACCTGCGGCAGGAGCGTCGCCGCGCCGATCCCGAGAAGAAGAGCCAGCGCCGCGATCGGCAACGACCAGCGTTCGAGGGCACGCCCGACGCGGCCGGAATGCGCCTTTCGCAGCGGCCGCGGCGCGAGACCGGGCAACAGCGTGAGCAGCGCCGGAAGAACGGTCAGCGCCACGACCCAGGAGATGAGAACCCCCGCCCCGGAGATGATGCCGAGCTGCGCCATGCCGACGAATTTCGTCGGCACGAAGGAGAGAAAGGCGACGACGGTGGTGAGCGCCGCCAGCACCAGCGCCGGCCCCACCGAATGCGCGGTGCGCGCGAGCGCTTCGCCATGGGGGGCCCCGTGATCGAGCTGCTCGCGATACTGCAGCACGAGATGGATCGAATAGTCGATCCCGAGGCCGATCAGGAGCACGGTAAAGGCGATCGAGACGAGATTGAGCTCGCCCACCGCGACAGCCGCAAAGCCGGCGGTGAGGACGAGGCTCATGACGAGCGCGGTGAGCGAGGCGAGCACGAACTGCCAGGACCGGAGCCCGAAGGCGAGCAGCAGGGAGACGAGAACGAGCGAGGTGACGGCGGAAATCTCGATGCCGTCGGACACGCTCTTCAACTCGTCGCTGCGCAGCACCGGATCGCCGGTGACCGCGATGCGCACACCGTCGAGATCCTCGGGCGGCATCCCGGCCACCGCGCGCCGCAGGGCGTCGACCGCCGGACGGGCCGGCTGCAGCGAAGCGAAGTCGAGCACCGGCGCGATGCTGATGACGCGCTGATGGACGGCCTCGTCCCTGCCGAACAATCGTTGCCACGAGAGCGGCACCGCGTTGCCCGCCGCCACCGCCTCGACGACCCGGGCGACCTCGTCATAGGCGGGAGCGACCATGGAAAGATCGATCCCCTCCTCGCTCGCCCGCGCGACCTTGCTCAATTGCTCGAAGAAGACCGCAAGCGACGGGTCGGCAACCAGCTTCTCGAGCAGCGGGCCGGCGCTCGACAGCCGGCTTGAGGTATCGAGAAGCGCGTCATAATCGAGAAAGAGCAGGCCCTCGCGCTGAAAGAAGGGATCGACCGTGGGCGCGAACACGTCGCGGAAATGCGCCTCGTCGCCACGCAGCCGGCGTACCAGTTCCGCCGCGCTGAAGTCCGCCTCGTCCGCCGTGCGCCCGCGCAGAATCACCAGCATCTGATTGCGGGTCTGCGGAAAGAGCGCCTGCAGCCGCCGCGCATTGACGCGGAAGGGCACGCGATCGTCGATCATCTCCGAGCTGTCGGTGTTGATGCTGAGATTGCGCACCGCGATCGTGCCGGCGATGCCCGACAGGACCGCGACGCACAGGAGCGCCGCCCATGCATGCCGTCCGACGATATCGACCCAGGATCGAAGTCCGCCCGCGATCTGCCGTTCGATGCTGTGGTGCACCCGCTCCCTCGCTCGCCGTCGTTCTCGGCTGTCGTTCTCGTCCTCGGCCCACAGAAACGGCATCGCCGTGGCAAAATCAAGATCGCTCCGGGGGGCGAGGTGCGAATTCAGCCCGCGGGCGGCCTCCCGATCTCGCGCAGCGCGCGTGCGACAACCGTGTCAGGCGCGCCCGTCGCATCGATCGTTGTCCAGTCGAGCGGTCCGACATCGCGTTCGAGCTGTGCCTCGAGCACCGCGAGATCGGCATCGGAGACATCCGGTCCACGTGCGCGGATGCGCGCGCACAGGACGGCGGCGGGCGCTTCGAGCCAGAGACCGGTGAAGGGAATCCGGAGGCGGTCCGCGAGCAACGCCATCCGGGCCCGGCTTTTCGCATCCATGAAGGTGGCGTCGGCCACCACCGGCCAACCGGCGGCAAGCGCGCGGCGCACGTCGCGCCAAAGCCGTGCATAGGTGCGCCGGTGCCACTCCGGGCGATAGGCCGCGTCCGGCAGGCGGTCCTCGGGGCGACGGCCGAAGATCCGCTTGCGGATGCCGTCGCTGCGAATGTGAACCGCCCCCGGTCGCGCCGGCAGATGCCCGAGAAGCGCCCCCGCAAGGCGCGACTTGCCGCTCCCCGAGAGCCCGCCGACGGCGACGAGCCTCGGCGCCGGCGGCTCATCGAGAACCTGTTCGGCGAGATCGAAATAGCGCCGTGCCCGGGCCTGCTTCTCCGCGTCCTGCGCGAAGCTGTTGGCCATGGCGCGGACAAGGGCCCGGATGGCGATGAAGAAGGCCATGGCGTCGAGCCCGCCATAATCGCGCGTCGCCTCGAGATAGCGACTCAGATAGAGCGCCGCATGGTCGCCGCGCCCGTGCGCCATGAGGTCCATGACCATGAAGGCGGCATCGTAGAGAATGTCGACGCAGGCGATGGCGTCGGAGAACTCGACGGCGTCGAACAGCGTCACCTCGCCGCGGAAGAGGCAGGCATTGCCGAGATGGAGATCGCCGTGCCCGAGGCGCACGAAACCGTGCCGCCGGCGCGCCTCAAGGCGGCGGGCAAGACGCCGCCATTCGACCTCCAGCCGCCTGCGCATCGCCGCCAGCGCCGCTTTCGAGACGGGACGGCTCGCCATCCCTTCGAGAGCATCGATCGGTACCGTGAAATGCCAGTGCATGCCCTCCGCCCCGCCCGCGTCGGGACGGCGTTCGGCCGTCGCATGAAGGCGTGCGGTGGCATCGGCGAGCGCGGCCACATGCGCCGCGTCGAGCCCTCCCTCGCGCGCCATCCGGTCAAGCAGATGCGCCTGATCGAAGCGGCGCATCCGGACCAGCCAGTCGACGATGCGGCCCGGACCGTCGAGATGGAACCCCTCCGCATCCTCCGTAACCGCGACGATGTCGAGATAGAGATCGGGCGCGGTGCGCCGGTTGAGGCGCAGCTCGGCGAGCGCCGCGGCGTGCCGTTTCTCCACCGTCGAATAGTCGAGAAAGGCGGGCCGGATCGCCTTCTTGAGCTTCAGGGCATGATCACCGGCGAGAAAGACATGGCTGATATGGGTCTCGATATGCACGACCGGCCCCGCCCCGCCATGGGCGGCGGGGGTCCCGAGCCAGGCGACGAGCCGCCGTTGATCCTGCGTCGTCATGGTCCGTCCACCACCGCCCCTGCCAGGCGATCGACGAGCCGCCCGCGCGCCGCCGGCAGGACCTTGCCGTGCGGCGCGAGAACGTGGCGATCGAGAAAATATCCGGTGAGACGAAAACCGAGGGCAAGGTCACGCGCCGTGGCGCCATCGCCGCGCGCGGCGGTGAGAAAAGCGGGCAGCGGCAGCAGCTTCGCTGCATAGGGGCGACCCGCCTCGCGGCTCACTGCACGGCCGCTTTTCGGCGAGACATAGACCAGATCGCGCGTTCCGCCGGTCACCGCGCACCGCGTGAGATCGAGCCCGTAGCCGAGCTCGCCGAGAAGCCCGAGTTCGAGACGCACCAGCGCCTCTCCCCAGTCGCCCGTCGCGACGCCCTCGCTCAACAGCAGATCGAGGACGGCGGAGAAGGCGTCGTGGACGGCCGCGTGCGGCTCGCGTTCGGGCAGACACGTCGCCAGGACCGCACAGGCGGCGCTGAGCCCGGCAAGCCGCACCGGATCGGTCATCAGCGTCGCCGCGCGCACCTGCCCGGGCTCGACGTGAAAGCTCCCCAGATGGCTCTCGAGCCGCGCCCGCCAGCGCGCCGTGACCGAGTTTCCGGGCTGCAGCACCCCCGCCCGGCGGCGCGAGGCGCCGCCATGGACGAGGCCTCGCCAGCGCCCGTGCGCGCGGCAGAAGATGTCGATCAGCGCATGGTGCTCGCCGTGCCGCGCGACCGCGAGGATGATGCCGTCTTCGGACCATTCCATGCCCGGAATTTTCCATCATGTCGAAATGTTGACGCGACGCCGTCGACGCCGCAGGTCCGGCCAGCGAGTATCGCATCTCCCGTCGGCCCCGTCACCCCGCGGGTCTGTCCTGATCATGACGCAAAAGAACTTCGGCGGAATGGCTCCATATGGTCGCGGCATGCCTTAGCCTGCCGGGAGTGATCCGCGACGGAAACGGAAAATGGCGGTCGACGGGGGCAAGGACGAAGCCGCGGCAGTGCCCGATGGGGGACGGAAGCGGACGGCCGGCGGGGGCATCATCTCGATCGGAGCCGGCGACCGGAATCGCGACCTCGATCTTCTCTTCCTCGCTCCGCCGGCGCGCGAGACCGATGCGGGCGGACCGGCGCTCGCGGAGGAAATGGCGGCGATCGAGCGTGCGGCACGTGCAGGAGGCAGGTCCGGAGCCGCGCAGGCGGCGGCCGGCATCGCTCTTGCCCGACGGCTGATCGGCGGCTTCGAGCGCGCACTTCGCGACCCCGGCCCGCTCAACCGCTTTCTGCGCGACTGGGTGCCGCGCGTCCTGTTCCTGTTGATCCCCGTTTTCGCGCTCCTGCTGCGGCTCTTCTTCGGCCGGGCCCGACCGTATTACGACGACCATCTGGTCTTCGCCCTTCACTTGCACGCCGTCTTCTTTCTGCTCGCCACGCTGCTGGTTCCGCTTGCCGCCGTCACACAGGGACAGGGCGCGGGCGGGCTGCTGCTTCTCGCCGCCGGGGTCTATCCGCCGCTCGCCATGCGGCGCGTCTATGGCGAGAGCTGGCTCGCCATCCTGATCAAGTTCGTCCTCCTCGCGACGGTCTATGTCGTCATTCTGGCGAGCGGGCTCGGCATGCTCCTGCTCCTGGGCGTGATGGAGGGCTGAGAGGCGGCCCCCGGACGGCGACGCGGTGGTGCGCTCAGCCGGCGCCCTTCATCTGCGCGATCCACGCATCCACCTTGGCTTCGAGCACCGCCATCGGCACCGCGCCGTCGAGGAGCACGACATCGTGGAAGGCCTTGAGATCGAAGGCCGGGCCGAGCGCCTGCTTCGCCTTCTCGCGCAGTTCCAGGATCTTCATCATGCCGAGCTTGTAGCCGAGCGCCTGACCGGGCCAGGCCATATAGCGCTCGATCTCGGGCACCACCTCGGACTTGTCCGAGCCGGTCGTCCTGTACATGTAGTCGATGGCCTGCTCGCGGGTCCAGTGCCTGGCGTGGATGCCGGTGTCGACAACGAGGCGAACGGCGCGGAAGAGTTCGTCCTGCAGGCGCCCGAGATTGCCCAGGGGATCGCCCTCGTAAAGCCCCATCTCCCAGGCGAGACGTTCGGCGTAGAGCGCCCAGCCCTCGGTATAGGCGTTGAAGGGCGCGATACGGCGGAGAAGCGGCAGCTCGCCCTGACTCATCGAGATCGCGGTCTGGAAATGATGACCGGGCACCGCTTCGTGATAGGTGAGCGTCTTCAGACTCCATTTCGGCCACGCCTTCATGTCGCGCAGATTGATCCAGTAGATGCCGGGGCGTGTGCCGTCGAGCGAGGGATTGGTGTAGAAGCCGCCGGCCTCGCCGGCTTCGCTGAAGACCGGAATACGGCGGATTTCGAGCTTCTGCGGCGGGATGGTGGCGAAATAGTCGGGCACCCGGGCCTCGACCTCCTTCACCCGCGCCCGCAGATAGTCGAGGATCGCCTCCCGGCCCTCGTCGGTCGCCGGGAAATACTGGCTCGGGTCCTCGGCGAGCCTGACCATGCGTTCGCCCACCGTGCCCTCGGTGAGCCCCTGCGCCCTGAGGATGCGGTCCATCTCGGCGGTGATGCGCTCGACCTCCTCAAGTCCGATCTCGTGAATCTCGTCGGGTGTCAGATCGGTGTCGCCGAGAAAGCGCACCGCGGCGCGGTAGAACTTGTCGCCCCCGGGCAGGGCCCAGACGCCGGCCGCGTCGCCGGCGACGGAAAGCAGGGCCTCGAGCGTCGCCTCGAGCTTCCGATATGCCGGATAGACGGATCCCCTCGTGGCATCGGTCGCGGCGGCAACGAGCGTCGCCCGGTCCGTCCCGCTGATCTCGTCGATCTTGCCGAGGCGCTCGGCGAAGGAGGTGACGAGGACGTTCTTTTCCGGCGGCGGGGCGATGAAGGCGGCGACCGGCCGGATCGCCTTTTCCACCA
>CAZAEP010000011.1:0-24243 GCA_964484045.1 uncultured Sphingomonadales bacterium
CCTCAGGAGCAGGTCCCACTCGCTGCCGTAGCGGGCCCCGCCCCGGTCGGCCCGGTAGCGGTGGTGCACGGCCAGCAGGCGCAGCGGCCCGCGTCGCCAGCCGGCCGTGATCGCCAGGTCCCGCAGCCCCTCGGTGGGGGTGGCCAGGAACTTGTCCGCCCAGCCGTTGAAGGCGTGCAGGGTCGCAAGCGGAGTCTGGAAGGCGACGCCGTCCTTGCCCTCGAGACGCTCGAGACCGAGTCTGAGATGCGCGCCATGCGCCTTGAGGCCGGCCTCGAGACGCCAGTAGTCGAGCGCGAAATCGACCGGATTGCGTGCATGGTCGCTCTGGCGCGCATATTCGAGCCGGTAGAGAATCGAGACCGGTCCCGCGAGCCGGCGGACGCCCTTCAGGCGGATGCCGTAGGTCTGCGACGATTTCGCCGCCGCGGCGGGAATGTCGAGCAGATAGGCATAGGCGCCGACTTCCACCCCGGGCGCAAGCGTGGCGCGCCCGTTCAAAAGCACGATGTCGTTGCCCTTCCATACGCCGACCGGCGAATCGGGGCCGAAAATGCGGTTGACGCGCCAGACATAGCGGGCCTCGATGCGCAGCTTGCCGGTCGGGCCGAGGACGAGGCCGGCGCTGTCCATGGTCTGGTCGTTCTGCCGCCAGCCCACCGAGCCGATGAAGCGCTGATCATCGAGATTGATCGCCTGGCGCCCGGCATCGACGGCAATCCAGTCGCGCACCCGCCAGCGCCCGAAAACACGGTTGAGGACCACGTTCTCGGGGTCGGCGACGACCGGAAAGGCGGTGCGGCCGTTCACCGTGTCATTGAAGCGCTCGGGGCCGAGATGCGCCACGCCTTCGCCTTCGATGGTGAAGGAAAGGCCGCGCCATGCACGGGTCCTGACGCCGAGGCGAAGGCGCAGGGTCGAGGCATTGGCATCGCGCGCGAACCCGTCCTGGGCGACGAATTCGTAGCGATAGCGCAAGGAGGCCAGGATCTCGGGATCGAGAACGGCGTCCGCCAAAGAGGTCGCGTCCGGTTCGGCGGCGCCGGCGCCGGTCGGCGGGACGGTGAAGGCGCCGGTCATCCCGGCAAGCAGAAGGACGCACAGCAGGCGCGAACGGATATGAAAGGCCCGGCCGGCTGCGGTTGGGCGGTCCTGTCGCATGGTCGGTCACTCCCCTCTCTTCCGCGGCCGCGTGCGGCCGCTCACCTTGTCGAGAGCGTCTGGTGACCATGAAAAGGAACCGTGTCCTTGATCCTGATCAAATCTGCGCGTGAAACGGGTGAAGGAAGGTCGTAACGAGCGGTGCGGACGTTTCGATTGCATCCCCGCACGGGGGCCGGCCCGACGGGCGCTCTCTCGCCCCCGGCATCGCTTTCTCCGCTGCCCTGTTCATCCCGCGTCCGATGCCGGCGCATCTCCGCTGCGCGCCTCCCGGCCCGCTCCATCACCGGACGTCGTGAAGACGGCCCGACAGGCGGCCGGGCTGGCAAGACCGGAACCGGGCCATGGTCCGGGCCGGCGGCAGGCGCACCCCCGGAAAGTCCGCCCGAAGCGGGCGGCATCTCGCGCGGCACGTCCGGATTTTCTCGCGTCGGGGAAATGGTGGAGCCGAGGGGAATCGAACCCCTGACCTCAGCAGTGCGATTGCTGCGCTCTCCCAACTGAGCTACGGCCCCATGGGACGGGCGTCGCGGGCGCGGGCGTGCGATCGAACGCCCCCGCGAGCGGTTGCGGACCATACGCATCTCGGCGCGCCTGCGCAAGGGCGATCTTGGGCCCGCGTCGCAGGCGATCGCGCGGCGGTGCCGGCGCCTTGACAATGCTCAAAGCGCAGAGGTGCGCGGGGGGCTTTGCGAGCCGGTTCCGGGCCCTCTGCCTCGCCCGCTCCTTGATGGAAATCAAGGCCCCCCTCGGCGACGGACGGTAGCGCCATGGTCGAGTCCGGCCTCGCAGCACAGGAGAGCACATGCGCACGATCCCGGAGACATCGCCATGACGGTCGTCGTCACCGGCGCCACCGGCTTCATCGGCGGCGCTCTCGCCCGCCGCCTCGTCGAAACCGGCACGGAGGTGCGCGGACTTGTGCGCCCGGGCGGCGGACGGCGGCCGTTGCCCGCCGGGGTCCGACCGGTGCCCGGCGATCTCGGTGACCGGGCGGCGCTGATCGCCGCCTTCGACGGCGCCGACGTCGTCTATCATTGCGCCGGTCTGGTCGCCGACTGGGGGCCGTATGACGCCTTCCATGCGGCCAATGTCGCGGGCACCGGGACCGTGATGTCGGCGGCCCGCGGCGCCGGCGTCGCCCGCGTCGTCCATATGAGCTCGGTCAGCGTCTACGGCTTTCCCGGCGGCAGCGAGCTCGACGAGGACACCCCCTTCGTGCCGCGTCCGTCCGATCCCTATGTGACGAGCAAGGCCGCCGCCGAAGCGGTCGCGCGGGCCGCCCACGGGCGCGGGCTCGAGGTCGCGATCCTGCGCCCGGCCGGCGTCTACGGACCCGGCGACACCACCACCTCCGCGCCGCTTCTCGACGCCCTCGCCGCGCGCCGCTTCGTGTTCGTCGACGGGGGACGACACCGCATGGCGCCGATCCATGTCGACAATCTCGTCGATCTCGCGATCCGGGCCGGCACCCGCGCGGAAGCCGCCGGCGAGGCCTTCAATGCCGTCGATGACGGCCATGTCACCTGGCGCGACTATATCGCCTGGATGTGCGACGGTCTCGGCTGCCCCATGCCGCGGGTCTCGCTGCCCGGCGCACTCGCCTGGCCGCTCGCCGGCGCGGTCGAGACCCTGGCCCGGGTGACGCGGCGGCGGCGCGCCCCGCCGGTCACCCGCTATCGGGTGCGGGCGGTGATGCGCGACCATCATTATGCCACCACGAAAGCGAAGGAGCGGCTCGGCTGGCAGCCGCGCATCGCCACCCGCGCAGGAGTCGCCGGGACCGTCGCCTGGTACAGGCGACTGAAGGAGGCGACGTCATGACCGCCTTCGCCATCACCGGCGTCGCGGGCTATCTCGGGCGGTTGCTCGCGGCCCGGCTCGCCGCGGAGCCCGGGCATCGCGTGATCGGTATCGACATCGCGCCGCCGCCCGATCTTCCCGGCCTCGTCTATCGCCGCTGCGACGTCCGCAATCCCGCGATCGCGGACGTTCTCGCGGCGGAAAACGTCGATGTGCTCGTCCACCTCGCCTTCCTGACCGATCCCGAGGGCGATCCCGGGCGGGCGCGTGCGGTCAATATCGTGGGCACGCAGAATCTGTTCACCGCCGCCGCCGACGCCGGCGTGCGGCGCATCGTGCTCGCCTCGAGCGCCGCGGCCTATGGCAGCCACGCCGACAATCCGCTGCCGCTGACCGAGGACGCCCCCCTGCGCCCCAATGCGGACTTTCCCTATTCCTGGCACAAGGCGGTGCAGGAACGCCTGCTCGCCCGCCTCGCCGCCGATCATCCCGGGATCGAGACCGTGATCCTGCGGCCGTGCGCGATCCTCGGCCCGCATATCACGAACCCCACCGGGGCGGCGCTCCGGCAGCCGTTTCTCGTCACATTCAGCGGGCCGCCGTTGCCGATCCAGTTCCTGAGCGAGGCGGACGCGGTCGAGGCCTTCCGCCTCGCCGCCGCCGGCGCCGCGACCGGCGTCTTCAATGTCGCGCCGCCCGACACGCTCGACTATCCCGGGATCGCACGCTGTCTGGGCAAGCCGCTCCTGCGCCTGCCCTTCCCGTTGCTCGCCGGACTCGCAGAGACGGCGAAACGCCTCGGTCTGTCGCCGGTGGGCCGGCGCACACTCGCGTTCATCCGCCACCCGATCGTCATCGACGGCACGCGCTTCCGGCATCGCTTCGGATTTCGCCTCCGCCATAACAGCCGCGGCGCGCTCATGGATTTTGCCGGCACAGGGCCGACCCCCGAAACCGAAAGGAGCACGACAATGGATGTCCCGCCCGTCATCGATCGGTCGCCACCGACGCTCGATCATCTGAGCCTCTATCGCCTGCCCTGGAACTACGCCGACAACGGCATTTCCTGGCTCGAGCCGAGCACCAAATGCAATCTCCGCTGCGAGGGCTGCTATCGCGATCTCGAGCACCCGGTGCACAAGAGCCTCGAGGAGATGCGGGCCGAGCTCATGGTCTTCAAGCGCCTGCGCAGGAGCGACTGCATGAGCATCGCCGGCGGCGATCCGCTCGTCTATCCGCACATCGTGGAGCTCGTGCGCATGGTCAGGGAGATGGGCTGGAAGCCGATCATCAACACCAACGGCGTGGCGCTCACCGAGCCCCTGCTCAGGGAGCTCAAGCGTGCCGGCGCCTTCGGCTTCACCTTCCATATCGATACCAGCCAGAACCGGCCCCGCGCCAAGGGCTGGAGCGAGACCGAGCTCAACGCGGTACGCCTCCATTATGCCGAGATGCTGGCCCGCGTCGGCGGGCTCGCCTGCTCGTTCAACGCCACCATCTCGGAGAAGACGCTCCCCGAGGTGCCGGCGCTCGTCGACTGGGCGCGCGAACACGCCGATATCGTCCACACCATGGTCTTCATCCTCTTCCGCTCGCCGCGCCTCGAGGGCGCCTTCGATTTCTACGCCCATGGCCGCAAGCTCAATTTCGGCGGCACCTACAAGGAGACCGCCTGGGGCGGGAAGCGCAGCGTCTTCGCCTCCGAGATCGTCGAGGCCATCCGCTCCGCCGAGCCCGCCTACCGACCCGCGGCCTATCTCAACGGCACCGTCAATCCCGCCTCCTTCAAATGGCTGCTCGCCAACCGCATCATTCTCGACGGCGAGACCGTCGGCTATGTCTCGCCGCGCTTTCTCGAACTCGTGCAGACGGGCTCGCATCTCTTCCGCGGCCGCTATCTCTCCTATGCCGGCCCGCGGGCGACGATGCGCGGCAAGCTCGCGGCCTTCCTCGCCGGCCTCGTCGATCGCGACATGCGGCGGCTCTACGGCCGGCTCCTGCGCGCCATGCTCAGGCGGCCCTGGCGCCTCTTCAGGCCCGCCCACATGCAGAGCCTGATGATCATCCAGCCGGTGAATTTCGAGCCCGACGGGCGGCAGGACATGTGCGACGGCTGCCCCGACATGACCGTTCACGAGGGCAAGCTGGTATGGAGCTGCCGGCTCGAGGAGCTCTTGAAACACGGCTGCTTCGTCGAGAGCGTGCCCCGGGAGAGGGCGGAGGATACCCCCGGCACACCCGTCGGCGCTGCCTCGCGCGGCCGCGCCGCGCCCATTTACTCTTGACAATCATTCGCAATCGCATCAAGAAGAGGGGCGACGGCAAGAGGAGTGGCGACCGCGATGTATGTCTGCATCTGCAATGGACTGACCGAGGCCCGCGTGCGCGAGGCCGCCCGCGAGAGCGGCGAGCGGCGCTCGGCCAAGGCGGTCTATCGCCGGCTCGGCTGCGAGGCCCGCTGCGGGCTGTGCCTCCCCTATGCGCGGCGGATCATCGCCGACGACGGCGAGACCGCCGGCCCCGGCGGGGTGCTGTCCGCCACCGCCTGATCACGCCTCTAAGTCTCACTCTCAACAAATTGATTCTGCAGGAAAAACTTGCTTTTCCAGCGGCCTGCGCGGCATAGTGTCGCGGTCGGAACGGGGCGGATTCGCAGCAGATGTGCCAAGGAGGCGGACGATGAAGGGCGACAAGCGGGTGATCGAGCATCTCAACACGGTGCTCCGCAACGAGCTCACCGCGATCAACCAGTATTTCCTCCACAGCCGGATGCTGAAGGACAAGGGCTTCGACCGCCTCGGCGCGGTCGAATACGCCGAATCGATCGACGAGATGAAGCATGCGGACAGGCTCATCGAGCGCATTCTCTTCCTCGAGGGTCTGCCCAATCTGCAACAGCTCAACCGCCTGCGCATCGGCGAGACCGTGCCCGAGATGCTCCGCGGCGATCTCGAGACCGAGATCGAGGCGCGGCGCGATCTCGTCGCCGCCATCGCCCATTGCGAGAGCGTCGAGGACTATGCCTCGCGCCATCTTCTGCGCGAGATCCTCGATTCGGAAGAGGAGCATATCGACTGGCTCGAAACCCAGCTCGAGCTCATCGACGCCGTCGGGCTCGAGAATTACCTGCAGAGCCAGATGGCGCCCGGCGACGACTGAACCGCGCCCGTTCCCCTTATGTTCAAGCGCGACGAGGGTCGCTGGACTGCTCTCATGACCGACCCGTCCGCGCCCGCATCCTCCGCCCGGCCTGCGCTCGATGCGCTGCCGGTTCTCGTCGTCGGGATGCGCCGGGCGGTGCGTGTGGACGGTGGCGGGAGCCCGCAGATGCTGTCGCTCTCCGAGGCCGCGGCGCATCTCGGCGCGGCGCCGCACCTTCTGTGCAATCTGCCGCTCGCGCTGCGCCGCCTCGGGCTCGCCCGTGCCATCGCGTTCGACCTTCTCGAGCTTTACGCCTTCGTGCGGCCGGCGCGCTTCCTCGTGCCGACGCCGGCGGGCCTTCTGAAAGCGCTCGGCCGCGCGGCGGACGGCGCCGACCCCGCGGTCGTGGCCCCGGCATTGCGGCACGCCGCCGGCACCCTGCTCGAGGAGCTTGCGCGCATGCCCGTGGGCGAACGGAAAGACGCCGCCGCGATCGCGCAGGCGATGGCGCGCGCCGGCTGGCCGTGGGGCGAGATGGTCGCCGCGGCGCTCGATGCGGATGCGCTCGCGGGCGGCAGCCTCGCGGCCTGGAACGCGCTTCCCGAATGGGAGGACAGCGCACCGCCGCCGCCGGCGAGCGATCACCCGGTGGCCGAGGACGAAGCCGAGGCGCGTCTGCTCGCGCTTCTCGGGACCGACGCCGAACCGCGGCCGCAGCAGCGCGCCTATGCCCGCGCGGCGAGCGTCGCCTTCCGTCCTCGCGCACGGCCGAAGGCGCCCAATATGGTCCTGCTCGAGGCCGGCACCGGCATCGGCAAGACGCTCGGCTATATCGCGCCAGCCAGTCTGTGGGCGGAAAGAAACGGCGGCAGCGTCTGGCTCTCCACCTTCACCCGCAATCTGCAGCGCCAGCTCGACGCCGAGATCGCGCGGCTCCATCCCGACCCCGACATGCGCGCGCGGGCGGCGGTGATTCGCAAGGGGCGCGAGAACTACGCCTGTCTTCTCAATGTCGAGGAGGCCGCCCGGGCGACGCTTGCCGGCGTCGCCAATGTCCGCGACGCGATCATGATGGGGCTGGTGCTGCGCTGGCTCGGCCACACCCGCGACGGCGATCTCGCAGGCGGCGATTTTCCGGGCTGGCTCGGCGGCATCTTCGGGCATGGCCGCCTCGCGGCGCTCAGCGACCACCGCGGCGAGTGCCTTTATGCCGCCTGCCCGCACTATCGCCGCTGCTTCATCGAGCGCGGCATCCGGCAGTCGCGCACGGCGCACCTCGTGGTCGCCAACCATGCCCTCGTCATGGCCCAGGCGCTGCGCCGGCGCGAGGACGGCGAGCCCCTGCGGCGCCTCGTCTTCGACGAGGGCCACCATCTCTTCGAGGCCGCCGACAGCGCCTTTTCCGCGCATCTCACCGGCACCGAGGGCGCCGAGCTGCGGCGCTGGCTGCGCGGTCGCGAGACCGCCCGCCGCGGCCGCGCCCGCGGGCTTCTCACCCGGCTTGAGGACCTGCTCTCGGGCGACGAGACGAGCTGGGCGCTGCTTCACGAGGTGCTCGACGCCGCCCGCGCGCTGCCGGGGCCGGGCTGGCAGCGGCGGCTCGTGCATCTCGAACCGCAGGGCCCCTTCGAGGTCTTCCTGAGCCATGTCCGCACCACCGTTCTCGCCCGCGCCCGGAACGCCCATCTGCCGCACAGCCTCGAATGCGGCACCGAGGCGCCCGAACCGCGGCTCGTCGAGGCGGCCGGGACGCTGCGGGCGCGGCTTGCCGGGCTGGCGCAGCCCCTGGCGACTCTCGCCGGCCGCCTCGCCGCCTTTCTCGACGCGCATGCCGAGACGCTCGACAGCGGCAGCCGCGGCCGACTCGAAGCGTCCATCCGGTCGTTGACGCTGCGGGCCGAGCTCCTCGCGCTCTGGCGCGACATGCTCGCCGCCATCGGCGCCACGACCGAGGAGGACGTCGTCGACTGGTTCGAGCTCACCCGCAGCGATGGCCGCGAACGCGATGTCGGGCTGCATCGCCACGCCATCGATCCGACGGTGCCCTTCGCCGCGGCCGTGCTCGCACCCGCCCATGGCGTCGTCATCACCTCGGCGACGCTGATGGATCGCCATGCCGCCGAGGAGGACGCCGACTGGCGGCGCGCCGAGACCCGCGTCGGCGCCCGGCATCTGGTCGAGCCGCCGCGGCGTGTCTCGCTCGCCTCGCCCTTCGACTACGCGCGCCAGACGCGGGTGCTGATCGTCACCGATGTGGGAAAGAACGACGCCGACCGTCTGGCCGCCGCCTATCGCGCGCTGATGCTCGCCGCCGGCGGCGGCGCGCTCGGACTCTTTACCGCCATCGCCCGGCTGCGCGCCACCCATGCGCGCATCGCCCCGGCGCTCGAGGCCGCGGGGCTGCCGCTCTATGCGCAGCATGTCGACCCCATCGACACCGGGACGCTGGTCGACATCTTCCGCGCCGAGCACGACGCCTGCCTGCTCGGCACCGACGCCGTGCGCGACGGTGTCGACGTCCCCGGCGACGCCCTGCGCCTCATCGTCTTCGACCGTGTTCCCTGGCCGCGGCCGAGCCTTCTGCACAAGGCGCGCCGCGCGGCTTTCGGCGGCGCCGTCTATGACGACATGCTGGCGCGGCTGCGGCTTGCCCAGGCCTTCGGGCGCCTCATCCGCCGCGGCGACGACCGCGGCGTCTTCGTGCTTCTCGACGCGCAGACGCCGACGCGCCTGCTTGCCGCCTTCCCGCCCGGGGTCACGCCCGCCCGCGTCGGGCTCTCCGAGGCGGTGACATGCGTGCGGGCGTTTCTCGCGCGACATGAAAATCGCGGCGTATCGACCCCGGATTGACGCCCTCTGCCAGGGACCGGAACACCGCCGGGCTGCAGCCTGACGCTCACCGCGGTCGACGGTGGTCTTTCGCCCGACCCCACGATCGCGTCGCCTTACGGAATGCGAGAGACAGCGCCACGCCCATTGCCCCGGACCCGACCGGCCAAACGACAGCTGTATCGTTCATCACAATCTCCTGATGCGTGCATTTCGGCTTGAGGGCGGAGGACAACCAGAATACGATTCCTGCGCCGGGGACGTCAGCCGATGAGCGTTCCGGCTCGCGCGCATCCCGCGATCGCAACAGGAGGCAATATGATGGTCGATCCTTCCCATCGCTGTTGCGTTCTCGTCGGATTGGCCGTCGTCGTCATGGCGGTGAAAGCGGCGGTCGCCGCTCCGGAGACCCGGAAGCTCCGCGTCGTCGAGCGAGAAATGGATTCCGGCGCCGTGCATATCTTCAGCGGCAGGTCGGAGCTTGAATTGTCCTCCGGCGAAGGCGCCGGACACCTGCGACGGCCCGGCCCACGGGGGCGTGGCGGAATGGCCGGCGGCGCCCCCCGGGTCTCCGTTTCGCTCATGCCGGACGCGGCAGGATGATCCACTATCTGAAAATATTTCTCGTCTGGTCGCGCCGGCACCTGCTCTATATCGCGATCAACCTTCTCGGCATCGTCATCGCATTCGTCGTTTTCGCGACGACCGTCCTCTATTCGCGCTATGAGTCCAGCTACAATGACTGGATACCGGATCATGACTCGATCTATCTGCTGACCAACAGATGGACCTTGCCCGGACGCGCGCCCTGGAAATCCGAAAACAGCCAGGGAATCGCCCTTCCGCTTCTCCTGGCCGATTTTCCGCAGATCAGACGAGGCGCCCGTCTCAAGGTCGATCGGGTCGTCATGCGTGTCGACTCGACCGTCGATCATGAATTTCTGGTGAGCGTCGACAGCGATTTTTTCCGCATCTTTCGCTTTCCCTTCCTCGCGGGCGCGCGCGACGGGGCCCTCGACGGCCCCCGACAGGCCGTGATCAGCGCCCGTCTCGCCGAAAAATATTTCGGTGCGGATCCCCCTCTCGGCAGATCCCTCGACCTTCGGCTCGGAAAGCAGTCGCGCCGTTATCTGATCGTCGGCGTCATGCGGAATCTGCCCGCCAACAAGAGCTTCGGCGACATCGACCTTGTCGTACGCTTCGATCCCGGGATCTACGACGCAGACTACAGAAGGCGAATCTTCGACGACTGGGGAAGCCAGACCCTTTACACCTTTCTCGAGATCCCGCGTGCGACGGACGCCCGCTTCGTGCAGCGGTCGCTGCCGCGTTTCATCGTCTCGCACGCGCGGGACCTGCGCCCCTACATGGCGCTCGATCTGCTGCCCGTGTCGCAATGGCATTTCGCGAATGCCGACATGATCTCCGGTGAGGAAGGCGTGAGCCCCGCGCTGATTCTCGTGCTCTCGCTGGTCGGGATCGGCACGCTCGTCCTGTCGGCCATGAATTATGTCAATCTGTCGACCGTGCGCGGCGTGGCGCGCGGGCGGGAGGTGGCGATTCGCAAGGTGGTCGGCGCAAATCGCCGTCATATTCGCCTGCAGTTCCTGATCGAATCGACAGTCCTTGCGACGGTGGCGGGATTTCTCGGCGTCCTGGCGACGCATGCCTTCCTGCCCGCCATCGGGACATTCGCCGGCATCGATTTCGACGAGAACTTCTTCCGCTTCCGGGACATCCTCCTGATGCTGATTCCCGCCGTGATCGTCCTTGGCCCGGTCGCGGGGCTCTATCCGGCCGCCGTCCTCGCAGGGGTGCGCCCGGCGGGTCTCCTGCGGGACCGGAATGCGCCGGCGCCCGGCGGGCGGTGGTTCGGTGTCCGGAACGTCCTGATCTCCTTCCAGTTCATGGTGGCGACCACCTTTCTCATCTCGGTTTCGATCATGTGGTCGCAGATGCGGTTTCTCGCCGCATCCGAACTCGGGTTCGAGCGGCAGGGACTGCTTCTGGTCGATACCCTTGGCGACCCCGCCCTCGAAAGCCGTCGCACGGCGCTGCTGTCGGCCATGGGCACGATCCCCGGTGTGACGGGCGTCACCATGTCCGATCGTGCACCGGGAAGCGGAAACGTCATCAACGTCAATGTGGCGCGCGCCGACCATCGCGGTCCCGAACCTTCCGCCGTTCTCGAAACGGTGGGACCCGATTATTTCAGCGTCTACCGCATCGGCCCTGTCGCCGGGCGCGTTTTCGATCCCGGCAGGGACGGCCGCGACCGGACGCGGAAGGAGACATCGGAGGAGATCCGGAAAGCGGTCGTGAATGAAGCCGCCATCCGGCTCCTCGGCTTTGGCGGCGCGACGGAGGCCGTCGGCGAGGTGATCCGGGTCTCGGGACGTCCGACGGAGATTGTCGGGGTCGTACGCAATGCCCGCTTCACCTCGCCGCGGAAAGCCGTTCCGCCGGTCATATACGTCTTCGGCGGACAGGCGATTCCCAACGCCATAGCCGCCATACGGTTCCGAGGCGTTTCGTCCGCACATCTGGGCGACGCCCTGCGCGAGCGATGGGCGTCCGTCGCGCCGGACGTTCCCCTTTCCTATCTCACCGCCGAGGAGGCGTTGCGCGACTTCTATGCCGGCGACCGGAGGCGTGAGCGCATCTTCGCGCTCAGCGCCGTTCTGGCCCTCGTTCTGAGTTGCATCGGCCTTTATGGCATATCGGCATATTTCATCGGTACGCGGCGTCACGAAATCGGAATCCGCAAGGTCTTCGGCGCGACTTTTCCGGCGATCCTGGCGCATCTGGCCCTGCCCTTCCTGCGACCCGTGCTTGTTGCCAATCTGGTGGCCTGGCCGCTGGCCCTGTTTCTGATGCGCCACTGGCTGCTCCAGTTCGACCAGCGCATCGCTCTTCATGCCGGTTATTTCGCCGCCGCCGGGCTGCTGGCGCTCCTTCCTCCCTTCCTCCTTGTGGGTCTGGAGTTCTACAGGGCCTCGCGCCGGCCGGTAAACGAGTTGCTCCAACATCAAGGATGAGGCGGCATCAGCGATCATGACCCTCGAATTCATCACCGACGACGCCTTTGACGACCCTGTCATTGCGCACTTCGAAAAGGCCTGCGGCGCAGCCTGCCCGGTGAGGCGGACCCGTCTGAGCGACATGCTGAAACGCCACGGTTTCCACGTCTCACGCGAGGGCGAACTCAAACAGCGCGATCCGGCGGCGACCGGAAAGCGCGCCGCGGCCGAAGAAGAGGGGCGCGTCATTGATCGCGTCATCGAGATATCGGGGGAGACGATCCGGAATCTCGGCGACAGGAACGGCATGCTGACGCGGGGAATCGTGTCCCATGCCTACCAGACGCTGTTATCGGACGTCCTGGGCGCAAAATCGCGGAAATCGAGCTACTCGACGGTGGGAAACCTGGTCCCGCTCTTCACGCAGTGGCGCATCGTGCGGCGGACCGTGCCCGAGGTGGACGTGCCCGACTTCCTGTACGGCTACGGCCCGGAGGAGATCGATATCTCGGGCATGCGCCACCCCCTGTTCAAGTCGCCTTTCGACATCTACAACTGGCGGCAGTCGGCCCCTCCCGGAGAAGAGGCCTTCGACGTGTTCGTCGTCGACAAACCGGTCGGACGGCCGATCCTGTCCTATTTTCTGTTCGGCGAAATCCATGTGCACGACCTGCACGATCCCGCAACCGGCCCCGGGTGCGGGCTCGGGGCGCGCATCCGGAACGCGACTTGCCGGATCGCTCCCGCCTTTCGCGGAGACATGGGCGAGATGCTGTGGTTTGCGGACGGAAGGAGCCTCGTTTTCGCCGCCTATTCGCATGTCCTGAACGCCGCGTCCCGCCTGCCTTCGATCGACGCCGCGGTTCGTCATGTCCTCGACAACGGTCTGACGTTCGAACCCGGGCGGCGCGCCTGATCCGCTTGCCGGCGCGCGCGTGCCGGCCTATGGTCGGCCTCGGGGTGGCGTCGAACGGTCGGAAGCGCGCGATGCGCCGTCCGCCGCAAGGAAAGGGATACGGAACGCATGTCGACCATCAGCCCGGAGACCGCGCTCGTCTATGCCATGGTTCTGGTGTCCGCCTCGGACCGGCAGATGAGCGATACCGAGCTGGCGCGCATCGGCAGCCTCGTGCGCTGGCTGCCGGCCCTGCGCGACTACGACTCGAACCGCCTGATCGCCGATGCGGAGAGCTGCGCCGAGGTGCTCGACGACGATGACGGGCTCGAGGCCGTGCTCGGACTGATGACCGAAGCGATCCCGCCCAGCCACGGCGATCTCGTCTATGCCGTCGCCTGCGACGTCGCCGCCGCGGACGGGCAATTGAACCAGGAGGAGCTGCGCCTGCTCGAGCTCCTGCGCCACCGCTTCCACGTCGACCGCCTGACCGCCGCGGCCATCGAGCGCGGCGTCGCCGCTCGCCGCAAGATCTTTTCCTGACCTCCGCCGCCTATTCGCGCATCGCCTGCGAGCCGCGCCCGAATTCGGGATAGGCCTCGAGCCCGAGTTCGCTGACATCGCCGCCGCGGAACTCGTCCTCGGGCGAGAGGCGGAGGCCGGTGGTGTATCTGAGCGCCAGCCAGACCGCCGCGCTGGCGGGAAAGACGAACGCCCCGATGGCGAGAATGCCGGCGAGCTGCGTCACGAGATGCACATCGGGATTGGTGAGCGCGGCGGCGAGCGTGCCCCAGATGCCGGCCCCGAGATGCACCGGAATCGCGCCCACGACGTCGTCGACATGCAGCCGGTCGAGCAGCGGCACGAGCAGGACGACGAGCGTCCCGCCGACGGCGCCGACGAGGATCGCCTGTCCGATGGTCGGTGTCGACGGTTCGGCGGTGATCGACACGAGGCCGGCAAGCGCCCCGTTGAGCGCCATGGTGAGATCGACGCGCCCATAGCGCAGCCGGGTGACGGCGATCGCCGCCAGCACGCCGCCCACCGCCGCCATATTGGTATTGGCGAAGATCTGCGACACCGCCACCGCGTCGGCGACGTCCTTGAAGGCGAGCCGCGAGGCGCCATTGAAACCGAACCAGCCGACCCAGAGAATGAAGGTTCCGAGGGTCGCCAGCGGCAGGTTCGAGCCCGGCATCGCCCGTACCTCGCCGCGCGCGCCGTAGCGCCCCAGCCGCGGACCGAGAACAAGAGACCCCGCGAGCGCCGCCCAGCCGCCCGTGGCATGCACGATGCTCGAGCCGGCGAAGTCGGAAAAGCCGAGGCCCGCGAGCCAGCCGCCGCCCCAGCTCCAGGCCCCCTCGACGGGATAGATGAGCGCCGAGAGCACGGCGACGAAGAGAAAGAAGGGCAGGATGCGGATCCGCTCCGCGAGCGTCCCCGAGACGATCGAGGCCGCCGTCGCCACGAAGACCACCTGAAAGAACCAGCCGGCGCCGCTCGCATAGCCGGCCGAAAAATCCTGCGCATGAAGGGCCGCGGCATCATCGGGCCTGAACAGCGCAAAGCTGCCCAGCACCCCGCCGTCGACGCCCTCGTACATCAGCGCGAAACCGACGAGATAGTACATCAGACAGGCGATGGCGTAGAGCCCGACATTCTTGAGACAGATGGTGGCGACGTTCTTCGAGCGCACCAGCCCCGCCTCGAGCATGGCGAAACCGGCCGCCATCCACATCACCAGAAAGCCGCCGATGAGCAGCAGCAATGTGTTGAAGAGATAGGCGCTTTCAGGTCCCACCGCCGCCTCGGCCGCCGATGCGCCGAAGACGCTCGCAACCGTCGTGACCCCAAGACCCGAACTCCAGCTCCGCCGCCACCGCATAGGCCGTCTCCCTGATTGTGCTGCGTTGCAACAATCAGATTCCGTGCCAGAACGAGCGGTGCCCGCCATCCCGTTGACGCGGAAGATGTTTCTCCACTCGCGCCGCCCCGATGCGTCGGATCGTGCCCAAAAAAGCGGCAGTCGTCGCCGGTGTCTGCCCATGCGCTGGGCACCGGTGCACAGGGCGCGCGGGCGTGACAGCGGCGCGGATCCGGGCTAGAGGGAGCGCATGGCAGAACGCGCGCAGGATCTGGTCGTGGACGTCGCCTTCGTCGGCGGCGGCATGGTGGGCATGACGGCGGCGATCGGGCTCGCCCGGCATGGGCTCGAGGTGGCGGTCGTCGACGGCGCCGCACCGGCGGCGACGACCGCGCCCGCCTTCGACGGCCGCTGCTCGGCCATCGCCTACGCCTCGTGCCGGATGCTCGAGGCGCTCGACATCTGGCCGCTTCTCGCCGCCGAGGCCCAGCCGATCCGCGAGATCCGCGTCTCGGACGGCGACTCGCGCCTGTTTCTCCATTTCGCATCGCAGGAGATCGGCGACGCTCCCCTGGGCCAGATGGTGGAGAACCGGCATTTCCGCCTTGCGCTGGAGGCGCGACGCCGCGCGCTCGCCGGGATCGCGCTGCACGCCCCGGCCCGCGTCGCCCGCGTCGCCCGCAGCGCCGGAAGCGCCCTCCTGACGCTCGCCGACGGCCGCCGCATCCGTGCCGCGCTTCTCGTCGGCGCCGACGGGCGCAACAGCTTCATGCGTCGCCGGGCCGGCATCCGCACGCCGCGCTGGCGCTATGACCAGGTCGGTATCGTCGCCACCGTCGCGCACGAGCGTGATCATCGCGGCATCGCCCATGAGCGCTTCCTGCCGCCGGGCCCCTTCGCCATCCTGCCGCTCACCGGCTGCCGGTCCTCGCTCGTCTGGACCGCCCGCGCCGATACCAAGCCGGCGATCATGGCGCTCTCGAAGGCCGCCTTCGAAGCGGAGGTCGGCGCGCGGATGGGGGACTTTCTCGGCGCGATCGAGGTCGTCGGGCCGCGCTGGAGCTACCCGCTCGGGCTTCATGTCGCCGAGCGCTTCATCGCCCCCCGCCTGGCGCTCGTCGGCGATGCCGCGCACGGCATTCACCCCATCGCGGGTCAGGGGCTCAATCTCGGGCTCCGGGATGTCGCCGCCTTCGTCGAGATCATCGTCGAGGCGGCGCGCCGCGGCGAGGATATCGGCTCGCCTTTCGTGCTCGAACGCTACGAGCGCTGGCGGCGCACCGACACGCTGGTGCTCGCCGCCGTGACCGACGGGCTCAACCGCTTGTTCTCGAACGATATCGCGCCGCTGCGCCTGGCCCGCGATCTCGGGCTCGGCGTCGTCAATCGCCTGCCGCCCCTCAAGCGCTTCTTCATCAGCCACGCCCGCGGCACCTTCGGCACCCTGCCGCGGCTTCTCAGGGGGCAGGCGCTATGAGGCCCCGCCATCGTCGAGTCGGCGCGCCTCGTCGACGAGCATGATCGGCACCCCGTCGCGGATGGGATAGGCGAGGCCCGCGGCACGGCTCACGAGTTCCTGTGCGGCGGCGTCATATTCGAGCGCCTGCCTGGTCACGGGACAGACGAGAATCTCCAGCAGTCCGGGATCGACGGTGCTCTGCTCGGCCATGAACGCTCCCCCGCGAGGTCAGGAAAAGAGGATCGACGACAGGCGCCGCCGCCAGGTCCGGGTGAAGGGATCGGTCGGCCCCGCGGCCTCGAACATCTTGAGAAGCTGTTCGCGCGCGGCACCGTCGTTCCAGTCGCGATCGGCGCGAATGATGGCGACAAGCTGCTCCGCCGCCGCCTCGCGATCGCCGCGCGCGAGGAGCGCGCGCGCAAGCTCGTAGCGGGTCGCGAGATCGTCCGGACGGGCCGCGAGGCGGGTTTCGAGTTCCGCGACATCGCCGGCATCCGCGGCCGCCGCGGCAAGATCGAGCGCCGCCCGCGCCTTCAGGACCTCGGGCCTGCCCGCGTCCGCCGCGGGCACCGAATCGAGAAGACGACGCGCCTCCTCGCGCGCGCCGCGGGCCAGAGCCACCCGCGCCAGGCCCGCGATCGCCCGCGCGTCGCCGGGCTCCATCCTGCGAATCGCACCGAAGATCTCCGCCGCGCGATCCGCGTCGCCCTCGGCCAGTGCGCGGTCGGCATCCTCGAGCAGGTCATCGACCGGCGAACGCCCCTCGCCCGCATTCTTCACCAGCCGCTCGATGAACTGGCGAAGCTGGCTCTCGGGCAGCGCCCCCTGGAAGGCATCCATCGGCTGACCCTGATAGAAGGCGAAGACGGTGGGAATCGACTGGATGCGAAGCTGGGCGGCGATATCGGGATTGCGATCGATATCGAGCTTGATCAGCGCCACCTTGCCCTTCTGCTCGCGCACCAGTTTCTCGAGCACCGGCGTGAGCTGCTTGCACGGCCCGCACCATTCGGCCCAGAAATCGACGAGAACCGGCCGCTCGCGACTCGCCTCGAGCACGTCCTTGACGAAATTCCGCGTATCGGTGTCCTTGACGACCACCGCCGCATCGCTGCCGGCGCCGGCACCCGCACCCAGGATCGGCTCCATGTGACACGCTCCTCCTTCAGACCGGGGCCGGCCGGCCCCTCGCGATCCCGCCGGGCCCGCCCGTCATGCCCGGTCCATCGCGGCGAAATCGAGAACCTTCGGCTGATAGCCGCAGTGCGCGATGAAACGCAAGAGATCCCGTGCTGATATGGCGGTTGTTGCGGCATTGTGAAGGGGATGGAAGTGAAGCGGCTCCCGTTCCAGCAGGTCGCGATCGAGGACCACCTCGAGGGGCGCCGCGTCGGGTGCCGGCCGCGGGCGGTTGATGAGTGCGAACGGCGTCACCGATCCGGGACGCACGCCGAGGGTCTCCTCCAGCCGCGCGGGCGCGGCGAAGGAGAGCCGCCCGAGCCCCAGATGCCGCGCCAGGCCCTTGAGGTCGAGGCGCCGGTCCTCGTCGACGACGGCCAGGACCATATGTCCGCGCCGGTCCCTCAGGAGCAGCGTCTTGGCGTGCCCGCCGGCGAGATCGCCGCGCACCGCCTTGGCCTCGGCGACGGTGAAGACCGGCGGATGGCGATGGGTGCGGGTGGCGATGCCGAGCCGCGCCAAAAGCTCGAACAGCTTCCTTTCACCGGCCTCCATGATCGCTCTCCGGTTTCCCTGGTCCTGCCCGACGGGACCGCCGGGCGCCGCGGCAGCGGCGAAAAAGCATGTTGCAATGAAGCGTTCGATTCGTATAGTCGCGCCGGTCGCCGGGCGCGACCACGATTCGCATGCGGGCGTAGCTCAGGGGTAGAGCACAACCTTGCCAAGGTTGGGGTCGTGGGTTCGAATCCCATCGCCCGCTCCAGATCGCCGCGGGCCCGGTCCGGGACCCGGGTTGCGGACGGGTCATAAAACGCCGCCGACAGGTCTTCGCCATGTGGGTCCCGGAGCGGGTCGGGACGATCGCCGTCTTTGTCGACATGAACGAAACCGGGCGCCTCGACACCGGCGACCCGGAGCCGGCCCTCGTCGGGCTCTGCGGCGACGCCGCTTCAATATCGCCGGAAAAAATTCTAAGCAGGAGAGGCGCGAAGCGTTGCCGACGGCGGGAAAAGGAGGTGGCGGCATGGCGAGACCGGGCGGGCACACGGCCAAGCCGCGCCAGCGCGGCACCAATCAGAGCGGGCTCAGGCAGTACAACGAGCGCCTCGTGCTCTCCCTCATCCGGCGCTTCAAGGCGCTTTCCAAGGCCGAGATCGCCCGCAAGACCGGGCTGACGGCGCAGACGATCTCGGTGATCATGAACCGGCTCGAGGCGGACAGGCTGGTGGTCAAGCAGGCGCCGGTGCGCGGCCGCGTGGGCCAGCCTTCGGTGCCGTTCGCGCTCAATCCCGACGGCGCCTTCTCGCTCGGTCTCAAGGTCGGGCGACGGAGCTTCGATCTCTCGCTCGTCGATTTCGTCGGCAATGTGCGCAGCACGCTGCGCGAGACCTTTTCCTATCCCGCGCCGGCCCGGCTCGAGGCCTTCGTCGCCAAGGGGGTCGACGTCCTGACGTCGGATCTCGCCCCCGACGTGCGGGCGCGCATCGCCGGCTTCGGCGTCGCCACCCCTTACGAGATGTGGAGCTGGAGCGAAGAGCTGCACGCGCCGAGCGAGGCGATGCAGGAATGGCGTCATTTCGATTTCGAGTCCGTCATCGGCGGCATCTGGGGCGGACGGGTCCATGTCTGCAACGACGCCACCGCGGCCTGTGCCGCCGAGCTCATCTTCGGCAATCCGGAACGCCATCTCGATTTTCTCTATCTCTATATCGGCGCCTTCGTGGGCGGCGGCGTGGTGCTCGGCGGCAGCCTGTTCGTCGGTCCGCACGGCAATGCCGGAGCCATCGGCTCGCTGCCGGTACCGACGCGCACGCCCGCAGGCACGCCGGGAACCGAGCAACTGATCCTGCGCGCGTCGAAACTGACGCTGGAGCGCAAGCTCCGCGCCGCCGGGCGCGACGCCACCGCCATCTGGACCGCGAGCGAGGCCTGGAGCGGACTTGATCCGATGCTCGACGACTGGATCGAGGAGGTGGCGAGCGGGCTCGCCCATGCCGTGGTTTCGTCCATTTCGGTGATCGATTTTCCGGTCGCGGTGATCGACGGCGCGATGCCCGTCGGCGTGCGCGCTGACATCGTGCGCCGCACGCGGGAAAAGCTCGGCGCCTTCAATCGGCGGGGGCTGTCCCCGGTCGCGATCGTCGAGGGCACGATCGGCGTCAGCGCCCGCACGCTGGGCAGCGCCAGCCTGCCCCTGCTCGCCGATTTCGCGATCGACAGCAGCGTCCTCTTCAAGCCGGGTCAGTAGCCCCCCTGCATCATCCCGCCGGCGCGGGCGGCCTCGAGGGACGGATGCCCGTGGATCGTCCCGGACCTCCTATCCCGAGGCGCGGAGCAGCGGTCTCGAAGGGCGAGGGGCCCATCACTTCCCTCCGTCGGCCGTTTATTAATCACTCATATTGACATATTAATAGGCCGGGGCTAGGATTTTCCGGAAATCATCGCGGTCCGGCAGCGGACCGGGCCCATGATCGGCCGGCGGAAAGGCCGGTCCGGGCCGGAAACCGCCGCCGGTTCGGAATGGAAAAGCGCCGAAGGCGCGATTCGGGGAGGACGACATGGATAAATCACTTCGATTGGTATTATTGTCGGCGACGGCGATTCTCCTGGCGCCGCGTGCCGCCCTTGCCCAGTCCGCGGGCGCCGCGAGCGGGACCCGGGGCGCGACGGTAGCCGCACAGGAGGAGGACGCGACGGGCGGGAGCGGCATGCTCGAGGAAATCGTCGTCACCGCGGTGCTCAAAAGCGGCACCCGGATGACCACGAGCGCCTCGACGAGTGCGCTCGACACGGATCGGATCCGCAATTTCGCACCGCGCTCGACGGCCGAGATTTTCCGCAACATTCCCGGCATCCGGTCGGAATCCTCGGGCGGCGGCGGCAATGCCAATATCGCCGTCCGCGGCCTGCCGATCTCGACCGGCGGCGCCAAGTTCCTCTCGCTGCAGGAAGACGGCCTGCCGGTGCTGCAATTCGGCGACATCGCCTTCGGCAATGCCGACAATTTCCTCCGCTTCGACAGCAGCCTCGCGCGCGTCGAGGCGGTCCGCGGCGGCTCCGCGTCGACCTTCGCGCAGAACTCCCCCGGCGGCGTCATCAACATGATCAGCAAGACGGGCACGGAGGAAGGCGGCGGCATCTATCTCGAGCGCGGGATCAATTTCGACCGCACCCGCGTCGACTTCGACTATGGCGGCCCGCTCGGCGACGATCTGCGCTTTCATGTCGGCGGCTTCTACCGCATCGGCGAGGGTACCCGGAACGCGGATTTCACCGGCGACAATGGCGGCCAGATCAAGGCCAATGTCACCAAGACCTTCGCGAACGGCTTCTTCCGCGTCTATTTCAAGCATCTCGACGACAAGGCGATCACCTATCTGCCGATGCCGCTGCTCGCCACCGGCACCAATTCCAGCCCGCGCTTCCGCTCGGTGCCCGGCTTCGATGCCAAGAAGGATACGCCGCACACGCCCTTCCTGCTCACCGATTTCGGCCTCGGCGGCGACAACAATTTCCGCACCCGCAGCGTGAAGAACGGCATTCGCGCCCTGACGACGTCGGTCGGTATCGAGTTCGCGTTCGACCTGCCCGACGACTGGACGGTGCACGAGCGTGGCCGCTTTGCCGCCAACAGCGGCGGCTTCGTCTCCCCCTTCCCGGCCAGCATCGCGCCGGCGACGACGATCGCCGAGAGCATCGGCGGGCCGGGGGCGACGCTCGCCTATGCGGCGGGCGGGCCCGACGGCGGCATGCCGATCGCCGACCCCGCCGCGCTCAACGGCAACGGCCTCGCCATGACGGTCGCGCTGTTCGATGTCGATGTGAACAATTTCGACAATTTCGCCAACGACGTGCAGCTCCGGCGCAGCTTCGACCTCGCCGGCGGCCGTTTTCTCGATCTGAGCTTCGGCTATTTCCGCGGCTCCCAGAATATCGACATGGACTGGGTGTGGAACTCCTTCGTCTTCGAGGTCAGGGGCCGGAAGGGCCGCCTGCTCGACGTGCGCGCCGCCGACGGCACGCCGAAGACGATCAACGGCCTCTTTCAATTCGGCGATCCCTTCGGCGGCTGCTGCCAGCGCAGCTACGACCTCTCCTACGACACCGACGCCCCCTATGGCGCGGTGCAGCTCGCCGCCGGACCGCTGACGCTCGATGCCAGCGTGCGATGGACCTTCCTCCGCGCCCGCGGCAATTTCGCCGGCACCGTCCGCGGCCCGCGCGACATGAACGGCGACGGGGTCATCGCGGGACCGGAAGAGAACGTCTCCTTCATCGACAATCTCAATCGGAAACCGGTCGATTACAGCATCAATTACGGTTCCTACAGCGTCGGCGGCAATTATCTCGTCGACGACGATCTCGCGCTCTTTGCGCGCTACAGCCGCGGCGCCAGCGCCAATGCCGATCGCCTGCCCTTCGGGCCCTCGATCGCGCCCGACGGCTCGCTCGCGGACAAGAATGCCGGCTTCGATGTCGTGCGGCAGGCCGAAACCGGCGTCAAATACCGGACCGGCACGCTCGATCTCTTCGGCACCTTCTTCTACGCCAGGACCGAGGAAACCAATTTCGAGCTCACCAGCCGGACCTTCACCGATCGCAGCTATCGCGCCTACGGCTTCGAGCTCGAAGGTGCCTACTCGATCGGCCGTTTCGACCTCAGCGGCGGCTTCACCTGGACCGACGCCAGGATCCGCAAGGACCGCATCTCGCCGCAACTCGTCGGCAACACGCCGCGCCGGCAGGCCGATGTCATCTATCAGCTCACCCCGTCCTACAGCGATGCCGGGATCACCGTCGGCGCGAACATCATCGGCACGACGAGCTCGTTCGCGCAGTTCAACAACGCGCTCAAATTGCCCGGCTATGCGCAGGTCAATCTCTTCGCCCTCTACGAGCTCACCGACGGGCTGGTGTTTTCGGTCAATGTCAATAACCTCTTCGACGCGCTGGGCGTGACCGAGGCGGAGGAGGGGGCGATCGCCCCCGACGGCAACACGGTGATCCGGGCGCGCGCGATCAACGGCCGCACCGCCTCGGTGTCGCTCCGTTACGCCTTTTGAGGTCCCGGCGCCGGCGCGGTCCCGCTTTCTCCGGCACGGTCGCCCCGACAGCGGGGGCCGGCCGGGGAGTGGCGGGACGCCTGCGCATGCGAGCGCCCCGTGATGCGCCATGGCCGAAGGAGAAGTGAGCATGCCCGAAGCCCCGCTCGTCGGCGCGGTCGAAATCGGCGGGACGAAGATCATCTGCCTCGTCGGCAGCGGTCCGCACGACATTCGCGCCGAGGCCCGCCTGTCGACGCGCGGACCGGAAGAAAGCATCGCCGACATCCTCGCCTTCTTCCGCCAGCAGGCGACCGCCCTCGGCCCGCTGGCCCGCCTCGGCGTGGCGAGCTTCGGGCCGGTCGACCTCGACCCCGACTCGCCGCGCTGGGGTCATATCACGGCGACGCCGAAGGCCGGGTGGTCCGACACCGATCTCGCCGGGGTTCTGACGCGCGAGCTGGGGCTCCCCGTGCAGTTCGATACCGACGTCAATGGCGCGGCGCTGGCGGAAGGCCGCTGGGGCGCCGCCAGGGGACTTGCGGATTATGTCTATATCACCGTCGGCACCGGCATCGGCGGCGGCATCGTCGCCGGCGGCCGGCTCGTTCGCGGCACGCTTCATCCCGAAATCGGGCATATGGTGGTGCCGCACGAGCGGGAGGTCGATCCCTATGCCGGCTGCTGCCCCTTCCACGGCGACTGTCTCGAAGGCCTCGCTTCGGGCCCCGCGATCGCCGCGCGCTGGGGTGCGCCGGGACCGGAGCTGGCGCCGGACCATCCCGCCTGGGCGCTCGAGGCGACGTATCTTTCGGTGCTCGCCGCCAATCTCCTCTTTCTGCTGTCGCCCGAGCGGATTCTCTTCGGCGGCGGCGTGATGGAGCGTACCGGGCTCCTCGAGCTCGTCCGTCACCGCACGGGCGCGCGCCTCGGCGGCTATCTCCGGCCACCGGCGCTGCGCGGCGGGCTCGATCGCGTGATCAGCGCACCGGGTCTCGGACAGCGGGTGGGACCGCTCGGTGCCCTGGCGCTGGCCCTTTACGGCGACGGCGGCGACGACGCGCCCGTGCGCTGACAGGCGTGCGGGACCGGAAGAGGCACCACCTCCGGTCCCGTGTCGCGTCCCCCGGCGCCCGTCCCGCTCAGGCGCGGATCTGCGCCAGAAACTCGCCGGCGGCACTTTTCAGCGTTTCCGATTCGCGGGCGAGCTCTCCCGCCTGCTTGAGAACTTCCCTGACCGCCGCCGCACTCTCCTGAGAGGCCGTCTTGATGGCTTCGGTCTGGCTCGCCATTTCCTCGTTCTTCTGCGCCGTCGTCTCGATGCGGGACGAAATCTCGTTGGTCGCGGACGACTGTTCCTCGACCGCGGCGGCGATGGCGGAAATCACCTGCGCCACCTTCTCCGCCTGCGCATCGATCGCCGAGATGGCGTCGGTGGTCTCCCTGGTGGCGTCCTGCATCGCCTGGATCTGGCGGGCGATATCGTCCGTCGCGCGGCCGGTCTGATTGGCCAGCGCCTTCACTTCCGAGGCGACGACGGCGAAGCCCTTGCCGGCATCGCCGGCGCGCGCCGCCTCGATGGTGGCATTGAGGGCGAGCAGATTGGTCTTGTCGGCGATGTCGCGGATGAAGAGCACGACCTTGTCGACGCTTTCCGCCGCCGTCCGCAGCTTGCCCGTGGCGTTGACGGCATTGCCGACATCCTCGCGGACGTGCTGCACGGCGGTGTCGGTATCCGCCGCCTGGCGGGAGATTTCGTCGATCGCCGACGCCAATTGATGGGCGCCGGACGCGACGGCCTGTGCGCTTTCCAGGCTTTCCCTGGCGTTCTGCGCCGACTGCTCGCCCTC
>CAZAEP010000012.1:0-21395 GCA_964484045.1 uncultured Sphingomonadales bacterium
GGCGTCAAGGTCGCGCTCGAGCACACCGCGCCCGAGCTCGCCGCCGATATCGTCGACAAGGGGATCGTGCTCACCGGCGGCGGAGCGCTCCTGTCCGACCTCGACCGCATGCTGCGGCAGGCGACCGGGTTGCCGGTGTCGATCGCCGAGGAGCCGCTGACCTGCGTCGCGCTCGGCACCGGGCGCTCGCTCGAGGAAGAGGTGCTCAAGCATTTGTTGATCACCGACGATTGAGGATGCGGCCGCCGACCGCATGCGCTCGCTGAGGTCTTGAGCCTTTGAAGACACCGCTCGCCAGGACATCGATGCCACTTCTCGGCAGCCGGCATGGCCGCTGGATCTTCGCCGGGCTCGTCGCTCTCGCTCTCCTCTTTCTCGTTCTCGGACGTATCGAGCACCCTTGGGTGCACGCGCTGCGCGGCGCGGCGGCGGACATCTCGCGCCCCGTCCTCGAAGCCGCAGCCCGGCCGCTCGAGGGGTTCGACCGCATCGCGAACTGGGCCCGGGCCGTCACCCGGCTGGCGGCGGAAAACGTCCGTCTCCGCGAGGAGAACGCGCGCCTGCAGCGCTGGCGGGCGACGGCGCTTCTCCTCGAGCGCGAAAACCACCGTCTGCGCACCCTCCTCAATGCCCCGCAGTTCACCACCCTTCGCATCGCCACGCCGCGCGTCATCGGGGTCGCGGGCGGTCCCTTCGTGCGCTCGATCCTGATCGACGCCGGACGCGCCGATGGCGTGCGCCGGGATCAGGCCGTGGTCGACGAACTCGGACTCGTCGGTCGCGTCGTCGATGTGGGAGCGCACGCCGCACGGGTTCTTCTGGTCACCGATCTCAACAGCCGCGTGCCGGTGCGCGTGCTCGAGCGCGACGCCCTGGCGATCGCCCGGGGACGCAACGAGCCCCTGCTCGATCTCGCCTTCCTGCCGCCCGACGTGACGCCGGAAGTCGGCGACCTCGTGGTCACGTCCGGAGATGGCGGTGTCTTCGCACCCGACATCCCGGTGGGACGCATCCTCACGGTGGGAGACGATCTGGTGACCGTCGAGCCCGCGGCGCTCCTCGAGCGCCTCGATTTCGTTCAGGTGCTCGAGCGCGTCCCCGATGCGCTCGATCGCTCGAACGGAAAGACGACGGGCGAGAAGGCGACGCCATGAAGATGCAGACACGGTCCTTCCTCAGGGGTCTGGCGGCGACGGTGCCGCTGGCGCTGGCCTTCCTGCTCGCCATTCTGACGCAGATTCCCGTGGGCTCGGCGACCGCGGGAATCCCCGCCCCCAACTGGACGCTGATGCTCGTCTTCTATTTCTCCATCCACCGTCCGACACTGGTGCCGCCGATCGCCGTCGCGCTTGTCGGCCTGTTCCAGGACTTTCTCTGGGGCGGACCGCCGGGGCTCAATCTGCTGATCCTCCTGATCACGCAGATGGTGCTCTCCAACCAGCAGGCGCTTTTCGTGCGCCGGCCCTTTCTCGTCGGCTGGCTCGGATTCGTCACTGTCGCGGCGATCGCCATGGCCCTGTCCTGGCTTGCCGGAAGCCTGTACTATGGTGAGATCCTCGGCCTGCGCCCGCTCGCCGTGCAGACTGCATTGAGCGTGGTGGCCTACCCGGTCGCCGGGTGGGTCTTCGGGCGCATCGACGGGATGCTGGGGCGATGAACGGGAATATCGGCGAATGAGCGGTGAGCAGTCCCGGTACAAGACGTTCTCGCGTCGCGCCGTGCTGCTTGCCGGCGCACAGGGCCTGCTCACGACCGTCCTCGCCGGGCGCCTTTACTATCTTGGCGTCGTCGAGGCGGACCAGTATGAAACGCTCGCCGAGGACAACCGGATCTCGATGCGTCTGCTCGCCCCCGCGCGCGGCGAGATTCTCGATCGTTTCGGGACCGCTCTGGCCACCAACCGGCAGGACTATCGCGTCTTTCTCATCCCCGAACAGGCAAAGGACATTCATGAAACACTGGCCCGCCTCGGGCGCGTGATCGCGCTCGATGTCCGGGACGTGGGGCGAATCGAGCGGCAGATCGCACGCCAGCGGCGCTTCCTGCCGGTCACCGTCGCCGAGGGCCTCGACTGGCGGACCTTCGCCCGCCTCAATGTCGAGACCCTCGACCTTCCGGGCGTGCAGCCCGATGCCGGACTCACCCGCTGGTATCCGCTCGGCACGCCGGTCAGCCAGGTGGTGGGCTATGTCGGCGCCCCCGCAAAGGACGATCTCGACGGCGATCCGCTTCTCGGTCTCCCGGGCTTCAAGGTCGGCAAGCGCGGCGTCGAGCGCGCCTATGACCGGCGCCTGCGCGGCACCGCGGGATCGAGCCGGGTGGAGGTCAATGCCTATGGCCGCGTGATCCGCGAGCTCGCCCGCGACGAGGGCGCGGCCGGCGACACCGTCGTTCTCACGCTCGATGCCGAACTGCAGCGCGGCATCGCGGCGCGTCTGGGAGAGGACTCCGCGGGCGTCGTCGTGCTCGATGTCGATAACGGCGAGGTCTATGCCCAGGTCTCGACCCCGGCCTACGATCCCAACCGCTTCACGCGCGGCATCAGTCGCGAGAACTGGCAGGCGCTGCTCAAGGACCCGCGCAAGCCGCTCGTCGACAAGTCGCTGAACGGGCAGTATCCGCCGGGCTCGACCTTCAAGATGGTGGTCGCCGCGGCCGGCCTGCATGAGGGCATCATCACGCCGGAGACGACGGTCTTCTGTAATGGGGAATACCGTCTCGGCGACAATCTCTGGCACTGCTGGAAGAAACGCGGACATGGCCGCATCGCGCTCATCGACGCCATCGCGCAGTCCTGCGACGTGTTCTTCTACCGCGTGGCGCAGGAGCTCGGGATCGAACGGATCGCCGCGTGGGCGCACGCCTTCGGGCTGGGCGAGACCTTCGGTATCGAGATCGGCGGCGAAAGCAAGGGGCTCGTGCCGACCCCGGGCTGGAAACTGGCGACCACCGGCAGACCCTGGGTCGGCGGCGAGACGTTGAATGTCGGCATCGGGCAGGGCGCACTTCTGGCGACACCGCTGCAGCTCGCCGTGATGACCGCGCGGATCGCCAATGGCGGACGCAAGGTCGTCCCGCATCTGGTGCGCCAGGTGGGGTCCGATCCGGTCGCCGAAGCGCGGAGCTGGCCGCGCGTCGACCTCGCGCCGCGCCATTTCGCCGCCATCCGTCGCGGCATGGAGAAGGTGCTCGAATATCGTGGCACGGCCTACGCCTCCCGCCTCGATGTCGGCGGCGTCCGGATGGCGGGCAAGACCGGAACGGCGCAGGTGCGCCGCATCACCAGGGCGCAACGCGAGCAGGAGGTCAAGCAGGCCTCGCTCCCCTGGCGCGAGCGGCATCATGCCTGGTTCGTCGCCTATGCGCCCACCGGGCGTCCGCGCTACGCCCTGAGCGTCCTCATCGAGCATGGCGGCGGCGGCTCGAGCGCCGCGGCGCCGGTCGCCCGCGACGTGATGGAACTGGTGCTGCGGCGTGACCCCGCAGCGCGCGCCCCCTACGGCGCCGATCTCGCGGCCGGCGCCAGGACCGGCCAGGGGGGCGCCCGATGACGGCGGGGACCCTCTTCGCACCGCGCCGCCTGCACAAGTCCCTGGCCCAGAAGATCCGGGACATCAACTGGTTCATCGTGCTCGTTCTGATCGCCATCGCGGCGATCGGCTGCGCCATGCTCTATTCGGTCAGCGGCGCCCGCTTCGAGCCCTGGGTCAAGGCGCATGCGGTACGGTTCGGCTTCGCGCTCGCCGCCATGCTGACCGTTGCGCTGGTGGACATCCGCACCCTCCTGCGGCTCGCCTACCCGGCCTATGTCGGCGCCCTCATCCTTCTCGTCGCGGTCGAGTTCATCGGCGTGGTGGGCATGGGCGGACAGCGCTGGCTCGACATCGGCTTCATGCGCCTGCAGCCGTCGGAACCGATGAAGATCGCGCTCGTGATGGCGCTGGCGCGATACTATCACGGCCTCAATGCCTGGCAGTCGGCCCGCTTCACCTATCTCCTCGTCCCGCTCGCCCTCATCGCCGTGCCGATGGTCCTGATCGCCCGACAGCCCGATCTCGGCACCGCCTTGATGCTGGCGCTGGGGGGCGCGGCGGTGATGTTTCTCGCCGGGGCGTCGAAATGGCTGTTCATCGGCGGCGGCGCGGCGGCGGCGGCGGCGGTGCCGGTCGTCTGGAGCCTGCTCCACGACTATCAGCGGGACCGCATCCTGACCTTCCTCAACCCCGAGCACGATCCTCTGGGCGCCGGATATCAGATCATCCAGTCGAAGATCGCGCTCGGCTCGGGCGGCGCCTTCGGCAAGGGGTTCCTTGCCGGCACGCAGAGCCATCTCAACTTCCTTCCCGAGATGAAGACCGACTTCATCTTCACCGTGCTCGGCGAGGAGTTCGGCATCGTCGGCGGGCTCCTCGTGATCGCGCTGTACATGGTCCTGCTGACTTACGCGCTTTATGTCGCGGCGACCTGCCGCAATCAGTTCGGACGCCTGCTCGCCGCCGGTCTCGCCTTCACCATCTTCCTCTACATGTTCATCAATATCGCCATGGTGATGGGGCTGCTGCCGGTGGTCGGCGTCCCCCTGCCGCTCATCTCCTATGGCGGATCGGCGATGCTGACGATGATGCTCTCCTTCGGGCTCATCCTCGCCGTGGCGCAGCACCGCAAGCTGGCGATCCCGCGCAACGCCTGAGCGCCACACCGCCCGTCACCCCGGGAATGTACGATTTGCGCCAAAATGTGGTCGCAATTCGACCCTAGCAAGAGGTCTTGAGCGTCGTCACCGGAGCTCTGCTCCGGGAACGGGGATGCTCGAAACAGAAAGGCCGATCCCGGGAGATGTTTCGCCGCCTGCCTCTTCTTCTGTTGAGCCTTGCTGCCCTCGCCGGTGCGGCACGGGCGGAGTCGGGGCCGAATTCCATCGTCGGGGTGTGGGAGAGCGACAGCGGCAAGTCACGCATCGAGATTCAGGCCTGTCCCGACGGCAAGGGCTTTTGCGGGCACATCATATGGACCCGCAGCGGCAATCCCGCCTTTCTCGGCGCCTCGGTGCTCGAGGGCCTGATCTACAGGAACGGCCGCTGGGTGAAGGGCGCCATTCGCGACCCCCGCAACGGCGCCACCTATCGCGCCAAGGCCGAACTCGAGGCTCCGGACCGCCTGAAGGTCAAGGGCTGCCTCCTCATCTTCTGCGACAGCCGCATCTGGACGCGCCACCGCGTCGACGGCTACGCCGCGACCCCGGCTTCTTCCGCCGACGAGACAAGCTGAGCGGCGTCACACCGAAAAGGACGAGCCGCAGCCGCATGAGGACTGCGCGTTCGGATTCTCGACCCGGAAGGCGGCGCCGATCAGATCCTCGACATAGTCGATGGTGCTGCCCAGCACATAGAGAAGCGACATGTTGTCGACGAGCACCCTGACACCGTGCTGCTCGATCGCCACGTCGCCGGGTTCTTCCTTTTCCGCCAGGTCGAACTGGTAGGTGAAGCCCGAGCAACCGCCCCCGGCGACGGAGACGCGGAAGGCCAGAGGCTTCCCCTCGGCGGCGATCAGCGCCTTGAGGCGCGTGGCCGCGGCTTCGGTCAGCCGGATCGGCGGTGGCGCTTCGGTCATGGTCGTCCACATGCTGGCGTTACTGTTGCTGAAGAGGATGTAGGGTCTCGGCTCCCGCTGTCAATGTCGCATCGCCCACAGAGTCCGGGTCCGGCCCCTTTGTGAGGGCCGAGAGACCCGCCGCGATGCGGGCGCCGATGATCTCTGCAAAAAGGGGATGCGGCAGAAGTCCCGCTCCGCCGGCCTGCCGGTCCTTGGGCCCTGACCTCCTTCAGCCCTCCGACGCGCAGGAGGCGGAAACGCGATGACAGGGGATAGAACGCGCACGGCTGGAACATGCCCGGGAAACGCAAGCCTCAGGCAGGGCGTCTCTTGAGTTTTCTCGCCCATTTCGCACGGGCCTTCGCCACCTTCGGTGCCACCACGGCGGCGCAATAGGGCTGGTCGGGATTGCGTGCGAAATAGTCGAAATGCTCGGCTTCCGCGGGCCAGAAGGGTCCGGCCGGCGCGATCTCGGTGACGACGGGGTCGTCCCACACGGTCCGGGCCCGCGCGACGGCGGCCTCGGCGGCGGCCTTCTGCGCCGCGTCGCGATAAAAGATCGCGGAGCGATATTGCGTGCCGATGTCGTTGCCCTGACGGTTCAGTTGCGTCGGGTCGTGGATGCTGAAAAAGACATCGAGCAGATCGTCATAGGTGACGACGCCGGGATCGAAGGTCACCTCGACGACCTCGGCATGTCCGGTGGTGCCGGTACAGACCTCCCGGTAGCTCGGGTTCGCGGTCGTCCCGCCCATGAATCCCGGCCGCACCGCCGCGACCCCTGCGAGTTCCTTGTAGATCGCCTCGAGGCACCAGAAGCAGCCGCCGGCGAGATAGGCCGTCTCATGCACCATGTCGCGTATCTCCGCACTCCCGACGGAAAAGGCGCCCGGGCGCGTCATGCGATCCCGGGCACCTCATGTCGTCCGGACCTGATCGGACGCCCGCTCAGCTCCGGCTCGTGCCGAGGAAGCGGAGCAGGAAGAGGAACATGTTGATGAAGTCGAGATAGAGGCTCAAGGCCCCCATCACCGACGCCTTCGCGGTGGCCTCGCCGTTGCCGGCGACCGTGTAGTAGAGATTCTTGAGCCGCTGCGTGTCGTAGGCGGTGAGGCCGGCGAAGATCAGCACGCCGAGGATCGAGACGATGAAGTCCATCATCGACGACCGGACGAAGAAATTGACCACCATCGCGATCAGGATGCCGATCAGCCCCATGAACAGGAACTTGCCGAACGCGCTCAGGTCCCTCTTCGTGGTGTAGCCGTAGAGGCTGAGCGCCCCGAAAGCGGCCGCGGTAATGAAGAAGGTGCGCGCCACGGACGCGCCGGTATAGACGAACAGGACGGACGAGAGCGACAGGCCCATCACCGCCGCAAAGCTCCAGAAGAGCATCTGCGCGGTCCCGCTCGAGAGTCTGTTGATGCCGAACGACATCACCAGAACGAAGCCGAGGGGGGCGAATGTCACGAGCCAGCCAAGGCCGGTCATGCCCGCGATGGCGGGGCCGGCCGGCGTCATCACGATGTTGTAGAAGAGCTCCTGCAGAGCGGGAATGCGGAAGACGAGCAACGCCGTGATGCCGGTAAGCAGCACGCCGGCCGTCATGTAATTGTAGATGCGCAGCATGTAGGCGCGCAGACCTTCATCGACGACGGCGGCCGCGGTCCGCGTGTGCGTGGCGCCCGCGGCGTAGCGCCGGTCATATCTTTCGACCATATCCTCGCCTCTTCCTTTCATGGGTAGGGATATCGAACCCGTTTAATATCGGTGTTCCCTCGCGCCGGTTCAAGGAAAACCGGCGGCTTATGCCGTGCGCAGCACCGCCGCCGGTCGCACGGCCAGCGCGGCCCACGTCCCGAGCAGGCCGAAGGCGAGGGTCGCCAGGGCGCTCAGGCCGACCGTCAGCGCCATGGTGCCGGGAAAGAGGGTGAAGTCGAGGTCCATGACCTTCGTCACCACGATCCATCCCGCAAGCCCGCCGAGAGCGAGGCCGACGATCCCGGTCAGAACCCCCAGAAGCGCGCTCTCGATGCCGTGGGCGAGAAGAATGTCGCGCCGCACGGCACCCAGCACCTTCATGATCGCCGCGTCGTAAAGGCGATGGCGATAACCCGCGGCCATGGCGCCCGCGAGCACGAGGATCCCGGCGAGAACGGTGATCACGGCGGTCGCCCGCACCGCCGTGCCGATCTCGCCCAGAAGCGCATTGACCGAGGCCAGCACCTCTTTCATGCGCACCGCGGTGACATTGGGGAAACGGTCGGTGAGCGTCCGGTAGGCGCGACGTTCGGCCTCGCCCTCGGCCTCGAGCGTCGCCATGTAGCCGTGCGGCGCGGCGGCGAGCGTGTGGGGATCGAAGAGAAGGACGAAATTGAAGCCGAAGGTGCCCCATTCGACCTCGCGCAGGGATGCGACGGTGGCGGTGATCGCGCGCCCGAGCACGGAGATCGTGATCGTGTCGCCGACACCGAGGCCGAGTCCGCGCGCCTCTTCCGCCGACATCGATATCAGCGGCGGGCCGTCATAGTCGGCGGGCCACCATTCTCCGGCAACGAGCGCATTGCCCTCGGGAATGTCGATCGCATAGGAGAGCCCGCGATCGCCGTGCAGGACCCAGGCCGAGCCGGGGTCGGGCTCCACCTCGGCCGCCGGCACACCCTTTACATGGGTGATCCTGCCGCGCAGGGAGGGCACGGTGACGAGATTGCTCACCCCCGGCAGGCTGCGCGCGGTGGCGACGAAGTCGGCATATTGATCGGGCTGGATGTCGACGAAGAAAAAGGCCGGCGCGCGGTCGGGGATCTGCTCGGCCACTTCGCGGTTCATATTGCCCTCGATGAGCGCCAGCGCGGCGAAGAGGGTGAGCCCGAGACCGAGCGAGACCACCACCGGACCGGTCGCCGCACCCGGACGGTGGAGGTTGGCGACGGCCATCCTCAGCCCGGGATGCCCGGGTCGCGGCATGCGCGCGGCAAGGCGTTCGAGCCCCCAGCCGGTGGCGCGCAGAAGCGCGAGCGCCAGAACGGCGGCGATCGCGAAACCGGCGGTGAGCGCGCGCTGATCGGAAAGTCCCACCGCGGTGGCGATGACGAGGCCCCCGGCTGCGACGGCGAGCGCGATATGGCCCGCGCGCGGTCGGCGGCGCACGGGCGCGACCGCCTTGCGAAAGAGACGCGCCGCCGGGAGATCGCGGGCGCGACCCAGGGGCCAGGCCGTGAAAACCACCGTGATGAGGAGGCCATAGAGCGTCGCCACGAGAAGCGGCTCGGCATGGATCCCGAAACGCGCCGGCACCGGCAGCGCATCACCCCAGAGGGCGGCGAGCGCCGCCGGCAGCGCTGCACCGATGCCGAGCCCGACCGCCACCGCGAGCAGGGCGAGCAGCATCACCGCGAGAAGATAGACCGCAAAGACGGTGCCGCCGGGGGCGCCGAGAATCTTGAGCGTGGCGATGGTATCCGCGCGACGGTCGAGATAGGCGCGCACGGCGTTGCCGACACCGACGCCGCCGACGGTGAGCGCGGTCAGCCCCACGAGAATGAGGAAGGTGCCCATGCGATCGACGAACGCGCGGATGCCGGGTGCGGCGGTGTCGCGGGTGCGGATCCGCCAGTCGGCATCGGGAAAGGCGGCCTTGAGGTCGGCCTGCCAGTCGGAAATCGCGACGCCGTCGGCGAGGCGGATCTTGTAGGAATAGGTCGCGAGACTGCCGAAGGTGACGAGCCCGGTGGCCGGCACGGCCTCCCAGGCGACGATCGCCGAGGGACCAAGCTGGAAGCCGAGATTGGCGCGATCGGGTTCATGGGCGATCCCTGCCCTGACCTCGAAATCGACCTTGCCGAGACGCAGCATGTCGCCGATGCCGATCGACAGCCTGTCGGCAAGATCGGGATCGACGACGACGCCCCAGCGTCCGTCGCGCCTGGCAAGGGCGTCGGCAAGCGGCATCGCCGGCGTGAGGCGGACTCCGCCGTAAAAGGGGTAACGCCCGTCGACGGCGCGCATCTCGACCAGCGTGCGTTCGCCGCTTGCGGGGGCGAAGCCGTTGGTGCGCAGACGCAGCGACTGCGAAACGGTGCCGCGCGCCTCGAGCCAGGCGCGTGCGGTATCATCGATCTCGCGCTGGAGAAGCCGGAGCTCGGCATCGCCGGCAAGCAGGGTCTGGCCCTCTTCCGTCATGCCGGCGATGAGCGCGGAGGCCAGCGAGCCGACGCCGGCGATCGCCGCCACGCCGAGGATGAGGCAGGCGAGAAAGATACGGAAGCCGCGCAGGCCCTCGCGCAACTCGCGCAGGGCGAGACGCAGGACCACCGGCAGGCCGGTCGCGTGGCTCAGCGCCCTCATGGTGTCGTCGCTTCCGGCAGCAGGACCTTTCCGGCAGGGATCTCCGCCCGCACGATGCGGCCGTCGCGCATATGAAGGATGCGCCCGCAGCGGGCGGCGAGCGCCGGGTCGTGCGTGACGAGGACGAGCGTCGTCCCGCGCGCGCGATGGAGAGCGAACATGAGATCGATGATCGTCGCCCCGGTGGCGTGATCGAGATTGCCCGTGGGCTCGTCGGCGAACAGAAGCACGGGATCGGGAGCGAGCGCCCGGGCGAGCGCGACGCGCTGCTGCTCGCCGCCTGAAAGCTGCGCCGGATAGTGCCCGAGACGATGCGCGAGCCCGACCGCCGCGAGTTCCTCCTCGGCGCGCGCGAACGCATCGCGGCGCCCGGCAAGCTCGAGCGGCACGGCGACATTCTCGAGCGCCGTCATGGTCGGAATGAGGTGGAAGGACTGGAAGACGATGCCGATGCGCTCGCGGCGATGAAGCGCGAGGCGGTCCTCGTCCCCGCCGGCAAGATCGAGTCCGTCGACGAGAACGCGGCCGGCGGAAGCCTGCTCGACGCCGCTCATCACCGCCATCAGGGTCGATTTCCCCGAGCCCGACGGCCCGACGATGCCGAGCGCCTCGCCGCGTGCGACGGTCAGATCGACGCCGCGCAGGACATGGACCGGGCCGGCGCCGCTTGCGAGTGTCAGCTCGACGCCTTCGAGATTGATTATCGCCTCGCCGCTCGCCATCTTCTGCTCCATGGATTTCTTATACGCGTTGGTGGCATACGGCCTGTCGTGCGCGCGGATCCGGCGCGCGACAGGAGCGCTGGCTATCTTAGCCGTCTCGGCCTCCCTTTGTCTTGCGCTGCCGGCGACGGCGCGCGAGATCATTATCCTGGGTTTCGGCGACAGTCTCATGGCCGGTTATGGATTGGCTCCCGGCGAGTCCTTCCCGGCGCAGCTCGAAGCCGCGCTCAAGGCGCGTCTCGGCGCCCGGGTGCGGGTCCTCGATGCCGGGGTTTCGGGCGATACCAGCGCCGGCGGCCGGGCGCGGCTCGACTGGGTTCTCGCGTCGCTCCCCGAGGGTCCGCCCGATCTTCTGATCCTCGAGCTCGGCGCCAATGACGCCCTGCGCGGCATCGATCCCGCGCTGACGCGGGTCAATCTCGCAGCGATCCTGGAGACGCTTCGCGACCGCCGCATTCCGGTGCTCCTCGCCGGCATGCGAGCGCCGCCGAACATGGGCGCGGACTATGCACGCGCTTTCGATGCGATCTATCCCGAGCTTGCGGAGGAATACGCCGTGGCCGCCTTCTACCCCTTCTTCCTCGACGGCGTCGCCGCCGAGCGCGCGCTCAATCAGGCGGATGGCATCCATCCCACGGCGGAAGGGGTGGCGCTCATCGTCGCGCGCATCCTGCCCTCCGTGCTGGAGGCGCTCGCAACCGCGCAGCATGCAGACGGAAAGGAGGCGGAAAGGCCATGATCCGCCTCTTCGTCGGTCTGGAGCTTCCGACCGCAACCCGGCAGGCGCTCGCTCTCCTGCGCGGCGGCGTCGACGGCGCGCGCTGGCAAACGGACGCGCAGTATCACCTCACCCTGCGCTTCATCGGCGAGGTCGAAACCCGCCGCGCGGGCGAGATCGCGGATGCCCTGGGACGCATCCGTTTCGCGCCCTTCGCACTCGACATCGAAGGGCTCGGCGTCTTCGGAAAGCTCAGGAAACCGCGGGCGCTGTGGGCCGGCGTGCGCGATCCGGCACCGCTCAAGCACCTGCACGAGAAGATCGATCAGGCGCTGGACCGTGTCGGCATCGCGCCCGAGACGCGCAAATATCGCCCGCATGTGACGCTGGCGCGTTTCCGCGGTCGTTGCGCACGGCTCGAGCGCTACCTCGTCGATCACCGGGACTTTGCGACGCCGCGGATCACGGTCGATCATTTCGCCCTCTTCTCCAGTCATCTCGGCCATGAGGGGGCGCGCTATGTCGTCGAAGCGCGCTTTGCCGCCTCAGGCGTCGAAGCGGTCGAGGATGCGTTCGACCTGGCCGAGATAGCCGCCGCCGAAGAGACGGACATGCACAAGGAGCGGCCATAGCAGATAGAGCGCGCGGCGGGCTTCGAAAAAGCCCGGTGCGATCGGCCGCATCTCGCCATAGGCGGCGAAAAAGCGCGGGCCCGGGTTGTCGAAAAGGGTGAGAAAGGCGAGGTCCATCTCGCCATGGCCGAAGCTTATGGCGGGGTCGAGAAAGCCGCTGACGCGGCCGCCCGCGCACAGGATATTGCCGCCCCAGAGATCGCCATGAAGAAGCTCCGGCCGCGCCGGCGGCTCGAGCCAGCGATCGAGACGCCCCGCGAGACGCTCGATGCGGGTCCAGATCGCGGCGGGAAGCCGCCCGGCGTCGAGCGCCAGACGCGCCATGTACAGGAGCCGATGCTCGCGAAAAAAGGCGATCCAGTCACGAAGCTGCGGGTTGGGCTGCGGCAGGGGCCCGATCACCGTCGTCTCGTCAAAGCCGAAGCGCCCGGCTGTCTCCGCGTGCAGTTGCGCGAGACGGCGCGCGACATCGACCTCGGCATCGCGGGCGAGTCCGCTCCGTCCGGGCAGCCACTCGAGGACAAGAAGGCGCGGTTCGGCGTGAAGAACGGCGGGGACGGGAAAGCCCGGCACCCTGGCGAGACGCGCGAGCATGCGCGCCTCGAGAAGCGCCGTATCGACCCCCTGCGCGCCCGGTTCCTTGGCCACGCAGCAGGTGCCATCGGCGAAGTCGACGCGGGCGACGCTGCCGATATCGCCGCCCGCGAGGGGGGTCGTGCACTCCGGCCGCTTGCCGAGCGCGGCCTCGAGCCTATCGCCGAGCGATGGCCGCATGGTCGGGAAAATGCCGGTGCAGGACGTGGTCGAAGAGCCCCCTCGCGGCGGCCTCGATGAGGTCGAGACAACCCTCGAAGCCGCCCGCGCCGCCGAAATAGGGATCGGGCACCTCATCGAGGCCGACCTCCGGTGCATAGGAGAGAAAGAGCGCGAGCCGGGCACCGTGCGCCTCGGGCGCGAGGCGCTCGAGATGCGCGAGATTGTCGCGATCCATGGCGATCAGATAGTCGAAATTCCCGAAGTCCCCGGCCTGCACCTGCCGCGCTCGCTGGCCCGAGATGTCGATGCCGCGGGCACGCGCCGCCCGCATCGCCCGCGGATCGGGGGGCTCGCCGACATGATAGCGACTGGTGCCGGCGGAATCGGTCGCGATACCGTTCGCACGATCGAGCAGCCCGGCTTCGGCGGCGAGGCGACGAAACGCCCCCTCCGCCATCGGCGAGCGACAGATATTGCCCATGCAGACGAACAGCACGCGAACCATGATGCGGTCTCCCCTTCCGGTGCTCCTTGTTAGCCGATCGCGGGGGATAAAAAAACGGCGCCGCGCGATCCGGGGCGAGGTGGGTCTGAAGGAAGCCGGGTCAAGGCTATCGATATCGATCCGTGGATCTGTATTCTGCGCGTGATTCCTCATCGGCCCTGCGCGCGATGTTGCATGCGGCGCGGGCCGGGGCGATCGAGAGGGAGGACACAGCCATGCGAGGCTGTCGCCATGTCGTGATCCTGACCGGTGCCGGCATTTCCGCCGAATCCGGACTCTCCACCTTCCGCGACGAGGGCGGGCTGTGGGCGAAACACCGCATCGAGGACGTGGCGACGCCGGACGCCTTCGCCCGCGATCCGGAGCGCGTGCAGACGTTCTACAATCTGCGCCGGCGCGAACTCGCACGCGTCGCCCCCAATGCCGCGCACAAGGCGCTGGCGCGGCTCGAATCGGAACTCGACGGCGAGGTGCTCGTGGTGACACAGAATGTCGACGACCTGCACGAGCGCGCCGGCAGCCGCCGGGTGCTGCACATGCACGGCGAGCTCAGGAAGGCCCGTTGCCTCGATTGCGCCGCCGTCGTGGCGTGGGAGGGCGACATTGCCCAGGGAGATCGCTGCCCGGTATGCGCAAGAGGGAGGCTGCGCCCGCACATCGTCTGGTTCGGCGAGATCCCCTTCCACATGGACGAGATCGAACGGGCGATCGCGCACGCCGACCTCTTCGTCTCCATCGGCACCTCGGGCGCCGTCTATCCCGCGGCCGGCTTCGTCGGCCTTGCGCGCTCGCTCGGCCGCGCGCACACGGTCGAGCTCAATCTCGAGCCCTCGGAGGGCCGACATCTCTTCGCCGAGGGCCATTACGGACCGGCGACCGAGATCGTGCCCGCCTTCGTCGAAGGCCTTCTCGAAAAGAGCTAGTCCCCCCTGTCGGCCGCGGTCTCGATGCGGTCCATGTCGGCATCCGAGAGGCCGAAATGGTGCCCCACCTCGTGAATCAGCACATGGCGCACGAGACGGTCGAGGGTCTCGCCGGAATCCGCCCAGTAATCGAGAATCGGGCGGCGATAGAGAAAGATCATGTCGGGTTCCGCGGGGGCGTCGAAACCGCTCTTCTCGGCAAGGCTCACCCCCTGATAGAGTCCGAGGAGCCCGAACGGATCGTCCGCCATGCCGAGGCATCTGAGCGTCTCCTCGTCGGGGAATTCGACGACGCGGAAGACGACGCCGTCAAGATGCGCCCGCAGGGGCTCGGGGATGGTGGCCACCGCCTCGGCGGCAAGGGCCGCGATCTCGTCGGCGCTCGGGGCACACCGGCCGTGCCAGGGCGAAGGCGGGGCTTGCATCCGGGCCATCGCGGCCTCACTCTCGCATGAGAAAGGAGGGAACGGGCATGACCGAACGCTTGAGTTCCGAGGCGCGCACCGCGGCCCTTGCCGAGCTTGCGGGCTGGTCGGAGGTGGAGGGGCGCGACGCCATCTCGAGAACCTATCGCTTCCGGGACTTCAACGCGGCCTTCGGCTTCATGAGCCGGGTCGCGCTTCTCGCCGAGAAGATGAACCACCATCCGGAATGGTTCAACGTCTATGACCGTGTCGAGGTGACGCTGACGACCCATGACGCCGGTGGCCTGAGCGCGCGCGACCTCGCCATGGCCCGCGCCATGGACCGCTATGCCGCCGATCTTCAGTCGTCGCCCGTCTCGTCGCGCTGATATCGGCTCACCACCGGGATCTGGACGAGCGCGAAAGCGAAGGCGAGCGGCAGCACGCCGAAGGTCTTGAAGGCGACCCAGCTATCGGTCGAGACATTGCGCCAGACGATTTCGTTCAACACCGCAAGCGCCAGAAAAAAGAGCGCCCAGTTGCGCGTCAGAACCCGCCAGCCGCGTTCCTCCATCGCCGGAAAGGCCTGATCGAAAAGGCTCCGGAGAAAGAGCCGCCCGCGACGCAGGCCGATGAAGAGGACGAGTGCGAAGAAGACGTAGATGACCGTCGGCTTGAGCTTGATGAAGGTGGCGTCCTGAAGCCACAGGGTGAGCGAGCCGAATACCAGCACCAGCGCCGTCGAGACCCAGAGCATCGGCGCCACGTGCCGCGTGCTGTGCCAGCTATAGGCGATCGCCGCCACCATCGCCGCCATGAAGGCCGCGGTGGCGGCGAAGATTCCCGCCCGCCAGTTGACGAGAAAGAACAGGACCAGCGGCCCGAACTCGATCACGAGCTTCTGCACGCCGGCGGCGGGCTGCGAGGTTCTTTCCGCGGTCGGTTTCGCCATTCTCTCTCTCAGTGCCCCGAAATGCTGTCGCGCACGACGCCGTACCGGCCACCCCAGGCATCGGTCATCTCGCTGCGAATCCGCCAGAGCTCGGGAAAGAAGCGGGTCCTGAGTCCGTCCTTCAGCAGCTCCACCGAACGCCCTTTGAGCGATTTCGCCTCCATGCCGATGGTGCGGTGGATGAGCTGGATATGATGATAGCGGAATTTCTGGAACAGCTCGTCGAACTCGGCGAGCGCCTCGGCGACCATATAGGCGTCGCCATGATCATAGGCGGAATCGTAGATCGCCTCGATGCTGCGCCCCTCGGCCTCGAGATAGCGGGCGACGAAGCTCTCCCACAGCGGCTTCGGCATCTTGAGCAAGGTGCGAAAGCCGGGCGATTCCTGGCCCGAGCCGTTGCCGAGCTGGAGCCGGATCTCCTGATATTCCTTCGGCGACATGGTCTCGAGCAGCCCGAGCTGCTCGGTCATGAGCCGGAGGATGCGGTGGACACGGCCGAAGAGCGTCAGCACCCGGTTGGTGTTGCGCGCCTGCAGATACTCGTCGATGTCGAGCAGCGTATAGGCGAGGAGCTTCATCCACAGCTCCTCGACCTGATGCACGATCTGGAACTGCAGCTCGTCGCGATTGCAGAAGGCGTCATAGTCCTTCTGCGCGCTCAGGATCTGCGGCGTGTTGAGATAGACCTCGTAATCGAGGTCGCCGCTGCCCGCCATCAGTTCGTAGAAATACGCACGATCCATCGATCGCTCCCGTCGCCACCTGTGCGAGGCACCGTGCCCGGGGGTGCCGTTCCGACCGTCTCAAGCCTTGCGGTCTTTCGCATCCGATTGCAAGGGGCTGCCGACAGAAGCTTGTCGTCGGGGTGATGCGCGACGTCGCTCCCGCGCGCGGACGCACGCCTTGCCGCGTGTCAGCTCAGGGCGATGTCGGGGGCGTCCTCCTGCTTCATGCCGATGATATTGTAGCCGGCATCGACATGATGAATCTCGCCGGTCACGCCGGCGGCGAGATCGGAGAGAAGATAGAGCCCGGCACCGCCGACATCGTCGATCGTCACCGTGCGCCGCAACGGCGAATTGAGCTCGTTCCATTTCAGGATATAGCGGAAGTCGCCGACGCCCGAAGCCGCCAGCGTCTTGATCGGGCCCGCCGAGATGGCATTGACGCGGATGCCCCGGGCGCCGAGGTCGTTGGCGAGATAGCGCACGCTCGCCTCGAGCGCCGCCTTGGCGAGCGCCATCACATTGTAGTGCGGCACCACCTTCTCGGCGCCGTAATAGGTGAGGGTCAAGAGACTGCCGCCGGGGCGCAGCAGCGGCTCCGCCCTCCGCGCCACGGCGGTGAAGGAATAGCAGCTCACGTCCATGGTGCGCAGGAAGTTCTCGCGGCTGGTATCGATATACCGTCCACGCAATTCGTTCTTGTCGGAAAAGCCGATCGCATGGACCAGGAAATCGAGCTCTCCCCAGCGCGATCCGATGTCCGCGAAGACGGCATCGATCGAGTCCGGATCGCTGACGTCGCAGGGAAGAAGGAACGCGCCGCCGACGCTCTCGGCAAGCGGGCGCACCCGGCGCTCGAGGGCCTCGCCCTGATAGGTGAAGGCCAGCGTCGCGCCGTGTTCGGCGGCACGGCGGGCGATCCCCCAGGCGAGCGAGCGATCGTTGGCCACCCCCATGATGAGACCCTTCCTGCCCTCCAGAAGTCTGCCCGTATCGTTCATTCGAGTGCTCCTCATGCGATCCCGCTCGGAATTGCGCGCATCCTACACATGGTGTCCCTGCGGTCAATCGCCGGCCGCCGCGGCGTCCGCGCCCGGCACACGTCCCCCGCTCCGGGCGTAGCAGGCGTTCAGATGCGCGCCGAGAATGAAGGCGGCGGCGAGAAGATAGAGAAAGAGCTCGAGCAGGACGAGCCCGGCGAGACTGCCATAGACGAGGTCGTAGCGCACCGCAAACTGGAGATAGAGCGCCATCCCCCGGGCGAGAAGGAGCCAGACCACGAGCGTGAGAAGCGCGCCCGGAAGGTAGCGCCGCCGCTGCCCGGGAATGCGCGGCGTGAAGAGCCGATAGGCTCCGAGCAGGATGGCGAACATCAGGAGCGGCGCGAAGAGAAGCCGTCCGACGAGGCTGAGGAAATGAACGGCTTCGGGCAGACGGAGCCAGTCCTCGACGACGGCGAGCAGCGGCGGCAGCAGGATGACCAGGGCGGTGATCAGCACGATGGCCAGCGTCACGAGAATAACGATGAGGAGATCGGCAAGCATGCGGCGCCAGAAGGCGGCCGCGTGCTGCCATCCGCCGTGGGCATGGATGACCGCCCTGCGCGCCGCCTCGAGGCCGTTGATCGAGCTGTAGAGCGCGAGGATCACGGCGCCGGTGAGGAGGCCGCGGTCGGCGGCGTCGACGAGCGCCCGGATGGCCGGCTCGATGGCGCGGGCCACCGGCCCGGGAAGATTTCCGAGCAGGAAGGCGATCGCCTCATGCCCGGCCGCCGTCTGGCCCAGAAGGCCCGAGAGCGAGAGCAGGAAAATGAGAAAGGGAAAAAGCGCGAGCGTGCCGAGAAAGGCGAGATTGCCGGCATGCTCCGGACCGTGATCGGTGAGAAATCGCCACACCGCCCGCCAGAAGAGGGCCGCCTGCCGCCGGAGCCCGCGCACGATGGCCGCCTCAGAGCTTGAGCTTGTCGCGCACAGGGTAGCTGTGCGTCGCCGCCCAGTCGCGGAGCGCCGCTTCAAGCTCCGGGTCGGGTCTGTCGGGGAGGACGATGCGGAGCGTGATGTAAAGATCGCCCGCCCGCCTGCCGCGGCGCACGCCCTTGCCCTTGAGGCGCAGCTTCCTGCCGCTCGACGAATTCTTCGGAATGGTCAGCGAGACGGTGCCGCCGACGGTCGGGATCGACACCTTGGCGCCCAGCACCGCTTCGTCGATGCTGATCGGCAGGTCGAGATGAAGATCGTCCCCCTTGCGGCTGAAATAGGGATGGGGCTCGACCTCGATCGTGATCAGCGCATCGCCGGCGGGTCCTCCGAGGATGCCGGGCTCGCCCTGACCGGCGAGGCGAATCTGCTGCCCGTCGCGGACACCGGCGGGAATCTTGACGTCGAGCGTCTTGCCGTTCGAGAGCGTAACGCGCCGCGTGGCGCCGCGCAGGGCGTCGGCGAAGCCGATCTTCAGCCGATAGCCGACATCGTGGCCGCGCCGCACGCGCGGGCGGCGGCTGCGCGTGCGGGTGAAGCCGAAGAGATCGGCGAACAGGTCCTCGGCGTCGGTGAACTCCGCCGCGCCGCCCGCACCGGGGTGAACGCCGTGGAACTCATACGCGCCGCCGCCCGCCTGCGCGCCGGCAAAGGGCGCCCGCTCATTGCCGCTTTCGTCGATCTCGCCGCGGTCGTAGCGCTGCCGCTTTTCCTTGTCGCCGAGAATGGCATAGGCGGCCGACACCTCCTTGAACCGCTCCGCCGCCTTCGCGTCGCCCTTGTGACGATCGGGATGCAGTTTCTTCGCCAGCTTGCGGTAGGCGCTCTTGATCTCGGCCTCGCCGGCGGTGCGCGATACGCCCAGAACCGAATAGAGGTCCTTCATCTCCGTCTCTCAGCCCGTTATTCCTGCCGCCCCGTGATGCGGGTTCAGAGATAGGATAGCGGGCTTGCCTGTTAAAGGGCAGAAAAAGGCCGCGCGATGCAATGCGGCGTTTTCGCGCTTGGCGCGCCTTTGTCGCGGCGTCTATATGGGCGGCACCGGTTCTTCGCTCCCTCAAACGCGGAGGTCATCATGTCGGAGCATGAGACGAGCGATCCCTTCACCCTCTTCGGCGCATGGTTCGCCGAGGCCGAAGCCGCCGAGCCACGCGACCCCAATGCCATGACGCTGGCCACCGCCGATGCGCGCGGACGGCCCTCGGCGCGGGTCGTGCTGCTCAAGGCCTGGGACGAGCGGGGCTTCGTCTTCTATACCAATCTCGACAGCCGCAAGGGGCGGGAGCTCGCGCTCAACCCGCGCGCGGCGCTGCTCTTCTACTGGAAAAGCCTGTCGCGCCAGATCCGCATCGAGGGCGAGACGTCGCTTGTCGATGATGGCGAGGCGGATGCCTATTTCGCCACCCGCCCGCGGGAAAGTCAGCTTGCCGCCTGGGCCTCGAAGCAGTCCGCGGTGATGCCCGAGGGGCGGGCGAGTTTCGAGCGCGCCCTGACCGAGGTCACGAGACGCTTCGAGGGCAAGGCGGTGCCGCGGCCGCCGCGCTGGTCCGGCTATCGCCTGGTGCCCGCGCATTTCGAATTCTGGCGCGAAGAGCCCTTTCGCATGCACGACCGGCAGGTCTTCACGCGGCAGGCGGACGGAAGCTGGGAGGTCCGCTATCTCTACCCCTGACCGCGCCACCGGAGGCCCGTCTTGAACGCCTGGGAGCGTCATGTCGACGACCGGCGAAGTCGCTATATGCGTGGCGCGGCGCTGGCGTCGGTCGCGCTCGGGCTGACGCTCAGCCTGGCCAAGGCCGCGGCCTGGTTTTTCACCGGCTCGGTCACCATGCTCGCCTCGCTGGCCGACTCGGTGCTCGATCTGAGCGCCTCGATCATCACGCTGGTGGGCGTGCGCACCGCCCTCATGCCGCCCGATGCCGAGCATCGCTTCGGGCACGGCAAGGCCGAAGGTCTGGCGGCGCTCGCGCAAGGCGCCATCATGCTCGGCTCGGCCGCCTTTCTGCTGCTGCAGTCGATCGCGCGTCTCATCTCGCCCGCGCCGGTCGCGATGGCCTGGACGGCGATCGGCGTCTCCCTTCTCGCCATCGTCCTCACTTTCGCGCTGCTCGCCTTTCAGCGCTTCGTCATCACGCGCACCGGCTCGCTCGCCATCCGCGCCGACAGCCTGCACTATGCCGGCGACTTTCTGCTCAATCTTGCCGTGATCGCCGGCATCGCCATCGCCGCCTATGGCGGTCTTCCCCGCGCGGACGGCCTTTTCGGCGCCGGCATCGCGGTCTTCATCGCGGTGCAGGCGGTCCGTGTCGGGCGCAGCGCGGTGGACATGCTGATGGACAAGGAGCTCTCGGGCGAGATGCGCGAGACCATCTTCAACATCGCGCTGGGAAATCCGCAGGTGCGCGGGATCCATGACCTGAAGACCCGGGGTGCGGGGATCCGCGATTTCATTCAGTTCCATATCGAGGTCGATCCGCATCTGAGCCTGAAGCAGGCGCATCTCATCGCGCTCGAGGTGGAAGCGGCGCTGAGCGAAGCCTTCCCCGACGCCGAGATCATCATCTATGTCGACCCCGCAGGATTCGAGAAACCCAATCTGACGGTCGGGGAGCTCTCCCGTCGCGCAGGCGACGAGATCGGCACTGGCATCGGCCCGCGGGAGCCGTTATGAGGACAGGAAAGGGGAGCCCCCGGGATCACATCATGATCGTCCTGTTCGGCCTGAAAAACTGTGATCGTTGCCGCGCGGCGCGGCGCTGGCTCGAAGCCCGCGGCGCGGCGGTGCGCCTCGTCGATCTGCGCGAGACGCCGCCGGACGGCGAGACGATCGACCGCTGGATCGATGCGGTGGGACTCGATCACCTGCTCAATCGCCGCAGCCGGACCTGGACCTCGCTCCCGCCCGGCGAACGCGACCGGGACGACCCCGCGCATCTGCGCCGGCTTCTGCTCACCCATCCCGCGCTGATCCGGCGGCCGGTGATCGATCTCGGGCGGCGCATCCTCGTCGGATTCTCGCCGGCGATCCGCGAGAGCCTCGAAGCGGCGCTGGAGACGGCATCGTGATTCGCATCCCCTTCCTTCAGATCGACGCTTTCGCCGAGACCCCCTTCCGCGGCAATCCGGCCGCCGTGGGT
>CAZAEP010000013.1:0-21220 GCA_964484045.1 uncultured Sphingomonadales bacterium
CGACGCGGTGGTGCCGACCCATTACGATCTCGACCTCACGATCCTTCCGGAGAAGGAGCGATTTTCCGGCCGCGTCGCGATCGACGTCGACATCCGCAAGCCGGCGCCGGTGATCTGGCTGCACGGGATCGGTCTCGATGTGTCCGAGGTCTGGCTCGAGTCGGGCGGCAGGCGCATCGAGGCGAGCTACGAGGAGGCCGACAGGACCGGCATCGTCAAGCTCACGCTCGCGGCCGTGCCGACGAAGGGACCGGCGCGCCTGCATTTCGTCTATACGGCGCCGTTCAACAAGGCCCTCGAAGGCCTCTACAAGGTCACCGACGGCGGCGAGGACTACGCCTTCACGCAGTTCGAGGCGACGTCCGCGCGCTGGGCCTTCCCGGGCTTCGACGAGCCGGCCTTCAAGACGCCCTTCGACATCGCCGTCACCGCTCATTCCGATCATGCGGTGATCACCACCATGCCCGAGACCGGCGTCGAGCCGGCCGGCGAGGGGCTGGTCCGGCGGACCTTCGCCACCACGCCGCCCCTGCCCACCTATCTCATCGCCTTCGCCGTGGGGCCGCTCGACGTGGTCGAAGGCGATCCGCTGCCGCCGACCGATGTGCGCGATCATCCCCTGCCGCTGCGCGGGGTGGCCACGAAAGGGAAAGGCCCACGGCTCGCCTATGCGCTGGCGCATGCCCGCGGCATCATCGAGACCGAGGAGAACTATTTCCGGATCGCCTTCCCCTATCCCAAGCTCGACCTCATCGCGGTGCCCGATTTCGCCGCCGGCGCGATGGAGAATGTCGGCGCCATCACCTTCCGCGAGCAACTCCTGCTGCTCGACGACACGGCCTCGCTCGGCCGCAAGCGGGCCTATGCGAGCGTCATGGCGCACGAGCTGGCGCATCAATGGTTCGGCGATCTGGTGACGCCGAAATGGTGGGACGACATCTGGCTCAACGAGTCCTTCGCCACTTGGATGGGCAACAAGACGCTCGCCATGTGGCATCCGGGCGAGGGCTTCGAGAACGGAATCCTGCGCGGGGCGCTCGGCGTGATGGAGGCCGACGAGCTGGTCTCGGCGCGGCAGATCCGCCAGCCCATCCGCTCCAATCACGACATCGCCACGGCGTTTGACGGCATCACCTATCAGAAGGGCGCGGCGGTGCTGGCGATGTTCGAATCCTGGCTCGGCGAAGAGGCCTTCCGCAAGGGCGTGCAGCTCCATCTCCGGCGCTTCGCCAACGGCGTCGCAGACGTGAACGACTTCCTGCAGTCGCTCGCCGAGGGCGCGGGCCGGCCCGACGTCGTCGACGCCTTCAGGAGCTTCCTGTTCCAGCCCGGTGTGCCCATCGTCTCGGCGAGGCTTTCGTGCGAGAACGCCAAGGCGACGGTGGCGCTGGCGCAGGCGCGCTATCTGCCGCTCGGCTCGACCGGGGATCGCGACCGTATCTGGCGGATCCCGGTCTGCCTCGCCTACGACACGGGGAAGGGGCGGGCACGCACCTGCAGCCTGCTCACCGGGCCGGAGGCGACGGTCACGCTCGCGGGGGATCACTGCCCGTCCTGGCTGATGCCCAATGCCGATGCCACCGGCTATTACCGCTTCACGCTCGATGCCGGGGGCTGGTCGGCGCTGTTCGATCATTTCGACGCCCTCGACGATCGCGAGGCGCTGGCGCTGCTGGGCTCGCTCTCGGCCGCCTATCATTCGGGCGATGCCGCCACCGAGACCATGGTGCAGGCGTTCCGCAAGTTCGCGCCCATGCCGCAACGTGACGTAGCGACGATGCCGATCGGCGAGCTTCGTGTGATCCACGACCGTCTGGCGGCGAGCGAGGACGCGATCCGGGGTGTCGAGGCCTTCGTGCGGACGCTCTACGGGCCGCGTCTGGCGGCGCTCGGGCTCGAGGCCCGGCCGGGCGAGAGCACCGATGACGCGCTTCTGCGCCCGACGCTTGTCGATACGCTCGCCGACCTCGGTCGTGACACGGCCCTGCGGGCGACCCTGAAGGAAAAGGCGCTCGCCTATCTTGACGGCGACAGTCTCGATCCCTCGGCGATCGACCCGGCTCTGGTCGGGACCGCCCTGCAGGTCGCGGTGGCGGAAGAGGACGCCGATTTCGCCCGTCGGCTGCTCGACCGGGCGCTCGCTTCGCGCGATGCGATTTTCCGCCAGCGGGTTCTCGCGGCGCTCGCCGCCTCGCCCGACGCGGCGGTCGGCGCGATGATGCGCGATCTCATCTCCGATCCGCGCCTGCGCGACAATGAGGCGATCATGATCGTGTTCACGCAGGCGGGGACGAAGGAGCAGCGCGAGGCGATCTGGGACTGGACCAGATCCCATCTCGATACGCTGCTGCCGCGTATTCCGACCTGGCGCAAGGGGGCGGTGGTCAATGTCGGGGCCGACTTCTGCTCGGACGAACGTGCCGCCGAGATCGAGTCCTTCTTCAAGGACAAGGTGGAAGGCCTCGAAGGGGGACCGCGCGAGCTGGCGCAGACCCTGGAGAGCATCCACCTTTGCGCGGCTTTCAAGGCCGCCAGGTCGGGCGAGGCGACGCGGTATTTCGCCGGTCTCGACTGACGCCCGGCGCCGCCCGCACCTGACGAACTGTCGCATTGCGACGGTCCCGGGACCCCGGTTAGAAGGCGCTGCATGCGCCTGCGTCTTGCATTCCGGGACGGGGAGCGTCTATGGTCCGCGCCGGCCGCTTCTCGGCGGCCGTTCTGGGACCGCCTGGAAGGGAGCGAAACGCCGTGGACACGATGACGATCAACAAGGTCGTAGCGAGCGTGCTCATCGCACTGCTGCTGATCAAGGTGAGCATGATGCTGAGCGAAAGCATCTTCGAGGTCGAGGCGCCCGAGCATCCGGCGTACGCGGTGGCCCTTCCCGAGAGCGCGGCCTCCGACGCCGCGGCGGAAGCGGCGCCCGCCGAGCAGGCGGCGCCGACGCTCGCCGAACTGCTTGCCGCCGCGTCGCCCGAGAAGGGCAAGCGCGTCTTCGCCAAATGCGTGGCCTGCCACTCGGTCAATCCCGCCGACGGCAACAAGGTCGGTCCCAATCTGCATGACGTGGTCGGTGCGCCGGTCGCCCATCGCGACGACTTCAACTATTCGGAGGCATTGAAGTCGCATGACGGCACCTGGACCTATGAGATGCTCGATCGCTGGGTCCGGAATCCCAAGGAGACGATCCCCGGCACCAAGATGGCCTTCGGCGGTGTCGCCAAGGCGACCGACCGCGCCAATCTGATCGCCTTCCTGCGCGCCAATACCGGGAACCCGCCGCCCCTGCCGGCGGCCGATGCGCCGGCGGAAGGCGAAGCGACCCCCTGATCCTGACGCCGGGCGCGATCAGGCCTTGAGGTCGGCCCTGAGGCGGTAAAGCCCCAGGAAGGCCGGATCGTGATCGCGCGCGACCCATGCGACGACCTCTTCCAGCGGGTCGATGCTCACCGCCATACGGGTCGCGTTCGCGTGTATGAGACAGGTCTCGTCGCGCATGAGACCCACATGCCCGGGGAAGAAGGCGAGATCGCCGCGGCGCGCCTGCGTGCGGTCCAGAAGGTCCGCAAGTCCGTTCCTCACGGCGGCGAGCTGCAGATCCGAATCCCGCGGCAGCGCGATGCCGGCAAGCGCCATCGAAAGCTGCACGAGCGCGCTGCAATCGAGCCCCAGAGCGGTGCGCCCGCCCCAGAGATAGGGCGCGCCAAGGAACCGTTCGGCGATCGCCACGGGGTCGCGCACGGGCGCGCCGAGGGACGCGATCTGCGCGACGCTGATCCAGCCTTCGCCGTCTTCGAGCCGGGCGAGACGCGTGCTCGGGTCCTGGTCCCGGACCGTGATCGGGGCCGCCAGAGGAACCGTGAGTCGCACCGGCGACTTGATGTCCGGTGCCGTATAGACCTGTGCAAAAAGCGTCGTCACCTGGTGCGTCGGCGTGCCCGCGCCCGGGGCGAGGGCATCGCGGCGGACATAGCCGACATAGCCGTCGCGCACCGATTGTCCCCAGGCCCATTCGCCGCGCGCTTCGTAGACCGTGAAGCCCTCGCCGAACAGGAGCTCGCTCAAGAGCGGCGCGTCGCTGTGCGCGGCGCGACGCAGCGCGGCGGCGCTGCCGATGACGCGAAAGGCCTCGCCCTCGGCATAGCGCTCGGCGGCGATCGTGTCGGCGAGATAGGCGGCGGCGAGATCGGGACGCGCCGGGGTAAGCCGCGGGTCGTAAGCCGCATCCGTCATGGCCGTACCTCGCCCCGGCAGGGCGGCTCCGGCCTCTCCCCGGTCATGCCGCCGTCGCCGCGCGCGCCGCTGCCCCGGCCGCCGCGACGAGATCGCGGAACTCGCTGAGGAAAACGGCGCCGCGCACGGTGCGCTGCACGAGAACATTGCGGCGGTCGCGCGCGTCGCGCTTGCGCTTGAGAAGACCCAGCGTGCCGAGCGTGTCGAGGGCGCGGCTGATCACCGGCTTGGCGACCCCCAGCTCGGCGGCCAGCCCGCGCACCGTGTGCGGCGGCGGCGTGAGATAGACCGCGAGCAGAATCGCCATCTGCCGGGTCGAGAGGTCGGGGGTCCGCGAACGCACGCTCCGCACCAGCGCCGCGTGCCAGAGCGCAAGGGGGTCGGGGGAGGGGGTCTCGGTCATGGCCGTTCCGGGGCGGATGAATGGTGATCGTTACGCTACCGTACCGAATGGGGCCTTAAAAAACCACTAAGAGCCGGCGAAGCGTTTGGCGAGCACGGTGAAGACGCTGCGCAGCGCCATCGCCTCGCCGCCCGTCGGGCGCCCCGGACGGGGCTTCCGGTTCCAGGCATAGATGTCGAAATGCGCCCAGGCCTTCGCCCGTTCGACGAAGCGGCCGAGAAAGAGCGCCGCGGTGATGGCGCCCGCGAAGGGGCCGTCCGCGGCGTTCGTCATGTCGGCGATGGGGCTTTTCAGATCCGCGAGATACGGCTGCCACAGGGGCAGTCGCCAGAGCGGATCGCGTTCGCGCACGGCGGCGCCGGCCAGCGCGGCCGCGAGGTCGTCGTCGGGCGTGAACAGCGCCGGCAGGTCGGGCCCCAGCGCCACCCGCGCAGCGCCGGTCAGGGTCGCGAAATCGATGAGCAGCTCGGGCGCTTCCTCGTCGGCGAGCGCCAGCGCGTCGGCGAGCACGAGGCGGCCTTCGGCATCGGTATTGTCGATCTCGATCTTGAGCCCCTTGCGGGTGGCGACGACGTCGCCGGGGCGGTAGGCATTGCCGGCGACGGCGTTCTCCACCGCCGGTACGAGGACGCGCAGCCGCACCGGCAGGCCTGCGTCCATGATCCGCCCGGCGAGGCCGAGCACATGGGCGGCGCCTCCCATGTCCTTCTTCATCAGGCGCATCGGTTTCGCACCCTTGAGATCGAGCCCGCCGGTATCGAAACAGACGCCCTTGCCCACCAGCGTCAGCTTCGGCGCCGTCTTCTCGCCCCATCCGAGATCGATGAGCCGCGGCGCCTCGGCGGCGGCACGACCGACGGCATGGATGGCCGGCAGATCGCGCGCCAGAAGATCGTCGCCGACGATCACCTCGATCCCGGCCCCATGCCTGTGCGCGAGCGCCTCGGCGGCGGCGGCAAGGGCGCCCGGCCCCATGTCGTTGGTCGGCGTATTGACGAGATCACGCACCCGCGCGATCGCGGCCACGTCCGCGATGATCGCCGGAAGGGACAGCGCCGCGGGAACGAGCAGCACGCGCCCGCAGGGCGTGTCGGCCGGCTTGCGATAGCGGTCGAACCGGTATTGTGCGAGGGCCCAGCCGATGGCCGCGAGCCGCGCCGCATCCGGCGCCAGATCGTCCGGCAGGCGGTAGCATCCCCCCGGCACGGCCTCGGCGACGGCGGCCCAGAGCCAGGGGTCGGCGATGTCGCCCGTCCCGGCCTCCGGACCGAGACCGATCAGCACCGCGGCAAGATCGCCTCCGCCGTCGGGCAGGCTCAGGACCTCGCCCCGGGCGGCGCCAAAGTGCGCCGTCTCGGCCCAGCGCCGCATCGCCTCGTCCGCCGCCTGTTTCCAGGCCGCAAGTCCGGCCGCGTCGAGCGGCAGCAGCGGCGTTGCGGCTCCGCCCCCGTCGGGGCGCAGAATGTCCTGCGGATCGAAGCTCGACATGGGCGGCTCCCTCTCGGATCACGGATCGACGGATCGGGTGGCGCGGGCAGCGCCGCCCCATCCCTCATAGCCCGCGGCGGCAGTGTGACCAAGGGGCACGAGAGGCGTTCCCTCAGTCGGCGAGGTCCTGCCGGATCTCGTCGAGGATATCGGGCGGAATGACCGCCATATGGCGATAGTTCGGATGCTCGATGGCGAAGATCACCGGGCCGTCGGTGGTCCTGAAGCGCGACGCCTGCTCCGGCGTCATGCGGAAGTGCAGGAAATGGACCGACGAGGTGCGGCCCTCGGGCGTCGAGCGGTCCACGTCCCGCTCCGGGGCGCCCGTGACCTCTTCGCCGTCGAAGCGGATATGCATAAGATGCTCGATGCCGCCGAGTTGCGCGAGGAGCCGTTCGCGCCGCGCCGCGTCCTCGATCTCCAGCATAACGGTGGCCACCAGTTCGCGGCCGTCCGGCACCAGCGGAGCGTAGGCCGCAAGCTCGTCGGCGATCTGCGCCTCGCCGCCGCCCTCGGTGATCAGCATCTCGTGAACCTGGTACCACATGGTGTCCCAGCTTTCGAACATCACGGTGGCATAGGGCCCGACCGCCAGACGCCGCTTGCGCTTCTTCGCGATCATCTTGCGGCGCGTGTCGGCGCGCAGGCGCGCATAGTCCTCGAGCGAAAGGATATCGGCGCGGCTGAGGCTGCGAGCGCTCTTCGGCATCGTCGGCGACTCCCCTGCACTCAGAAAGCGAGACCGTAGCTTTCGGCGAGAAGCTCGATCGGGTGCGGCTGACGCAGGCGATCTTCTCCCGCGCCCTCGCCCGCGATGAGCTGCTCGAGATGGATGCCGGCAAGCGGACATTCCGAGCAGCGATGCGCCGCGCCGCTTTCCTTCTGGCGCCGCGCGGCGGGGCGCCCGACCTTGCACGCGGTCGCGAAATGGTCCTTCATCATGCCCCATTTTCCGCCGTGCCCGGAGCAGCGCTCGACGATCGCGATCTCGGTATCGGGGATGAAGCGCAGCATTTCGGCCGCCTTGGCGCCGATGTTCTGCGCCCGCGCATGGCAGGCGAGATGCACGCTGATCCCGCCCTCGAGCGGCGTCAGCCCGTCCACGAGGCCGTGGCGCTTCTTCAGGTCGACGACATATTCCGCGACGTCGAAACTCGCCTCGGCGAGACGCCGGATACGGTCGTCGTCGGGCAGGATGAGCGGCCATTCGAATTTCAGCATCAGCGCGCAGGAGGGCACGACCGCGATGACGTCGAAGCCCTCGTCCACGAGCGGCAGCAGGTCGGCCGCGACCTGCCCGGCCGCCGCGGCGACGCCTTCGAGATCGCCGTTCTCGAGCTTCGGCATGCCGCAGCAGGCGGGGTGGCGGACGACGGTCTCGACCCCGTTATGGGCCAGGACGGCCCGCGCCGCGGCGAGCGGGCGGTGGTCGTTGTAATTGCCGAAGCAGGTGGCGTAGAGCACCGCCCGCCGCTGGCCGAAGGCCGGGGCCGCGCGATTGACCGCGCACGGTGCGACCGCCGGTGCGACGACCGCCGGTGTCGGCGCGAAAGGCGGGATTTCCGCCTTGCGGTCGATCCGCGCCAAAGCCTCGATCAGCGGCCGGGCGAGGCCGTTGTCGCGCCGCGTCGCCCAGTTCGCGATGCCCGAAAGCCGGGTGCCGATCCGGCCGTTGCGATCGGTGCGGGCGAGCTCGCGGTCGACCAGCGCCCGGTCGCCGCGGCGGAACTCCGCCGCGCGGTAGCGCAGCATGAGATGCGGGAAGTCGATATCGAACGCGTGCGGCGGCACATAGGGGCACTTGGTCATGAAGCACATGTCGCACAGCGTGCAGGCATCGACGACCGGCTTGAAGTCCTTCGAATCGACGGAATCGAGCTCGCCGGTCTCGGACTCGTCGATGAGGTCGAAGAGACGGGGAAAGGCGTCGCAGAGATTGAAGCAGCGCCGGCAGGTGTGACAGATGTCGAAGACGCGGCGCAGCTCGGCGTCGATCGCCTCCGCGTCATAATAGCCGTCATCCCGCCAGGGAATGGGGTGGCGTGTCGGCGCCTCGAGACTGCCCTCGCGCATCGCTTCGCCCCTTCATGACATGCGGCTTCCAGGATATGTTCCGCCGCCTTCCCGCGACGGCCCGCGGCCTCCGGGCGCCCGCGCGTTCGCGGTCCGGAGGCGCGGGACGTTCGCGTGCGACATCAGCCGTCGAGGCTGTCGAGCGCCTTGGTGAAGCGGCCGGCGTGGGATTTCTCGGCCTTGGCGAGGGTCTCGAACCAGTCGGCGATCTCCTCGAAGCCTTCCTCGCGCGCGGTGCGCGCCATGCCGGGATACATGTCGGTATATTCATAGGTCTCGCCCGCGATCGCGGCCTCGAGATTCTGCGCCGTGCCGCCGATCGGCTTGCCGGTGGCGGGATCACCGACCTCCTCGAGGAACTGCAGGTGACCGAAGGCATGGCCGGTCTCGCCCTCGGCGGTCGAGCGGAAGACGGCGGCGACATCGTTGTAGCCCTCGACGTCGGCCTTCTGGGCGAAATAGAGATAGCGCCGGTTGGCCTGCGATTCGCCGGCGAATGCGGCCTTGAGATTTTCCTCGGTCTTGCTGCCTTTCAAGCTCGACATGGCGTTCTCCTTTTCCTTGCTGCTGCGATGATGCGTGCGGACATGCGGACCGACGCGACAGGCGCCCCGCCGCGCGTCGGACCCGCTTCTCCTGCCGCCTAACATATGGTTACTGAATTGAAAAGACGATTTTTTGAATATAATTGATCGACAAGATCGATTAATCCGGGATGCGTCATGCGGCTCTCTCGCGGGCCATGCGCGGCCTGTCGATTCACGTCACTGGAACCATCGGGGCGGTTGGCGGAGCGGGAGGGATTCGAACCCTCGAGGGGCTTCCGCCCCAACACGCTCTCCAGGCGTGCGCCTTAAACCACTCGGCCACCGCTCCCACGGGCGCCGACGGGATCTCCGTCAGCGCCGGATCGCTGCGCACTATAGCCGGCCTCCCCGCCGACGCAAGCGCGCAGCCGCGCCTCGGCGAGGTGCGGCGGTTAACGCGATGTTAAGCACGTCCCTTAAGTACAGTTTTACCGATTGGCGCTAGCGTCCCTCGAACGAGGCGGCAGAAGAGCCGACGATCCCGGCCCTCGCGGAGCCCGCCGCAGAGAGAATCGTGTGCGCAAGGAAGGGGCAAGGACTCATGAGACACGCGCTGCAAGCACTGGCACTCGCCGTCATCGTGGCGACGACGACGCTCGTCGCATCACAGGGTGCGATGGCCGGTGATCTCAGGTCGTGGCAAAGGTCGATCGCCAGGGCCGTTGCCTCCAAGCAGGTCTATCCGCGCTCGGCGCTGCGGCGCGAAATCGAAGGCAGCGCCAAGGTGCGCGTCACCGTCGATCGCAGCGGCAAGATCGCCAGTTTCGAAATGATCCAGGCGACCGGCCACGAGGAGCTCGATCGCGAGGTCCCCAAGCTGATGAAGCGCATCAATCCCTTGCCGAAGCCGCCGGCGGATATTTCGGACGAGCAGTTGACCTTCGTGCTGCCGCTCAGTTGGGTGCTGCAATAGCGCGCCGCGGCGGTGCGAAGCGTTCGTCGAAGGGGACGCCGGGTCCATGGGACGGACCCGGCGTTTTTCATTGAAAGCTTTGCGGGTCGATGTCGATTTTGAGTCGGACCGAGGCGGGGATGCGGACGGCGGCGGTCCATGACCGGAGGACCGCCTGCAAGGCGACCTGCCGCCGCGCCTTGACGAGCAGGCGATAGCGGAACCGTCCGCGCAGACGGGCGAGCGGCGCCGGCGCCGGGCCGAAGACCTCGACCCCCGACTGCCGCGGTGCGGCCCGCGCGAGGGCATCCGCCGCGGCGCGCACGGCGTCTTCGGACTTTCCCGTCAGGAGCAGGGCCGCCAGGCGGCCGAAGGGCGGCATCCCGGCCCGTCGCCGGGCGTCGGCCTCGCGCGCCAGGAAGGCTTCGCTCTCGCCGGCGATCAGGGCCGCGGTGACCGGGTGGTCGGGGTCGTAGGTCTGGAGAAAGACGCGACCCGCCCGCTCGGCGCGTCCGGCGCGTCCGGCCACCTGCATGATCTGCTGATAGGTGCGCTCGCCGGCGCGGAGATCGCCGCCCCGCAGCCCGAGATCGGCGTCGATGACGCCGACCAGCGTCAGACGCGGGAAGTGATAGCCCTTGGTCACGATCTGGGTACCGATGACGAGGTCGATGGCGCCGCTCTCGATGCGGGCGACGAGCTCCCGCAGCGTCCCGGCACGGGCCACCGTGTCGCTGGTCATCACCGCACAGCGCGCTCCGGGCCAGCGCATCGCGACCTCTTCCGCCAGGCGTTCGACGCCGGGACCGCAGGGCACCAGCGTGTCCTCGCCGCCGCAGTCGGGGCAGATGCGCGGACGCGGGACGGCATGGCCGCAATGATGGCAGACGACGCGCCCGGTGTAGCGATGATCGACGAGCCAGGCGGAACAGTGCGGACATTCGAGGCGCGCGCCGCAGGCGCGGCAGACGGTGACCGGCGCATAGCCGCGACGATTGAGAAAAAGCAGCGCCTGCTCGCCGCGCTCGAGCGTTCGCGAGATCGCTTCGGCGAGAGCGGGCGCGATCCACCGACCCGGCTCGGGGCCGGCGCGACGCAGATCGATCGCCACGATGCGCGGCATCTCGGCGCCGCCGTGGCGGTCGACGAGATCGAGGCGTTCATAACGGCCCCGTTCGACATTCATCAGTGTCTCGAGCGACGGCGTCGCCGACGCCAGGACGATCGGGACCCGCTCGATCGAGGCCCGCACCACCGCCATGTCGCGGGCGTGATAGCAGACGCCGTCCTCCTGCTTGTAGGAGGGGTCGTGCTCCTCGTCGACGATGATCAGCCGCAGATCGGAGAAGGGCAGGAAGAGCGCCGAGCGGGCGCCCACCACGAGCCGCACCGCGCCGTCGGCGACGCCGTGCCAGGTGCGTCGCCGCGCGCCCTGCGAGAGGTCGGAATGCCAGAGCGCCGGGCGCGCGCCGAAGCGGGCCGCGAAGCGGTCGAGCCACTGGCTGGTGAGCGCGATCTCGGGCAACATCACGAGAACCTGCCCGCCGGGATGGCGCAGGGCCTCGGCGATGGCTTCGAAATAGACCTCGGTCTTGCCCGACCCGGTGACCCCGGCGAGGAGGATGGGCTGGAATCCGCCCGTCCGCGCCGCCCGGGAGAGCCGTTCGGCGGCGGCCGCCTGCGGTGGCGAGAGAGTCGGTCCCGGGCGCTCCGGATCGGGGGCCGGCGGCGGCTTCTCGGTCGCCGTCTTCTCGCGCGCAAGCACGCCCTGCCGGGTCAGGCTGCGCACCACGCTCTCGCTCACCCGCGCCCGGCCGACGATCCCGGCGAGCGTCCGGGCGCCGCCGTTCGCAAAGAGGGCGAGGACCCGTTCGCGGGCGGCCGTCCGGCGCGCCGGCGCGCGTCCGGTCGCGCGGTAAAGCCATTGAGTCGGCGGTGCGGCGGTGACGATATGCGGCGGCAGCGCCATGCGCAGAACCGCGCCAGCCGGGGCGAGCGTATAGCCCGCCACCCAGTCGATGAAGCGGCGCATCTCCGGGCGCAGGGGCGTCACCGGCAGCACCGTTTCCACCGCCTTGAGCCTGTCGGGAGGCGCCGCCGGACCGCGCGCAACGGAGCTCTCCGGGTCCCAGACCACGCCGAGGCGATGCCGGCGGGCGAGCGGCACGCGCACGACCGTTCCCGGCGCGAGCGGCGCGTTCGCCCGGTAGTCGAAGCCGTGGGAAAAGGGCATCGGCAGCAGCACCGTGACACGGTGTGCGCCGTCCGGCGGCGGGCTCGCGGGGGACGAATTCTTGCTCACGGGAGGGAACTCTATGGCATGATGCCCGGGCTCGCCACAGTCGCGGCTCCCGCCTTGCAATCCGGCGCATGAATCGCTAGAGCCGGTGCGGTTCGCGGCGGCAGCGACCACTCATGAATCGGAGGAGGCGTTTCACCCATGAAGTTCTTCGTCGACACGGCCGATATCGCGGAGATCCGCGATCTTCATGAAACCGGACTTCTTGACGGGGTCACCACCAATCCGTCCCTGGTCAAGAAATCGGGGCGCGACTTCTTCGAGGTCATCAGGGAGATCGCGGCGCTCGTGCCGGGCCCGGTGTCGGCGGAGACCGTGGCCACCGATCACGAGACGATGCTCAAGGAGGGGCGCAAGCTCGCCGCGATGGCCGACAATATTGCGGTCAAGGTGCCGCTCACCGTCGACGGGCTGAAGACCTGCAAGGCGCTCACGGCGGAAGGCGTGATGGTCAATGTCACGCTGTGCTTTTCCGCCACCCAGGCCCTGCTCGCGGCGAAGGCCGGGGCCACCTTCGTCTCGCCGTTCGTGGGCCGGCTCGACGACATCTCCTCCGACGGCATGGAGCTGATCGCGGACATCAAGACGATCTTCGCGAATTACGAGTTCGCGACCGAGATTCTCGTCGCCTCGGTGCGCCATCCGATGCATGTGCTCGAGGCGGCGCGTATCGGCGCCGATGTGGCCACGGTGCCGCCGCAGATCCTGCGCAAGCTCTTCGATCACCCGCTGACGGAAAAGGGACTCGCGGCGTTCCTCAAGGACTGGGCGGCGACCGGCCAGTCGATCCTGTAGGACGGCCCGATCCTAAAGGACGGCCGCCCCGGCGTTCGCCTGCGGCAGGCGGAAGGCGATGCCGATCCCCATGTCCGCGATGTCCGCGTCCCGGCGCAGGGGCAGGGCGAGGAATTCGATGCTGACATGGCTGCGGCTGAAGGGCGCCATGCTGAAGCGGAACACCTGCGGGCATCTGCGATCGTAGAAATCGCCGGCGCGCTTCCGCAGGGCCGCCTCCCAGGCGGCGGGGAACACGTCGCGGGTCAGTTTCTGCGCCGGATTCTGAAGCAGTGCCTCGACGAGGGCCGTGCCGGCGAGGCGAATCCGGTTTGTCGCCGCCTCGCTCACGCGCTCCCAGAGCAGCAGATAGGGCAGCATTTCCTTCATTTCCGCAGGCTGGATCTCGGAACGAAACGGAATGCCGTCGTCGGTCCGTTTCGACAGCCAGTAATCCCAGAGTGCGTGCGAATACTCCGTCAGGAGTTTGGCGCGAAAGGCGTCGAGATCGGCGGCCGACGGGGCGGCGGCACGAAAGGACGGACCTGAGATGACCTCGACGGCCGAGGTGGATACGTGCTGCGACACAGGCTCCCCTTCTTGTTATACTTCGGGTGGGCGCGGCCAAGATTGCAGGATATGAATGGACAGACAAGTGCCGTTTACGCGCTTTTTCCTTGAAATCGAAAAGATGCATCCTGCGCTGGTGGCGGTCGTCGGTGACTGGGCGCGATACTTGTGCAGTGAGCGGCGTCTCGCGACGAAGAGCGTGACCGCCTATCTTCGCGATATTCGCGATTTTCTCCGTTTTCTCGCGGATCATCGCGGCGGGGCGCTGGAGCCCGCGGGGCTCGGGGCGCTGCGGCTTGCCGATTTTCGCGCCTTTCTGGCCGCGCGCCGGCGGAGCGGGGTGTCGGGGCGCTCGCTTGCGCGCACGCTCTCGGCCGTGCGCAACTTCTTCCGTTTTCTCGAGCGCAGCGCGGACATCCGTTGCGATGCGCTGAGCGCGGTGCAGAGCCCGCGGATGCCGCGGCGGGTGCCGCGCCCCTTGAGCGAGGAGGCGGCCGTCGACCTGCTCGAGGACGTGGCGGAGCGCGGCGCGGCGGATTGGGTCGGGGCCCGCGATGCGGCGGTGCTGACCCTGCTTTATGGCTGCGGCCTGCGCATTTCCGAGGCTCTGGCGCTCGATTGCGATGATGTCGACGACGGCGGGACCCTGCGCATCCGCGGCAAGGGGGGCAAGGAGCGGCTGGTGCCGTTGTTGCCGGTGGTGGTCGAGGCGATCGCGACCTATCGCGCCAGATGTCCCTACGGGCTCTGCGGTGCGGACCCGCTCTTCGTCGGCGTGCGGGGACGGCGGCTGGGGCCGCGCGCGGTGCAGAAGGCGATGGCGCGGGCGCGGCGCGCCCTGGGGCTGCCGGACAGCGCGACCCCGCATGCGCTCAGGCATTCCTTTGCCACCCATCTGCTCGCCGGCGGCGGCGATCTCAGGACGATCCAGGACCTTCTCGGTCACGCCTCGCTGTCGACGACGCAGGTCTATACCGCGGTCGATACCGCCTCGCTTCTCGCCGCCTATGAGAAGGCGCATCCGCGAGCCTGAGAGGCGCTATCCGTCGCGGTCGCGGCGCGGTTCGGGAAAGCCGCCGGCGCGCGCGACCATCGAGGGCAGCGTGCGCCCGAGTGTCCCGGCGAGCCAGTGATTGACGGCGATGAGCGCCGCCAGATCGAGCCCCGTGGCGATCCCGGAACGCGCGAAGAGATAGGCCACGTCCTCGGTCGCCACATTGCCCGTCGCCTTCGGGGCGAAGGGGCAGCCGCCGAGGCCGCCGATGGAGGCGTCGAAAATGCGCACGCCGGCCTCATATGCGGCCCAGCAATTGGCGATGGCCATATTGCGGGTATTGTGGAAATGCGCCCGCAGAGTCACCTCGGGCACCGCCTCGCGCACGCGTTCGAACAGCGCGCGGACCCGCGCCGGGACCGCGACGCCGATGGTGTCGGCGAGCGCGATCTCCCCAAGATCGGCTTCGGCGAGACGGCGCACGATCCCGACCACGCGCTCGACCGGCACCTCGCCTTCGAAGGGATCGCCCCATGCAACCGAGACCGTCGCCTGCACCGCCAGCCCCTCCGCCTGCGCGCGGCGGGCGAGCGTGCGGACGGTCTCGACCGAGGTCTTCCAGTCCATGCCCTGATTGGCGCGCCCGAAACCGTCCGCCGCGACGGCGACGAGACCGATCTCGTCGATGCCGTGTCCCGCCCCGTCGCGGGTCGCGAGCGCGCGCTCAAGCCCGCGTTCGTTGAGGGCGAGGCCGATATAGGTGACATCCTCGCGCACCGGCAGGCCGGCGACCACGGCCTCCGCATCGGCCATCTGCGGCACGCGTTTCGGGTGCACGAAGCTCGCCACCTCGAGACGCCGCGCGCCGGCGTCGATCAGGCGCTCGATGAGCGCGATCCGGGTCGCGGCCGGAACGATCCCGGGCTCGTTCTGCAGCCCGTCCCGCGCCCCCACCTCGACGATTTCGACGGACGTTGTCATCAGGAACACCGGTCTCCACAATCGTTTCCAAGGGCACGGAGCATCACAGCAGCCCGATCGCAGCACTACTCTTCGGACAATTGCGCCTTGAGGAGAGACTGGAGATACTGCGCAAGTTCCGATACGTCGAAATGCCCATCCGCCCAGGCCCGGTCTGCCGCACGCAGCGCCTCGTAATACGGCTTCCGGTCATCCCGGATACGTTCCGGGACGATCTTCCTGCCGGGAAGCAGGTCGCCATGCTTGAGACATATCAAATAGTAGCATGCTGCACGGGCCGTTCTCCCATTCCCTTCGATAAAAGGATGGATCCAGTTCAGGCGCCACAATACGTAGGCAGGCAACAGCGTGGGATGCTCAATTACGCCCCAGTTCTCATGAACGACGGATATACATTGGTCGACCAGATTCGGCACATCTTTGTAATGGGGGGGTATGTGACTTCCAACATAAATTGGGCTCTCGCGAAATCTTCCTCCAAACTGCGCGATGTTTGCCACAGCCGTGTAGTTCAGGACCCATAATGTATATTTATCAAATGCCTCTATTCCCTTCCGTTTTCCAATTTCGATGCAATTTGACAAAAGATCATATTGCCTCAGGAGATTCTGTTCCTGAATGCTCGCGAAGAGTTCCGGGTCATCACTCTCTCGTACCGACATGGCGCACGTACCGCAACCACAGGCAAAACTTATCCGGCCAGACGGATTCGTTTTGATACGTGCCGGATCCGCTGTTTGGTCGTGTGCAACGACTGTGGAGCGTTGCCATAGGCGAAGCTGATGCGCTGCTCACGCAATTCCTTGTCCGAAACAACCTTCTGCTTGGCCTTCTGCAGAAGTCTGGCAAGCTCGGGGTCCAAAGCAACGGGGGTCAAGAATTGCTTGCGATCCGCCATGGCAACCTCCTGCTTCGAGCCTGAATCCTGGCGCGCAGTTTCGCACAGAAACTCGCTGGAGAGCAAACGGGATATGTTTGCGTCTCTTTCCGGGTCGAGAGCCGGGACAGGCTATCAAAGGCGTGTTTTCACACCATGAAGCTCTCGCCGCAGCCGCAGAGCGCCTTGGCGTTGGGATTGTCGAAGACGAAGCCGGTCTCGAAGCGGTCTTCCTTCCAGTCCATGCGGGCGCCCTTGAGATAGGGCAGGGACGCGCGGTCGATGAAGAGCTTCGCGCCGGCCACCTCGATCACCGCGTCCCCGGGATCGGGTTCGGCGACGAAATCGATGCGGTACATGAGCCCGGAGCAACCGGCGGCCTTGGTGTAGAGGCGCAGGCCGGCGACCGGCCCCTCATGCCCGGCGACGAGGCGCCTGATCCGTTCGGCCGCCTTCTCGGTGATGTCGAATTCGGCTTTCATCCTCTCGCTCTCTTTCTACAGCAGTCCCAGCTCGAGACGCGCTTCGTCCGACATGCGCGACATGTCCCACGGCGGGTCCCACACCACCTCGACATCGACATCGCGCACGCCCTCGAGCGCACGCAGCTTCATGTCCACCTCCATCGGCAGCGTCTCGGCCACCGGGCAATGCGGTGTGGTCAGCGTCATCGCCACGGCGACGCCGCCGTTCGCGTCCACCTCGACACCGTAAATGAGCCCCAGATCATAGATGTTGACCGGGATCTCCGGATCGTAGATCTGCCTGAGCGTGGCGATCACGCGCGCCTCGAGGTCCGGCGTCCCGGCCGGGTTTTCCGGCGCCGGCGCCGCGTCGGCGGCCGCGTCGGTCTCGCCGGCGACGAAGCGGTCGAGATAGCCGTCGTCGGCCGCCGCCGACCACATCGGCCGCGAGTCCTTCTTGTCGCTCTTGAAACCGTCGTCGTTCATCGGAAGATACTCTTCACTTTCTCGAGCCCGCGGATAAGGGCGTCGACATCGGCGCGCGTGTTGTAGAGCCCGAAGCTCGCGCGCGCGGTGCCGGGAACGCCGAAGCGCTCCATCGCCGGCTGCGCGCAATGGTGCCCGGCGCGCACGGCGATACCCTCGCGATCGAGGATGGTGCCGATATCGTGCGGGTGGCAGCCCTCCATGATCATCGACAGCATGGCGCCGCGGGCGCCCCGGGGGCCGAGCACGCGCACCGAATTCAGGGGCTCGAGGCGCTCCTCCGCATAGTGCAGGAGATCCATCTCGTGAGCGTGGATGGCGTCGAGCCCCAATGCCGAGACATAGTCGAGCGCGGCCTTGAGGCCGATGCCGCCGGCGATGTTCGGCGTTCCCGCCTCGAACTTGTAGGGCAGATCGTTGTAGGTGGTCTTCTCGAAGCGCACGGTGTCGATCATGTCGCCGCCGCCCTGCCAGGGCGGCATGGCCTCGAGCAGCTCACGCCTGCCGTAGAGCACGCCGATGCCGGTCGGTCCGTAGACCTTGTGTCCGGAGAAGACATAGAAATCGGCGTCGAGCGCACGCACGTCGACCGGCATGTGCGGAATCGCCTGGCAACCGTCGACGAGCACCTTCGCGCCGACATCATGGGCCGCCCTGATCATCCGCTCCACCGGCATCACGGTGCCGATGGCGTTCGACACATGCACGCAGGCGACGAGCTTCGTCCGCGCACCCAGAAGCGCCGCGAAGCCCGTGAAGTCGAGCGCGCCCTCGTCGGTGACCGGCGCGACGCGGAGGACGAGCCCCTTTTCCTCGGCCAGCATCTGCCAGGGCACGATATTGGAGTGATGCTCGATGGTGGTGAGAACGATCTCGTCCCCGGCCTCGAGAAAGCGCCGGCCCCAGGATTGCGCGACGAGGTTGATGGCTTCGGTGGCGCCGCGGACGAAGACGATCTCCTTCGTCGAGGCGGCATTGAGGAAGGCGCGAACGGTCTCGCGCGTCGTCTCATAGGCCTCGGTCGCCTCTTGGCTCAGCTTGTAGACGCCGCGATGGATGTTGGCATAACCGCTCTCGTAGAATTCGCGCACGCGGTCGATGACGGCCTGCGGCTTCTGCGCCGAGGCGGCGCTGTCGAGAAAGACGAGCGGCTTGCCGTAGACCCGTTCGCGCAGGATCGGGAAGTCGGCGCGCACGCGCGCGACGTCGTAACCGTTCACCATGCTGCGCGGGCCGTCCATCACCTGCTCCCCTGTGTCGGGCCAGCAAGCCACGCCGCGGCGTCGGCATGGCAGACATCGGCGATCGGACCGGGCGGGAGATCGGCGATCAGCTCGGCGACGAAGGCCTCGACGAGAAGCGCGCGCGCGGCCTCTTCATCGAGCCCGCGGGCCATGAGGTAGAAGAGCTGGGCGGGATCGATGGCGCCCATGGTGGCGCCATGGCTGCAGATCACGTCGTCGGCGTAGATCTCGAGCTCGGGCCTGGTGTTCGCCTCCGCCCGCCGGTCGAGGAGCAGGCTTTTCGCCTGTTGCGTGGCGACGGTCTTCTGCGCCCCCTTCGCGACCGACACCTTGCCCGAGAAGCTCGCCCGCGCGCCGCCGGCAAGCACGCCGCGATAGCGCTGCACGCTGCCGCATCCGGGCACCGCGTGATCGAGATGACTCAGGCAGTCGAGCGTCTGGCCCGCGCCGGCGAGCTGGACGGCATCGAAGGAGACCGCACCGCCCTCGGTGGTGAATTCGACGCGCAGTTCGCTGCGCGCGCTCGCCGCGCCCGTCGCGAGCAGGTGCATGTCGAGCCGCGCCGCGCCGAGGATGGCGAAGCTGCGCGCGAGATGGAGCGCCCGCGCACCTTCGCGCTGGCGGCGAAGGAGTCGCAAATGCGCGCCGTCGGCGAGCGTGATCTGGCTCAGGGCGTTGAGAAAGTAACCGCTCGCATCGCCGCCATAGGTCTCGACGATCTCGGCTCTTGCCCCCGCACCGAGACGGATGATGTGCCTCAGATGCACGCCGCGGTCCTCGGCATCATGGCTCAGATGCACGATCTCGATCGGCGCGGTGGGCGTGACCCCGTTGGCGATCTCGATCACATAGCCGTCGCGCATCATCGCCGTGTTCAGCGCGGCGAGTGCGTCGGCGCTCTCGAGATCGGCGATGAGATCCTTGAGCGACTGTCCGCCGGTGAGCAGCACCTCGCGCAGGCTGCGCAGCCGCACGCCCGGCCCGAGCCCGGCGAGCCGCGAGCGCGCGCGATCGAGTCGGCCGTTGACGAAGACGAGGCGCGGGCCGTCGAGTCCCTTGATCATCAGGCGTTCGAGCGCCTGATGATCCGGCGGGGCCGTCTCCTCGGCATGCGGGAAGGCCGTGCGCCGGAGCGGCTTGAGATCGGCATAGCGCCACTCCTCGGCCTTCGCGGTGGGAATGCCGAGTGCAAGAAAGCGGTTGAGCGCGACGGTGCGCCGTTCGGCGAGCCATCCGCCGCCCGGCAGAGTCTCCCGCGCCGCATCATAGGCCGCCCGATAGGGGCTGAGGTCGGTCACGCCATGCTGTGCCATCATGCCACCGCCTGATAGCCTTTCTCTTCGAGTTCGCGCGCGAGCTCGGGACCGCCCGAACGCACGATGCGACCGCGCGTCATGACATGCACGCGGTCGGGCACCACATAGTCGAGCAGGCGCTGATAATGGGTGATGAGAAGGATCGCGCGATCAGGCCCGCGCAGGCGGTTGATGCCCTCGGCGACGGTCCGGAGCGCGTCGATGTCAAGCCCGGAATCGGTCTCGTCGAGGATCGCGAGCTTCGGATCGAGGACCGCCATCTGCACCATCTCGTTGCGCTTCTTCTCGCCGCCCGAGAAGCCGACATTGACGAAGCGTTTGAGCATGTCGAAGGGCATGTCGAGCAGTTCGGCCTTTTCGCGCACGCATTTCAGGAACGCCCCGGCGTCGAGCTCCGGCTCGCCGCGGAAGCGTCGCTGCGCATTGAGCGCGGTGCGCAGGAAATTGAGATTGGAGACGCCGGGGATCTCGGTCGGATACTGGAAGCCGAGGAAGATGCCGCGGGCGGCGCGCTCGTGCGGCGGCATGGCCAGCAGATCCCGGCCGCAATAGCGTAGCCGTCCCCCCGTGACGGCGAGCCCGGGCCTGCCGGCGAGCACGCCCGCAAGGGTCGACTTGCCGGCGCCGTTCGGGCCCATGATGGCATGCACCTCGCCGGCGTCGAGGACGAGGTCGAGACCGTCGATGATGGTCTTGTCCTCGACCGCGACGCGCAGGTCCTTGATCTCGAGAATCCTACTCATTCACCACGCTTTCTCTCATTGCTCTCGTTCGCCCCTCGGGACGGTCCCCGGGGATCTTCTCGAGGCGAAGGGATGGTGCCGTAGCCCGCCCATGGCTTCGCCGGTCAGGCCGGCGAATGACGGCCCTTTCGCGGATCCGCGCCGTCGCGCCCCCCTCGTTCTTCGCGATGGCCGCCCGGATCTCCTCGAGGCGAAGGGGACGAGGGGGGACCGTTCGTTCCGCGCCCGTCGAAGGGCGAATGGCGAATTCCGTCTTTCTCATCCCACCGCGCCCTCGAGGCTGATGCCGAGAAGCTTCTGCGCCTCGACCGCGAACTCCATCGGCAGCTCCTGCATCACCTCCTTGGCGAAGCCGTTGACCACCATGGCGACCGCCTCCTCCTCGGCGAGGCCGCGGGCCATGCAGTAGAAGAGCTGGTCCTCGGAGATCTTCGAGGTCGTCGCCTCGTGTTCGACCTGCGCGCCCGGATTTTTCCCCTCGATATAGGGGATCGTATGGGCGCTGCAGTCGGAGCCGATGAGCAGGCTGTCGCACTGCGTGTAGTTGCGCACGTTCTCGGCTCCGGCGAGGACCCGCACGAGGCCGCGATAGGCGTTGCTCGAGCGCCCCGCCGAGATGCCCTTGGAGATGATCTTCGAGCGCGTGTTGCTGCCGATATGGATCATCTTGGTGCCGGTATCGGCCTGCTGACGGTTGTTGGTGACCGCCACCGAGTAGAACTCGCCCACCGAGCCGTCGCCCTCGAGAAGGCAGCTCGGATATTTCCAGGTGATCGCCGAGCCGGTCTCGACCTGG
>CAZAEP010000014.1:0-4913 GCA_964484045.1 uncultured Sphingomonadales bacterium
GACGGCCGTCCTCGTAGCGCAGCGTCACCTGGCTTTTCGAGTCCGGCTCCAGCGCCGACGCCTCGCCGGAATGCCGCGCCGCCGCCAGGGCCTCGAGAATCTTGTGGGCATAGAGGATCGGGGCCGGCATCAGGGCCTCGGTCTCGCGGCAGGCATAGCCGAACATGATGCCCTGATCGCCCGCGCCTTCGTCCTTGTTGCTGGCGGCGTCGGCATCGACGCCGCGGGCGATGTCGGGCGACTGCGCATGGATGTAGCAGTCGACCGCCGCCGTCCGCCAGTGAAACCCCTCCTGCTCGTAGCCGATGGCGCGCACCGCCTCGCGGGCCACCGCCTCGAGCGTCTCGTGGGTGATCTGCTCGGGACCGCGCACCTCGCCGGCGAGGATGATGCGGTTGGTCGTCACCAGCGTTTCCGCAGCGACACGGGCATGGGGATCGGCCGCCAGATAGGTGTCGAGAATGGCGTCCGAAATCCGGTCCGCCACCTTGTCCGGATGCCCCTCCGAAACCGACTCGCTGGTAAACAGGTAGTTCTTGAGCGCCACATCCACCTCCATTTCGCCTGCGCCCGCCAGACGGACAGCGCACGGGCTCTATAGCGGAGCCCTTATTGGACCCGCAAGCATAAAGAAATCTTTATGTCCTTATGCGAAACCGACGGAGGAGGCGGCGGAATGCAAGGCGCCCGCCGGATCCCCGGCGGGCGCTGCACTTGGATCGACGCGGGAGCGCGTATCAGCTCGACGACGTCGCCCCGATCGCCTTAACGAGCTCGAACACGCGCTTGCGCACCTTGGGCTCGCCGATGCGATAATAGGCGCGGACCAGCTCCAGCGTTTCGCGTTTGGAGAGCTGATCGGCCTCGAACGGCTCGGCGGGTGCTTCGGCGAGCCCGCGACTGGCGCGCTCGACCTCTTCCGGCATGTCCTCGAAGAAGAAGGAGACCGGAACGTCGAGAATCTGCGACAGCTTGAAAAGGCGGCTGGAGCCGATCCGGTTCGCGCCGCGCTCGTATTTCTGGATTTGCTGAAAGGTCAGTCCAAGGGCGTCGCCGAGTTTCTCCTGGCTCATTCCCAGCAGGGTACGGCGCAGGCGAACACGCGAGCCAACATGAATGTCGATCGGATCAGGATTAGATGCCACGGGTCGGATTCCTTACGGTTTTCGAGACCAACTTGTTCGTATCATGGCGTATGCCGACCCCCGGATACACACAACCACGAGCCCCGCGCAGAGCGCAACTTCACTCCACGCGGGCTAGAATTATGTAGCCCGCACCACCGATTCGCGTCAAGCGACTTCGCGCCTCGTCGCGCGCAAAGGCGCAATTTGGCTATTTTTTGTAAAGAATAATGGAAAAACCGGTGAGGATCGTCAACAGAAAAGCGAAGACGGACTCCCCGAATCGCGCATAGACGCCCGGATTCGCCAGTCGCGCGGGAAGCGCGGAATCGACGACGCCGCGGCTTGCCAGCGGGATCCGCGTCACGATCCGCCCCAGCGGATCGATCACGGCGCTGATCCCGGTATTGGCGACACGCACCACCGCGACCCCCGCCTCGACCGCCCGCATGCGCGCCTGCGCCAGATGCTGGTAGGGTCCCGTGGTGGTCCCGAACCAGGCGTCGTTGGTGATGTTGAGGAGAAAACCCGGCCGCTCCGGCCCGCGGACCTCGGCGGGAAAAATGATCTCGTAGCAGATGAGGGGACGGAACGGCGGAAAGCCCGGCAGCGAAAGGGTCGTCGGCCCGGGGCCGGGCGTGAAGTCGCCGCCCGGGGGCAGGAGACGATCGAGGCCGGTCGCGGCAAGCAGGGACCGGGCCGGCACGAACTCCGCAAAGGGAACGAGATGCGCCTTGTCATAGCTCGCGCGCAGGCGCCCGTCATCGTCGATCACGAACAGGCTGTTGGCGATGCCGACGCCGCCGCCGGCGGTGCGGAAGGCACGCGGCGCACCGGTGACGAGAACGCCGCCCGCGGGAAGAATGCGCGCGGCGAGCGCCCGTCGTCCGGCATGACGGTCGAAGGCGTAATCGGTGACCGCGGTCTCGGGCCAGACCACCATCAGCCGTCCGCGGGCCGGCCCCTGCATCGCCGAGAGCGCCAGATAGTCGGCGAAATGCGTGCGCCGCAGCGCCGGATCCCATTTTTCCAGTTGCGGAATGTTCGCCTGCACCAGCCGCACGGTGACGTCGTCGGAGAAGACGGTCGGATTCCGCTCCAGGCGCCAGGCTCCGAAGAGGGCGATGCCGATCAGCGCCCCTCCGGCCACGGCCGGGCACAGCCAGAGGCGGCGGCGCCCCGGTGTCGGCCACGCAAGGGCGGGGCTGGCGGCGATGAGAGCGGTGAGAAGGCCGTAGCCATCGGGCCCGAGAAGCGCCAGCGGTTGCAGCATGGCGGGCAGACCGGCCCAGATCGCGGCCGTCGGATTCCACGGAAACCCGGTAAGGAGATGTCCGCGCAGCCACTCGCTCCCCGCCCAGGCGAGAGCGAAGACGAGAAGGGCGGCGGCTCTCCCATGGCCGCCCGCCTTGCGCGTCACCGCCGCCGCCAGCGCCGGATAGGCCGCCATCGCCATCGCCAGCACAAGCACCGTCGGCGGTCCCATCGCGTCGGGCCAGTCGGGATTGTTGCGATAGGATTCCGCGATCCAGTGGAAACCGACGGCGAACTGACCGAGCCCGAACCACCAGCCGCGCGCCGCCGCCGCCCGCACGGTCGGGGCCGCGGTGACGAGGAGAAACAGGCCGGCCATGGCGAGAAAGAAGAGCGGCACCCAGTAGAAGGGGGCGAAGGCGAAGGCGCCCGCGGCGCCGAGAGCAAGCGCCAGCGCCCAGCGCGCCACGCCGCTTCGCGACAGGGGGCGCAGGAGACGCTCCCGCACCGGAGACGCCGTCGCGTCGCGCGCGCGGGCCGGCGCCTCAGCCATGGCGCGCCGCGGCCTGTTTGGGAACGAAGACGCGCAGGCGGCGAATGCGGCGCGGATCGGCATCGACGACCTCGAAGCGGACCCCGTTGGGATGTTTGAGCCGCTCGCCGATCTGGGGCACCCGGCCGGCGAGGGAGAAGACGAGGCCGCCCACGGTATCGACCTCCTCGCCGTCGGGGTCGCGGATCTCGAGGCCGAGCGCCGTCTCGAGATCCGCGATCGGCAGCCGCGCGCCGACCTCGTACCGGCCTTCGCCGATCCTGCGAATCAGGACCGGGTCCTCGGCGTCATGCTCATCCTCGATCTCGCCGACGATCTGTTCCACCAGATCCTCGATCGTCACCAGACCGTCCGTGCCGCCATATTCATCGACGACGATGGCCATATGAATGCGGCTCGCACGCATCTTGGTGAGAAGGTCCATCGCCCGCATCGACGGCGCCACGAAGAGGACCGGGCGCTGAATCGCCGCCGTCGAGGCCGGCTTGCCGTTCTGCATCGATTCCTTGAACAGCTTGAGCACGTCCTTGACATGGACCATGCCGACGATCTCGTCGAGCGTCCCGCGATAGAGCGGCAGACGCGAATGCGCCGCCTCGGAAAAGAGCTCGACGATCTCCGCGAAGGGGGCCTCGATATCGGCGGCGACGAGATCGACCCGCGGCACCATGATCTCGTGGATGCGCAGATCCCCGTTCCTGAGGATGTTGAACAGCATCTTGATCTCGTCGGGGCCGAGCGACAGCGCGCCGAGCTCGCTGCGGCTTTCCTCGAGCAGCTTCTCGAGCGCCTGCCGCAGGCCCGCCTCGCCGTTCGCCCCCGGCCCGAGCCTGCGCAGACGCGCCCGCCAGCGCGCCAGAAGGCCCGCGCCTCGCGGATCGTCCCTGCTCGACGTCGTCATCCGCCCACCGCCTCCTTGCGCGCGTCGCGATAGGGATCGGGCACGCCGAGGCGGGCGAGAATGCGCCGCTCGCGCGCCTCCATCTCCACCGCCGCCGCGTCCTCGACATGGTCATGACCGAGGCAGTGGAGCGTGCCGTGCACGACGAGATGCGCCAGATGATGTTCGAGCGGCCGCCCCGCCGCCGCCGCTTCCGCCGCCGTCACGCCGTCGGCGACGGCGATATCGCCGAGCCACAGGGGCACCCTGCGCGGCGCCCGGAAGGCGGCGCCCATCTCCGCGACCGCGAAAGCCGGAAAGGAGAGAACATTGGTCGGCCCGGATCTGCCGCGATAGCGTTCGTTGAGCGTCGCCACGCGCGCATCCGTCACGAGCGCGACGGCGAGACGCGCCGCACCGAAGTCGACGCCCTCGTCGTACCAGCGATTGTCCGCGAGCGCGGCCCGCGCCGCCCGGCGCACCAGCGCCGCGAGGCCGGGGCGCCGCCAGGCGGGGCTTTCGATCGCAACATCGATCGTCGCCTCGGCCGGACGCCGACTGTCCCCCTCTCCGGCCACCACCCTCAGCGCTCCTCTCCGCCGCGCGCGCCGCGATCGTGCCGATCATAGGCGGCGACGATGTCGGCGACCAGCGGGTGGCGCACCACATCCTCTTCGCCGAAGCGAACGACGGCGACGTTCCCGACGCCGGAGAGGACCTCGAGCGCATGCGCAAGTCCGCTGCGCGCGCCGGCCGGAAGGTCGACCTGCGAAGGATCGCCGCAGATGACCATGCGGGCGTTCTCGCCGAAGCGGGTGAGGAACATCTTCATCTGCATCGCCGTCGTGTTCTGCGCCTCGTCGAGGATGATGCAGGCGTCCGAGAGCGTGCGCCCGCGCATATAGGCGAGCGGCGCCACCTCGATCTGTCCCGACAGCAGGCGCTTTTCCACCTGGTCGGCGGGCAGCATGTCATGGAGCGCGTCATAGAGCGGACGCAGATAGGGGTCGACCTTCTCCCGCAGATCACCGGGGAGGAAGCCGAGATTCTCGCCCGCCTCGACCGCCGGGCGCGACAGGATGATCTTGTCCACATGCCCGCC
>CAZAEP010000014.1:4923-20579 GCA_964484045.1 uncultured Sphingomonadales bacterium
TTCGTGCTCGCCCTTGAGCATGCGCGCCACGGCCATCGCGACGGCGAGATAGGTCTTGCCGGTGCCGGCCGGGCCGATGCCGAAAACGAGATCGGCCGTCTGCATCGCGCGCACATAGGCCGCCTGCATCGACGAGCGCGGCTTGATGATCCGGTTGCGGGTGGCGATCTCGAGACGGCGATCGCCGGGCGCCGGCGCGTCCCCTCGCGCCTCGCCCGTCCTCATGGCGCCGCTCTTCGCCATGCGGATCGAGCCGAAGACGTCGCCGCTGCCGATCGCCTCGCCGTTCTCGAGCCGGCGGTAGAGATCGAGCAGCACCGCGCGCGCCTGGGCGCGGGCGCTCTGCGCCCCCTCGATCGCCACATGGTTCCCGCGATTGCGGATGGTGACCCCGAAGGCCAGTTCGATCTGTGCCAGATTGCGATCGTGCTCGCCATAAAGCGGCGCCAGAAGCCGGTTATCCTCGAAATCGAGCAGGGTGCGGCCGTCCGCCGCCATGTCAGACTGTGCCAAGCTCTTCAATCGGCCTTCTTGTCCTCTCCGAACGCGATCGCGATGACGCGTCCGCGACCGGGATGCCCTCGAGGCTGTTCGGCCCGGCGCCGACGATCTTCACCGTGATCAACTCTCCTTGCCGGTCAATGTAGGATGCCGACGGTCCGCCGTCCAGTGCCGCCGCGCCGCTCGCATTCCCGCCAAGATCGACATGCACCGCCTGCATGTGCGGGCTGCGGCCCACCAATTGGCCCGGCTTGCGCCCGGGCCGCTCGAGCAGCACCGGCACCGTGCGTCCGATGCTCGCCGCATTGAACGCCGCCTGCTGCTCCTTGAGCAGCGCCTGCAACGCGGCCAGGCGCTCGGCCTTGACGGCTTCCGGAACCTGATCCGCCGCCGCCGCGGGCGTGCCGGGCCGCGGGCTGTATTTGAAGCTGTAGGCCTGTGCGTAGCGGACCCGACGCACGAGCGCGAGCGTGGCCGCGAAATCGGCGTCGCTCTCGCCGGGAAAGCCGACGATGAAATCGCCGCTGAGCGCGATGTCGGGCCGGGCCGCGCGCAGCCTGTCGACGATGCGCAGATAGTCGGCCGCACGATGGCGCCGGTTCATCGCCTTGAGAATGCGGTCCGAGCCCGACTGGATCGGCAGATGCAGATAGGGCATGAGCACCGGCACATCGCGATGGGCGGCGATGAGATCGTCGCGCATGTCGCGCGGGTGGCTCGTCGTGTAGCGCAGGCGCGCAAGCCCCTCGATCCCGGCGAGGGCATGGATGAGATCGGCGAGGCTCGCCGTGCCGCCGCCCTCCGTCGCGCCGTGATAGGCGTTCACATTCTGGCCCAGAAGCGTGATCTCGCGCACCCCTTCGGCGACCAGGCGCCGGGCCTCCGCGACAACCGCCGACAGCGGCCGCGAGACCTCGGCGCCGCGGGTATAGGGAACGACGCAGAAGGCGCAGAACTTGTCGCACCCTTCCTGCACGGTGAGAAAGGCGGTGGGGCCCCGGCCTTGTGTCCTGCGCGGCAGGAAGTCGAACTTGTCCTCGGCCGGAAACTCGGTGTCGAGAACGCGCACCCGTGCGCCGCGGCGGCGCTGCGCATCGGCCCGGGCGACCATCTCCGGCAGGCGGTGATAGGTCTGCGGCCCGAAAACGAGATCGACGGCGGGTGCGCGGCGCAGGATCTCCGCGCCCTCGGCCTGCGCGACGCAGCCGGCGACCGCGAGATAGGGCGCCGGCCGCCGGCGCCGCGCCGTCTTGAGCGCCCGCAGACGACCGATCTCGGAATAGACCTTCTCCGCCGCCTTCTCGCGGATGTGGCAGGTGTTGAGGATGACGAGATCGGCGTCCTCCGCCGCCGCGACGGGGACGAAGTCCGCCGCCGCCAGCGCATCGATCATGCGCTCGCTGTCATGGACGTTCATCTGGCAGCCATAGGTCTTGATGAAGACCTTGCGCGGCGCGCGGGCCGGCTCCTGTTTTCCTGATCCCGTCATGGCGGCGTCTCAAGAGCGCAAATCGCGGCAAAAAGCAAGGCTTTCGCTCATTTTTCCGGCGTGACGGCGGGCGCCGTCGGCGCCATGCGTCCGGCATTCGCCGCCTCGAGCCCGGCGGCCACCGCGGCGCGGCAGCGGGTCGCCAGCGCCTTGCGGCTTCCCGCGGTGCGCATGCTGAGCGGCGGATGGAAGCGGATCACGGCCCGAATCCGCCCCAGCGAGAGCACCCGCCACACATGGCCGGGCAGTTCCATGTCGCCGAACCAGCCGAGCACGGGACGCCAGGCGCGGGTGACGGGAATGCCGTTGATGTGGGTATAGGCGATGCTCACCGGCTGCACCTTGAGATCGGGCAGCGCCTGCGCCACGGCGAAGAGCGCCGACTTGAAGGGAGCGACCCGGGTGCCGTCGGTCGAGGTCCCTTCCGCGAACAGCACGAGACTGTCTCCGGCCTTCAGGCGCTCGAGGATTTCGTCCCGCTGCGCTGCGCTCGCATGGCGGCGGGCGCGATCGACGAAGACCGAGCGGTAGCGCCGCGCCATGACGCCCATGCCGCCCCAGCCCTCGATCTCCTTCTTGGCGATGAAGGCGGCGCGGGTGCGGCTGCCGAGCAGCGGAATGTCGAGCCAGGAAATGTGATTCGCGACGAAGAGGACCGGGCCTTCGGCCGGCGCGCCCTCGACCGTGACGCGCATGCCGACGAGAAAGGTCACCGCCCGGCTCAGCAGTCGCGGCAGGACCGTCCAGCCGCGCGGATAGAGGCGCAGCACCAGCCCCTGCAGCAGTGCGGTGGCCGCACTGAGGAGAGCCACGCTGCCGAGCACCAGAGCCGGACGCGGATTCCAGCCGCGCCCCCGCATGAGCCTGCCCGGCCCCCGCGCCACCGGGGTCGCGGCGCCCCCCGCCCTGAGGGGCGAGGCGAGCGGAGCCGACGACGACACGCTCGACGCGCTCACCCGTCCTCGCCGTCTCGCGCCAGCGGCACGCCGTAGAGCTCCATCCGGTGGTCGACGAGCCGGAAGCCCATGCTGCGCGCGATCTCGCGCTGCAGGCGCTCGATCTCCTGATTGTGGAACTCGTGCACCTCGCCGCTTTCGATATCGATCAGATGGTCGTGATGCTCCTCGCTCACCGGCTCGTAGCGCGAGCGGCCGTCGCGAAAATCGTGACGCTCGAGAATCCCGGCCTCCTCGAACAGGCGGACCGTGCGATAGACGGTGGCGATCGAAATCCGGGAGTCGATCGCGGTCGCCCGGCGATAGACCTCCTCGACGTCGGGATGATCGGTGGCCTCGCTGAGCACGCGCGCGATCACGCGCCGCTGATCGGTCATCCGCATGCCCTTGTCGATGCAAAGCTTCTCGATATCGGGGTGCGTCGTCTGCATGACCGTCTCCGCGCCAGAATCAAATCGGATGCCACCCGGCCGCAATATAGAGCCTGTCGCGGACATATGGAACCATTCTGCCGCGGACATTTTTCGTCATCACCGCGCAGGAGCCGGCGGGGTGTGGCGGAAATCCGTCTTCCGGACCCGACACCGCGATGGCGAAAGGCCCCGGTCGCAAAAGAGCCGGGCTCTCCGCTCAACCCCTGCGGCGCTTGGTGCCGAGGCCGATCTTCTTGGCCAGCTCGCGACGCTGCCTGGCGTAATTGGGCGCGACCATCGGGTAATCCGGCCCGAGCCCCCAGCGGGCACGGTATTCGTCGGGGGTCATGTTGTAGCGGGTCTTGAGATAGCGCTTGAGCATCTTGAGCTTCTTGCCGTCCTCGAGACAGATCAGATGGTCGGGCGTGATCGACTTGCGAATCGGCACCGCCGGAACCGGTTTTTCCGCTTCCGCCTGTCTTTCGCTGACGCTCTGGAGCGTCCGATAGACTTCCTCGATCAGCCTGGGCAGTTCCGAGGCGGGCACCGAATTATTGGAAAGATGCGAAGAGACAATGTCCGCCGTCAACGCCAGAAGATCTTCCTTCTTCACCTTTTATTCCCTTCCGTCAAAGCGAGTTGGTTTGCGCATCGGATGTTGTTCATCGTCCATCTGCCCTCGCCGCCCTCGCACCCCCTCCGGGACAGGTCGATGACTGTGCCCACGATCAACAACAGAGCATTCGCTCATACACCGATATTTCGTTTACTATCAAGAAAATAAAGTCCTGTTTAGGGGGGTGTTGGTGAACAATTTCGTGTGAATACACGGGCCATCGTGATCGCATCCTCGGAGCGGCCGCAACTGCGACGATAATAATTGCGGCGGCGGCCGATCTCGACGAACCCCCGTGAGCTGTAGAAAGTCCGCGCCGCGAGATTGCTTTCGCGCACTTCGAGAAAGAGCCGCGCCGTGCCGGCCGCGCGGCAGCGGGCATGGACCGCATCCATCAGGCGCCGCCCGATCCCGCACCGTCGCAGGCCCGGGTCCACGCCGAGGGAGAGAAGCTCGCACTCATCGGCGGCGAAGCGCAAAAGCACGTAGCCGCGCGGCGTTCCGTCGCAGACCGCGAACAGGCACAGCGCGCCGGGAAGCCGCAGCACCTGGAGAAGATCCTCGGTGCGCCAGCGCTCGCCGGTATCGCCGGCGAAGACGCGGCCGTGAAGGGCGGAGAGGAGGTCCGCACCGAACCGTCCAAGCTCCTCGATGGTCACCGTCAGGGCGGAGACCGGCGTCGTCATCGCCCGCCCTCCGGGAGGAGCGGGCCGGGCGGCGTGGCATCCGGCGGCCGCAGATAGAGCGGGACCGGCATCTCGTGCCAGCGCGCATCCGGAGCCGCCATGGCCAGTTCGAGAAGACATTCCGCCACGCCCATGCGCGGCTGCTTCACGACCCGCCAGGCCGGGAGATGCGGGGCCAGGAGGGGCGCACCGCTGCCGATGACGAGCCCCGCCCGCGCCCCCGCGCGCCGGGCCGCGGAGGCCGCGTCGAGGAGCGCAGGTGCAGACAGCGGCACGCCTGCGGCCGAAAAGGTCTGGGCATAGACCGTATCGCCCCGGCTTGCGACCGCTGCCAGCACCGGTGCCGTGGCGCCCTCGGCGCGGGCCGCGGCGGCAAGGCTCTCGAGCGTCGAGAACCCCGTGGCCGGAACATCGAGGGCCAGCGCCAGGCCGCGGGCGGCGGCGATGGCGACGCGGACGCCGGTGAAGCTTCCCGGGCCGACGCCGCAGACGATGCGCTCGACCCCGGAAAGGGACCCGCCCGCACGGGCCGTCGCCTCGGCGATCATCCCCAGGAGCGCGTCCGCATGGCCGCGGCGCATCCGCGCGCCGACCACGACCGGCGGCGTGCCCGGCGCGCGCCCGAGCGCGACCGAGCAGACATCCTGAGCGGTATCGAAGGCAAGAAGCACGGGTGCCGGCCTCCCCTTACAGGATGCTGCAGGCTTCGGCGAAGGCAAGCCGCGGGCTGCGCGGAAACAGCATCTCTTCGGAGCCATGGCCGAGGGCGCAGAGAAAGTTCGACCTGACCCGCCCCTCGGGAAAGAACTCGCGATCGACCCCGGCCCGGTCGAAGCCGCTCATCGGGCCGCAGTCGAGCCCGAGCGCCCGCGCCGCCATGATCAGATAGGCGCCCTGCAGCGTGCTGTTGCGAAAGGCCGTTTCCTCCGCCACCGCGGGATCGTCGGCGAACCAGTCGCGCGCTTCGGGCCGGTGCGGAAAAAGCGCGCCAAGACGGTCGTAAAAGCGCGTGTCATAGGCGATGATGGCCACCACCGGAGCGGTCATCGCCTTGTCCACATTTCCCTCCGTCAGATGCGGTCGGAGGCGTGCCTTGGCGGCGTCCGACCTGAGAAACAGAAAGCGGCCGGGCTGGCAATTGGCGCTTGTCGGCCCCCATTTCAACAGCTCATGAAGCGCTTCCAGCGTGACATCGGAAACGGGCTCGTCGCGCCAGCGGTTACAGGATCGCGCCTGACGAAACAGGACATCGAGAGCGCTATCGGGCAGAATGGGACGCACGGCGACCTCCCTGATATGCTTGCAGAGCAGCCGAAAAGGGCCGAAATTGCGAACTCACTCCGGCGATTGGACTATAGAATGGCGGTTGGCGGCGTGCAAAACTTCTTCCTCTGGCTGACCATCGTCGGCCTCGCCCTCCTGCGCCCCGGGCCGGCGACGGCCGAGGACCTCGCGGCGCGCGATCGTCACGACGCGGTGATCCTCATCTATCACCGCTTCGGCGAGCCGGATCTGCCCTCGACCAATATCCGCACCGACCAGTTCGCGGCGCAGCTCGCCGAACTCGCCGCGGGCGGATATGCCGTGCTTCCGCTCGAGACCGTCGTCAAGGCCTTCGCCGACGGCACGGAACTGCCGGAGAAGACGGTCGCGATCACCGTCGACGACGCCTATAGGAGCTTCGCCACCACCGCCTGGCCGCTCCTCAGGCGCTACGGCTTCCCGGTCACGCTTTTCGTCGCCACCGACCCCGTGGACGAGGGCTACAGCCGCTATCTCGACTGGGATGCGATTCGCCGCCTGCGCGACGAGGGCGTCGCCATCGGCCACCACGGGGCGGCCCATCTGCACATGATCGACGCCGGGCTCGCGGCGGCCCGCGCCGATATCGCCCGCGCCAGTGAGCGCTTCCGCGCCGAGCTCGGCGCCGTGCCCACGCTCTTCGCCTATCCTTATGGCGAATACAGCCGCGGCCTCGCCGAGCTTGTCCACAGCATGGGATTCGTCGCCGCCATGGCACAATATTCGGGGGTTGCGGCGGCCGGCGGCGACCATTACGCCCTGCCGCGCTTTCCCCTGAACGCGCATTATTCGACGCCGTCGCGCTTTCGTCTCATCGTCAATGCGCGCGCCCTGCCGGTGACCGACATCGTTCCCTCCGACACCATTCTCACGCCGCAGACCAATCCCCCCGCCTACGGCTTCACGCTGACGACGACGGTGCCGGGCCTGTCGGCGCTCGCCTGCTATCCCAGCCATACGCGCCCGGCCGAGATCACCCTTCTCGCCGGGCGGCGGGTCGAGGTGCGCGTCGACAGGCCCTTTCCGCCGGGCCGGGGACGCATCAACTGCACGCTGCCCGGCGGAGATCGCCGCTGGTTCTGGCTCGGCCGCTTCTTCTACGTCCCCGGCGCGCGCGACGAAGGCCGGAGCACGGCTTCCGAAAGGGACCGGCGGGCGCAATGAGAAAGGGCCTCCCCGCTGCGGGAAGGCCCCTTTCCGTTCGCTGTTCCGGAGCGCTCAGGCGGCGCGGATGCTGGCCAGGAACTCCTCGACCTGGTGCCGGAGATCGTCGGACTGCTTGGCCAGGGACTGGGCCGAGCCGAGAACCTGGCTCGCCGCCGCCCCGGTCGTCGCGGCCCCTTCGGACAGGCCGACCATGTCGCGGGCGATCTCCTGGGCGCCGGCCGACACCTCGGAGACATTGCGCGCGATCTCCTGGGTCGAGGCATCCTGCTCCTCGACCGCCGAAGCGATGGAGACGGCCGTCGAGTCGATCTCGGCGATGATCGCCTGGATCGCCTCGATGGCATCGACCGCCTTGCTCGTCGCGTTCTGCATGCCGGCGATCTGGCCGGAGATCTCGCTCGTCGCCTTGGCGGTCTGATTGGCCAGCGACTTGACCTCGCTCGCCACCACGGCGAAGCCCTTGCCGGCCTCCCCGGCCCGCGCCGCCTCGATCGTCGCATTGAGCGCCAGCAGGTTGGTCTGCTCGGCGATGTCGTTGATCAGATTGACCACCTCGCCGATGCGCTGCGCCGCCTCGACGAGCTCGCGGATGTCGGACGACGCGCGTTCGGTGCGCGCCACCGCGTCCTTGGCCGAACTCGACGACTGGTTGGTCTGGCCGGCGATCTCGCGCACCGAGGCGCTCAGTTCCTCGGCCGCGCTGGCGACCATCTGCAGGCTGTTCGTGGCCTGCTCGGCGGTGGTCGTGATGACGCCCGACTTCTCGGTGGTGTCTTCCGCCGTCTCGGCGAGCTCCTGCGCCGCCCGCTCCATCTCCTTGGCGGCGCTGCCGAGCCCCTCGACCACCTGCATGACCGAGGATTCGAAGCGATCGGCGAGCTTGAGCATTTCCTCGCGGCGCTTCCTGCGCTCTTCCTCCTCGCGCTCGATCTCGCGGCGACGCTGCGCCTCCTCGCGTTCGCGCTCGATGCGTTCGGCCTCCTCGCGCTCCTTGCGCTGCCGCTCCTCGGCCTCGCGCTGCGCCTCCTCGAGCCGGATCTTCTCGATCGCGTTCTCCTTGAAGACCTGGACGCTTTTCGCCATGGCGCCGATTTCGTCGGAGCGCTCGAGCCCGCCCACCTCGACCTCGAGATTGCCGTCGGACAGGCTCTGCATGGTCCGGCTGAGATCGATCGTCGGGCCGACGATGCGGCGCACCACGAACCAGACCGACACACCGCCGATGCTCAGCGTCAGGGCAAGAATGAGAATGCTGCGCCAGAAGGACGCGGAGGCCGCGGATTCGTTCGCTTCCGCGATCGCCGCCGAAAGCTCGCTCGCGCGGTCGGCGAGGGCCTCCACCGGCTGCAGCGCCTCGGTCGCCTTCTTCACCCATTCGAGCGCCGTATAGGGATAGGGCTCCTCGACCTCGGCCGCGGCATAGACCTCGTCGCGAATATAGCTGAAGTCGCCGAAATACTTGTCGCGAACCTCCTGCAGCATGCCCCGCAGCTCGCCCGGAAGAAGGTCGGAGGCGATCAGCTTCTGGCTGTCCTGCCAGGCCCCTTCGACATGGCCGGTATAGTTGGAGACGACCTGCAGCTTGATGCTCGAGAGCGGCCGCCCCGAGGCCATCGTCTCGCCCACCGTCGCCCAATCGCGCGAGGCGTATTCGCGCATCTGCCAGAGCATGTATTTGAGCTGGGTGCTGGCGGCGATCTTCGGCTCCGAGGCGGGAAAGGCGTAGCTGATGCCGAGGCGGAGATCGCGCAAGGCCTCGATGAGCCCGGTCAGCGTGGAGAAGACCTTGCGGCCGATGCGAGCCGGGCGTTCCCCGGCGACGACGGCAAGAGCCCCGTCGACGTCCTTGCGCAGAGTCTCATAGGCGGCATGCGCCTCGTCGACCGCTTTTACGAGATCGCCCTTCCCGGCGAAGTCCGGCAGGGCCTCGATATGGCTGTGCGCGGCCTTGTACCGCCTGTCGAACTCACGCCGATTCGCGGCGACCAGATCGCGAAAGGCCGGATCGGGCGTATCGGCGAATCCCAGGGCGGTGTCAGCGACACCGCGCTCGACCGCAAGCGCGTCCTGTGCCCGCGTCAGCTCGTCGACGGCCGAATTGATGGCAACCTGCAATTGCGCTTGGCTCTCCTTGTCGCGCGCGTCGAGCGCGGCGACGACGCCATAGAATATGACCATGACCGTGAGAAGCCCGACGATCGACAACAGCGAGTTGCGAACGGTAAAGGCTCTCGCGGCGGCATGCTTGATGGACCCCCAGCTAAAGCGGCTTTCTTGTGTCATGCGGCAGACCCCAGGCTGACAGATGGATGCACCGGCAACCATCGGCCGGTGAGGCCGCAACTGTCCCAAATTCGTCTTAAGGAAAGTTAAATGCTGATTGCGTTCGAAATCCGCCCGCCTCAGGCGTCGTTCATCTTCAGCGCGGCGATGAACGCATCGTGCGGAATCTCCACCTTGCCGTAGGTGCGCATGCGCTTTTTCCCCGCCTTCTGCTTCTCGAGCAGCTTGCGCTTGCGGCTGACATCGCCGCCATAGCATTTGGCGGTGACGTCCTTGCGCAGGGCGGGAATGGTCTCGCGGGCGATGATCTTGCCGCCGATCGCGGCCTGGATCGGGATCTTGAACAGATGGCGCGGAATCAGATCCTTGAGTCGCTCGCAGAGGGCGCGACCGCGGGTCTCCGCCTTCGATCGGTGGACGAGCAGCGACAGCGCGTCCACCGGCTCGCCATTGACGAGGATCGAAAGCTTGACCAGATCGCTCTCGCGATAGCCGGTCATCTGATAGTCGAAGCTGGCATAGCCGCGGCTCACCGATTTCAGCCGGTCGTAGAAATCATAGACGACCTCGTTGAGCGGCAGCTCGTAGACGAGGAGCGCGCGATTGCCGGCATAGGTGAGCTGTTTCTGGATGCCGCGGCGGTCCTCGCAGAGCTTGAGCACCGCGCCCAGATGCTCGTCGGGAAGGAGAATCGTGGCCTCGATCCACGGCTCCTCGATGCGCGCGATGCGCACCGGGTCGGGCATGTCGGCGGGATTGTGAAGCGCGAGGCAGGTGCCGTCGGTCAGATGGATGCGATAGACCACCGACGGGCTCGTGGTGATGAGCTCGAGACCGAATTCGCGGCGCAGGCGTTCCTGCACGATCTCGAGATGCAGCATGCCGAGAAAACCGCAGCGGAAGCCGAATCCGAGCGCCGCCGAGGTCTCGGGCTCGAATTCGAAGCTCGCGTCATTGAGACGCAGCTTGCCGAGGCTCTCGCGCAGATGTTCGTAGTCCGCGGCATCGGCGGGAAAGAGGCCGCAGAAGACCACCGCCCGCGAGGGCTTGAAGCCGGGCAGGGGCGTCTCGCAGGGCCGTTTCGCCTCGGTGATGGTATCGCCGACCTTGGCATCGGCGACCTCCTTGATGGCGGCGGTGAGAAAGCCGATCTCGCCGGGCCCGAGCGCCTCGACCGACGTCTTCTTCGGTGTGAAGACGCCGACCCGGTCGACCACATGTTCGGCGCCGGTGGCCATCATCTTCATCACCATGCCGCGGCGCAGCCGACCGTCGATCACGCGCACCAGCACGACGACGCCGAGATAGGCGTCGTACCAGCTATCGACGAGAAGCGCCTTCAGGGGCTTTTCCGCATCGCCGCGGGGCGGCGGCAGGCGGCCGACAAGCGCTTCGAGAACCTCGTCCACGCCTTCGCCGGTCTTCGCCGAAACGCGGATGGCATCCGCGGCGTCGATGCCGATCACGTCCTCGATCTGCCGCGCCACGCGCTCGGGCTCGGCGGCGGGCAGATCGATCTTGTTCAGGACCGGCACGATCTCGTGATCGGCCTCGATCGCCTGATAGACATTGGCCAGCGTCTGCGCCTCCACTCCCTGGCTCGCATCGACCACGAGGAGCGAGCCTTCGCAGGCCCGGAGCGAACGCGAGACCTCATAGGCGAAGTCCACATGCCCCGGCGTGTCCATGAGATTGAGGATATAGGTCGCGCCGTCGCGGGCACGGTATTCGAGCCGCACCGTCTGCGCCTTGATGGTGATTCCGCGCTCGCGCTCGATGTCCATCGAATCGAGCACCTGTTCGCGCATCTCCCGCTCGCTCAGGCCGCCGGTGACCTGAATCAGGCGGTCGGCGAGGGTCGACTTGCCGTGATCGATATGGGCGATGATCGCGAAATTGCGGATGTGCGCGCGGTCGGACATGGCGCGTCCTATAGCCGGCGCGCCCGCCGCCGCCAGGTGGGCATTCGCGGGATCGCGGGAGGAACGCCCGGCGGCCCCCTACCAGTCGGACATCATCGAGGGCTTGTCGGCCTTCTTGCTCGCCAGAATGCGCCAGACGCGGAGAGCGCCGGACTGCAGGAGCCGCACCCGGCGGTTCCAGTATTCCGCTTCCTTGACCAGCGTCTTGAGGAGTTCCTCGCCGTCCTCCTGCTTGGCGATCTTGGCCGCCACCCTGTCGGCGCCGGCCCAGGCGTGGTTGACAAGCTCGATATAGTGGTCGCTCACGTCCTCGTTGACGCGGACGATGAAGCGCGCCTTCTTCAGCATGTCGACGAGCTCGGGCGCCGTCGTCATGAAGGGCCGCCGCCGCTCGGCCTCGCCGTCGCGCCATTCCTTGTATTCGTCGGTCGACCGCGCCGCGTCGGAACCGAGAACGAAATCGGTGAGGAGAAAGAGCCCCGACGGCTTGAGCGTCTCCTCGAGGAGCGAAAACAGGCGGTCCTTCTTGGCGATCGTGAAAAACGCCTCCTTGGCGAAGACGCGGTCGAACTTGCGGTCGAAATGCTCGATCGTCTCGGGATCGTATGCCTTGATCTTCGCCTTCTTCGCCAGACCGGCCATCATGGATTTCTCGTTGGCCAGCTCGACGAGGCGCGCCGACTGCTCGTAGCCGGTCACCCAGACCCCGAAGCTGTCGGCCAGCGTGCGCGCCGGCCCGCCGAGATGCGAGCCGATCTCGAGCAGGCTCTGCTCCGGCGACAGCGCCAGAAGTTTCGACATCGAGACGATGTGCTCCGGGCCGCCGGGGCCGCAATAGCCCTCGCCCCAGATATATTGGGCGATCTCGACCCGGTTCGAGTCCCAGGGATCGAAGGGAAGTTCGGGATCGTCGGGATTGACCGGCGACGCATCATGCGGCGCCGGTGCCGGCTTCGGCGCCGGCTTCGGCGCCGGTCTCGGGCGTCCCTCCGGCGTGCGCGTGCCCAGGCGACGCGCCAGCTCTTCGGGATCGTAGCCCTCCCACCACGCCTTCAGCCGCAGTTTCAGCGGCAACTGTACCGATTGCGCCATGACGACTCGTCGTTCGATATCCGCGGTCCGCGCCCTGCATGATATCGGGATTAGCGATCCCGCTTCAACAGTCCGCCCTCGATGGGCCCCATTTGACACGAAGAATGGTTACCGAGGAGTTAGCGACGCAATTTGGCGCCGCAGGCGCGCGCGGCCGCGGCGACGATCCGGTGCGAGATGTCCTCGATCTCGGCATCGGTGAAGGTGCGCTCACGGGGCACCAGCCGGACCGAAACCGCAACCGACGTCCTGCCCGCGTCCACGCCTTCGCCCTCATAGAGATCGAAGACGTCCACGGCGGCGACATGCTTGCGATCGGCGGCCATGACGGCGCGCAAAAGGTCGCCGACGCGCACGTCGCGGTCGACGAGGAAGGCGAAGTCGCGTGTCACGCTCGGGAGATTCGACAGCGCGAGCGCGGGCCGCGTGCGTGTCGCCCGGCGCCGCGGCTCGGGCACGCGATCGAGAAAGATCTCGGCCGCCACCGCGGGACCCTTCAGGTCCAGGTCCTTGAGAATCCCGGGATGGATCTCGCCGAATGCGGCGAGGATCGTCTTCGGTCCCAGACGAAGCGTGCCCGAACGCCCCGGATGATACCAGTCCGGTGCGCCCTCCATCACCTGCAGCTTGTCCACCGGCGCCCCGGCGGCGGCAAGCGCGGCGCACGCGTCCGCCTTGGCGTCATAGGCGTCGACCGCCCGCGCCGGTGCGCGCCAGTGACGACGTCCGCGCGTCCCGAGCCGGACCGCGGTGGCGACCTCCCATTGGTCCGCGGGCGCGGTGCCGCGATAGACCGGCCCGACCTCGAAGAGCGCCACGCTCTCCGCGCCGCGGTCGCGATTGCGACCGCCGGCGAGAAGAAGATTGGGCACGATCGAGGGCCGCATCATGTCGAGCTCGCTCGAGATGGGATTGGCGATGGCGAGCGTCTCGGGCGCGCCGAAGCGCCGCGCCAGGCGGCCGTCCATGAAGGAGTAGGTGACCGCCTCGTCGAGGCCCTCGACGGCGAGCCGACGCTTCACCGCGCGGGCGCGCCGCTGCTGCGCGGTCAGAGTGGCGCGCGCGACGCCCTGATGGCGCGGCAGGTCGACCGCCGGAATGGCGTCATAGCCGTGAATGCGCAGCACCTCCTCGACCAGATCGGCCGCGCCCGCGACGTCCGGTCGCCAGCTCGGCGGCGCGACCCGCACGACGCCGTCCGCCTCCTCCCAGCCGAAACCGAGACTTTCCAGTATCGACCGCACCCGCGTAGCGGGGACATCGACACCGCCGAGCGTGCGCACCCGCGCGGGATCGAAGGCGATCGCGGGCGGCTGTGCGGGCGCCCTGCCGGCGATGACGAGACGGCTCGGCGTGCCGCCGCACAGGTCGAGCACCATCCGCGTCGCCAGCTCGATGCCGGGAACGACGAAGGCGGGATCGACGCCGCGCTCGAAGCGGTAGCGGGCGTCGGACTCGATGCCGTGGCGACGGCCGGTCTCGGCGGTGCGGACGGGGTCAAAGAGCGCCGATTCGATGAAGACGTCGACGGTCGCCGCGCTCGCGCCCGAGGCCGCGCCGCCGATGACACCGCCGAAGCCCAGGGGGCCGGAGTCGTCGGCGATCAGGCATTCGCCGCCCGCGGTCTCGTATTCGCGACCGTCGAGCGCCAGCAACCGCTCGCCGGGCTCGGCCAGCCGCGCCCGCACGGTGCCGGCGAGTTTCGCCGCGTCATAGACATGGAGCGGCCGCGCCCGGTCATGGGTGAGGTAGTTGGTGATGTCGACGAGCGCCGAGATCGGCCTCAGCCCGATCGCCTCGAGACGCCGCCTGAGCCAGGCCGGCGAGGGACCGTTCGTCACCCCGCGCACGAGACGCCCGACGAAGAGCGGGCAGGCGTCCTCGTCCTCGGTCCTGACCGCGATCGGGCAGTCGAAGACACCCTCGACCGGCGTCACCGGCGGCGTCGTCACGCTGCCGAGCCCGGCGGCGGCGAGATCACGGGCGATGCCGGCGACCCCGAGCGCGTCCGCACGGTTGGGCGTGACCGCGATGTCGATCACCGGATCGTCGAGGCCGGCGACTTCGGCGAAGGGGGCGCCGACCGGTGCCTCCGGGTCGAGCTCGATGACCCCCTCATGATCGTCCGAGAGCATCATCTCGCGCTCCGAGCAGAGCATGCCCCGCGATTCGACGCCGCGGATGGTCGCCGGCCCGAGCGTGATGCCGGTGCCCGGGATATGGGCGCCGACGGGCGCGAACACGCCTTTCATGCCGGCGCGCGCATTGGGCGCGCCGCAGACCACCTGCACGACCTCCGTTCCGGTATCGACGCGGCACAGCTTGAGGCGGTCGGCATCGGGATGCGGCACCGCCTCGATCACCTCGGCGACGATGAAGGGGGCGAGCGCCTCGGCCGCATTGTACACGCTCTCGACCTCGAGGCCGATGCGGGTCAGCGTCCCGGCGATCTCCTCGAGCGCCGCCGTGGTGTCGAGATGGTCCCTGAGCCAGGAGAGGGTGAATTTCATCGGCTGAGCCCTCCGGCGATGGTGGGCACGTCCAGGGGATCGAAGCCGTAATGGGCGAGCCAGCGCTGATCGGCCTCGAAGAAGGGTCTGAGATCGGTCATGCCGTATTTGAGCATGGCCAGCCGGTCGAGCCCGGCGCCGAAGGCGAAGCCCTGATAGACCGCGGGATCGAGCCCGCAGGCGGTGAGCACATTGGGATGCACCATGCCGCAGCCCAGCACCTCGAGCCAGTCGTCGCCCTCGCCGACGACGAGCCGGCCCTCGTGCCAGGAGCAGTTGATGTCGACCTCGGCCGAGGGCTCGGTGAAGGGAAAATAGCTGGGGCGGAATCGCATGCGGATCTCGTCGACCTCGAAAAAGGCCGAGAGCCAGGCCCTCAGGCACCCCTTGAGATGCCCCATATGGGTCTCGCGGTCGACCACGAGGCCCTCCACCTGATGGAACATCGGGGTGTGCGTGGCATCGGAATCGGAGCGGAAGGTGCGCCCCGGGGCGATAATGCGGATCGGCGGCTTCTGCCCGAGCATGGTGCGGATCTGCACCGGCGAGGTGTGGGTGCGCAGCACCTTGCGCTCGCCGTCGGCGTCCGGCGGCAGATAAAAGGTGTCGTGCATCTGGCGCGCCGGGTGCTCGGGCGGAATGTTGAGCGCGGTGAAATTGTAGAAATCTTCCTCGATGTCCGGGCCCTCGGCGACGCTAAAGCCCATGTCGGCGAAAAT
>CAZAEP010000015.1:0-19853 GCA_964484045.1 uncultured Sphingomonadales bacterium
CCTTCTGATCGTTGACGTCCAGATCGATTTCTGTCCCGGCGGTGCCCTGCCGGTGGCCGACGGGGATGCCGTCGTGCCGGTGCTCAATCGCTGGATCGCGGGCGCACGCAGGGCCGGCCGTCCGGTCTATCTCTCGCGCGACTGGCACCCGATCGGCCATCCGAGCTTCGCGAACGAGGGTGGACCGTGGCCGCCGCACTGCCTGCAGGATAGCGCGGGGGCGCGCTTTCATCCGGGCCTCGAGGTGTCCGAGGATGCAATTCTCGTTTCCAAGGGGACGCGCTTCGACAAGGACCAGTATTCCGCTTTCGACGAGACCGGGCTCGCGGTCGCGCTCGAGAAGGCGGGAATCCGTCGCCTCTTCCTCGGCGGTCTGGCGCGCGATGTGTGCGTGAAGGCGAGTGCGCTCGATGCCCGGCGCGCCGGTTTCGAGGTCTGTCTTATTGACGCCGGAACGAAAGCCCTGACCCCGGAAGGCGGCGCCACCGCCGACGCCGAAATGAGCGCTGCCGGCGTGATGATCCTGTAAGGGGTGCGCCCTTTTCCCCGCCGCCGGCGCCCTGCGACGGCGTGCTGCCGCCGCCTCAGTCGAGAAGGCGGCGGGCGATGATCACCCGCATGATCTCGTTGGTGCCCTCGAGGATCTGGTGCACGCGCAGGTCGCGCAGGATGCGCTCCACCGGATAGTCCATGAGATAGCCGTAGCCGCCATGAAGCTGCAGCGCCTCATTGACGATGCGGAACCCGACATCGGTGGCGAACCGCTTGGCCATCGCCGCCGCCATGGTCGCATCGGGCTCCTTGCGCGAGACCTTCTGGGCTGCGGCATAGACCATCAGGCGCGCCGCCGCGAGCTCGGTGGCCATGTCCGCGAGCTTGAACTGCGTCGCCTGGAAGTCGGCGATCGGGCGCCCGAACTGCCGCCGCTCCCTGACATAGGCGAGCGCGGTGTCGAGGGCGAACTGCGCCCCGCCGAGCGAACAGGCGGCGATATTGATGCGCCCGCCGTCGAGCCCCTGCATGGCGATCCGGAAGCCCTCCCCCTCGGCGCCGAGGCGATTTTCCACCGGCACCCGGCAGTCCTCGAAGATGACGGCGGCGGTCGGCTGCGAATGCCAGCCGAGCTTTCGTTCCTGGGCGCCGAAGCTCATGCCCGGCGTGCCCTTCTCGACCACCAGCGTCGAGATTCCCCTGGGCCCCTCCTCGCCCGTGCGCACCATGCACACATAGATGTCGGCACCGTGCTCGCCGGCGCCGGAGATGAAGGCCTTCGACCCGTTGAGCACATAATGATCGCCGTCGCGCACGGCGCGGGTGCGCAAGGAGGCGGCGTCGGAACCGGACGAGGGCTCGGTCAGGCAATAGGCGGCGAAGCGGTCCATCGACGCGAGCGGTGCCACCCAGCGTTCGCGCTGCGCATCATTGCCGAAGCGGGCGATCATCCATGTCGCCATATTGTGGATCGACAGATAGGCCGCGGTCGACGGACAGCCATAGGCGAGCTGCTCGATAATCAGCGCGCATTCGGTGCGCGTGAGACCGATGCCGCCGTGCGCGGCGTCGACATAGACGGCGGCGAAGCCGAGCGCCGCCGCCTTCCTGAGCACGTCCTTGGGAAAACGCTTCGCCTCGTCCCATTCCGCCGCGTTGGGCAGCAGATGGTCGAGCGCGAACTGCCGCGCCGTCTCCTGGATCAGGCGCTGTTCTTCATCGAGGCGAAAATCCATGGCGCAATTCCCCGGCGATGACGATTGCTGTCGCGACCATAGCCATGGCGCGTCCGAGGTCAATCATTTGCCGGACATTCGCCGGGCGGGACCGGGGGCGCGCCGCGGGCTCTCGTCGCCCCTTGCCGATGCCGGCGATCCTGCTACTTTTCCCGCATGTTCAGTCCCGCCGTCATCGCCGCCGGCTTTGCTCTCTCCTTCGGCCTCATCGTCGCCATCGGACCGCAGAACGCCTTCGTGCTGCGTCAGGGACTCCGGCGCGAACACGTGCTGGCGGTGACGAGCGTCTGCTTTCTCTCCGACGGCCTGCTGATCGCCATCGGCGTCGGCGGCGCGGGCACGCTGTTTGCCCTCAACCCGCTGCTCGGGTCGGGGATGACTTGGATCGGCACTCTCTTCATTGCCGGTTACGGGCTGATGGCCTTTCGATCGGCACTCAGGCCGCAGGCGCTCGAGCCCGAGGCGACGGACCCGCCCGCGGGGGCCGGCCGCACGGCGAAGACGGCGGTGCTCACCGCGCTCGCCTTCACCTGGCTCAACCCGCACGCCTATCTCGACACGCTGGTGCTGATCGGCGGAGTCTCGGCGCATTACGGGACCGCGGCCGAGCGTCTCGCCTTCGGCATCGGTGCACTCACCGGCTCGGCGGTCTGGTTCTACGGCCTCGGTTTCGGCGCCACGCGCCTGGCGCGCTTCTTCGAGAGCCCGCGCGCCTGGCGCGGCCTCGACATCGCCATCGGCATCGTCATGAGCGCGATCGCCCTGAGCCTCGCCTGGCATGAGCTGGCCTGAATGGGGGGCTTGAGATGACGGCGATTGCGCGCAATGATCGGCCGCGACGATCAACATGACGCTGCGTGGAGAGCTTCGAATGGCGCACAAGGTGCGGATGACGGTGAACGGCGAGGCGGTCGAAGCGGCGGTCGAACCGCATCGCCTGCTGGTCGATTTCCTGCGCGAGGATCTGCGCCTCGCCGGCACCCATGTCGGCTGCGATACCAGCCAGTGCGGCGCCTGCACCGTGCATGTGGACGGCGAGGCGGTCAAATCCTGCACCATGCTCGCGGTACAGGCCGACGGGACCGAAATCCTGACCATCGAGGGACTCGCCGAGGGCGACCGGCTGCACCCGATGCAGGAGGCCTTCCACGCGCATCACGGTCTGCAATGCGGCTTCTGCACACCGGGCATGGTGATGGCCGCGCTCGCCATCGTGAAACGCCACGGCATACCCGACGAGAGCGTGATCCGGCACGAGCTCGAGGGCAATCTCTGCCGCTGCACCGGCTATCAGAATATCGTCGACGCCATCGCCGCCGGCGCGAAAGCGATGGCGGCGGAGGGCTGAGCCATGTCGCGGGACGGCATCGGAGCCCGCGTCAGGAGGCTCGAGGACCGACGGTTTCTCACCGGGCGCGGCACCTATATCGACGACATGAACCGCCCCGGTGCGCTCCGCGCGGTCTTCGTGCGCTCGCCTTACGCCCATGGGCGCATCATCTCGATCGGGACCGGAGACGCGACCGCGATGCCCGGCGTCGTCGCCGTCTTCACCGCCGCCGACATGTCCGACCTCGGGCCGCTTCCCTGCGGCTGGACCGTGCATTCGGCCGACGGCACGCCGATGGCCGCACCGCCGCACCCGGTTCTGGCGACGGACCGCGTGCGCTATGTCGGCGAACCGGTGGCCCTGGTGCTGGCCGAGACGCGCGAGGCCGCCGAGGCGGCGGCAGCGGCGGTCGAGATCGAGATCGAGGAGTTGCCGGCGGTGGTCGACCCCGCCGCCGCCCAGGCGGACGACGCGCCATTGCTCCATGACGACGCAGCGAGAAACACTTCTTTCGCTTGGGAGATCGGCGACCGGGAAGCGGTCGAGACGGCGTTCGCGAAGGCCGATCATGTGACCCGGCTTGCCCTGCGCAACAACCGGCTCGTGCCCAATGCCATCGAGCCGCGTGCGGCGCTCGCCGAATACGACCCCGCCGCGGCGGCCTTCACCCTTCATACGACGAGCCAGAACCCGCATCTCGAGCGGCTCATCCTCGCCGCCTTCGTCGGCCTCGCCCCAGAGCACAAGATTCGCGTCGTCTCGCCCGATCTCGGCGGCGGCTTCGGCTCGAAGATCTTCGTCTACGCGGAAGAGGTCGCCTGCGCCTGGGCGGCACGCCGTCTCGAACGCCCGGTGAAGTGGACCGCGACACGGGCGGAGGCCTTCCTTGCCGACGCCCATGGCCGCGACCATGTCACCGAAGCCGAGCTGGCACTCGACAGGGAAGGGCATTTCCTCGCCCTCAGGGTGCGCACGATCGCCAATCTCGGCGCCTATCTTTCGACCTTTGCCTCGGCGGTGCCGACCTATCTCTACGGCACGCTGATGGCCGGGCAGTACCGCACGCCGGCGATCCATGTCGCGGTCGACGGTGTCTTCACCAACACCGCGCCCGTGGACGCCTATCGCGGTGCCGGACGCCCCGAGGCGACCTATGTGGTGGAGCGCCTCGTCGAGACCGCGGCGCGCGAGCTCCGCCTCGACCCGGCGGAGATCCGGCGGCGCAATTTCATCCGTCCCGCGGACTATCCCTACGAGACGCCGGTAGCGCTCGTCTATGATACGGGCGACTATCCGGCCTCGCTCGAGGCCGCACTCAAGGCGGCGGACTACGCCGGCTTTCCCGCCCGGCGGGCGGAATCGGAAAAGCGCGGCAGGAAACGCGGGATCGGACTGTCCTGCTATATCGAGGCTTGCGGGCTCGCGCCCTCGCAACTGGCGGGGCAACTCGGCGCCGGGGTCGGGCTGTTCGACTCGGCGCGGGTGCGGGTCAATGCCACCGGCTCGGTCAGCCTTTACAGCGGCGTCCACAGCCACGGTCAGGGGCACGAGACGACCTTTGCGCAGATCGTCGCCGAGCGCCTCGGCATGCCCGCCGACGAGGTCGAGGTGCGCCACGGCGATACGGAACTCGTGCAGTACGGTCTCGGCACCTACGGCTCGCGCTCGCTCGCCGTCGGCGGCTCGGCGATCATGGAGGCGCTCGACAAGGTGATCGCCAAGGGACGCCGGATCGCCGCGCATCTGCTCGAGGCCCCCGAAGAGGAGATCGATTACGAGCCCGGCACCTATCGCGTACGCAACAGCAATCGCACGGTGAGCTTCAAGGAGGTGGCGTTCGCCGCCCATGTGCCCTTCAAGCTGCCGCCCGGCGCCGTCGAGCCCGGGCTCGACGAGACGGCGTTCTACGACCCGAAGAACTTCACCTATCCCGCCGGCAGCTATGTGTGCGAGGTCGAGGTCGACCCCGAAACCGGCGTCGCCACCATCGCACGCTTCGTCGCGGTCGATGATTTCGGCACCGTCGTCAATCCGATGATCGTCGAGGGTCAGGTCCATGGCGGACTTGTCCAGGGCATCGGTCAGGCGATGCTCGAAGGCTGCGTCTATGACGCCGAGACGGGCCAGCTTCTTTCGGGCAGCTATATGGACTATGCGATGCCGCGCGCCGACGATCTGCCGCGCTTCGAAATCGCCACCACCTGCACGCCCTGCACCCACAATCCGCTCGGCGCCAAGGGCTGCGGCGAGGCCGGCGCCATCGGCTCGCCGGCGGCCGTGATCAACGCGCTCACCGATGCCCTGGGCGTGCGCGACATCGCCATGCCGGCAACACCGGAAACCGTTTGGCGCGCCGTCGCCCGGACCGCTTGAGGAGATCGACATGCACCCCTTCGTCTATCACCGCGCGACCAGCCTCGACGAGGCCAGGAAGACGCTGCAGGTGGCCGAGGACGGGCTTTATCTCGCCGGCGGGATGACGCTCATCCCGACCATGAAGCAGCGCCTCGCCATGCCTTCCGACCTCGTCGATCTCGCCCGCATCGAGGACCTGCGGGGCATCGCCGACGAAGGCAGCACGCTCCGTATCGGGGCCATGACCCCGCATGCGGCGGTGGCATCGTCCGAGACCGTCCGCAGCCGCATCGCAGCACTGGCCGATCTCGCCGGCGGCATCGGCGATCCGGCGGTACGCGCCCGCGGGACGCTCGGCGGCTCGATCGCCAACAACGATCCCGCGGCCGACTATCCGGCAGCCGTTCTCGGGCTCGGCGCGACGGTGGTGACGGATGCGCGCGAGATCGCCGGCGACGATTTCTTCACCGGCATGTTCGAGACCGCGCTCGCACCGGGCGAGATCATCACCGCGGTGCGCTTTCCCGTGCCGCGCCGGGCAGCCTATGTGAAGTTTCCCAACCCCGCCTCGCGCTATGCGGTGGTCGGCGTGTTCGTCGCCGAGACCGCCGAGGGCGTACGGGTGGCGGTCACCGGCGCGGCCCCCTGCGTCTTCCGCGTCGCGGAGATGGAAGCGGCGCTGGCGACGGACTTCTCGGCCACGGCGGTGGCGGACATCCCTGTCGACGCCGACGACCTCAACGAGGATATCCATGCGAGCCGCGCCTATCGCGCCCATCTCGTGACCGTGATGGCGAAGCGCGCAGTCGAGAAGGCGCTTCGCGCATAGACCGGGCATTGCGCCTCTTCCGCAGGCAGGCCTGACCAGCCGACCCGACCACGCCCGCAGGAGCGCGCGCAAAGCGCGCATTGCGTCGGCGGAGAAAGACACGCAAGCTGTCTCCGGCACCAGACGAGGCGAGAGGAGCGGATGGGAGAGAGCGTCGATCTGTTCGTCATCGGCGGCGGCGTCAATGGCACCGCGATCGCGCGCGACGCTGCCGGACGCGGACTTTCCGTCATGCTGTGCGAAAAGGGGGACCTCGCGTCGGCCACCTCCTCGGCGAGCACCAAGCTCATCCATGGCGGGCTGCGCTATCTCGAATATGGCGAGTTCCGCCTCGTCCGCGAGGCGCTGATCGAACGCGAGGTGTTGCTCCGCGCGGCCCCGCACATCATCCGCCCGATGCGCTTCGTCCTGCCCTACCGAGAGGGACTCCGGCCGGCCTTCCTGATCCGTCTCGGGCTCTTCCTCTACGACCATCTCGGGGGCCGCAGGCTGCTCCCCGGGAGCGAGAGCATCCGTCTCGACCGCGACCCGCGCGGTGCCGCGCTCAAACCCGGATTCCGCCGCGGCTTCGTCTATTCCGACTGCCGGGTCGACGATGCCCGGCTGGTTGTCCTTTATGCCGTCGACGCCGCCGAGCGCGGGGCCGTCATCCGGCCCCGCACGACCGTCGAGGGAGCGGTGCGGGAAGGAAAAAGCTGGTTGATCCGGGTGCGCGACGCCACCGGCCGGCAAGAGACCGTGAAGGCCCGGGCGCTGGTCAACGCCACGGGGCCCTGGGTGAGCCGCGTGCGCGATCATATCGAGGGCGCCGGACCGCGGCAGGCGGCGCTGCGCCTCGTCAAGGGCAGCCACATCGTCACCCGGCGCCTCTATGAGGGCGATCATGCCTATATCCTTCAGAACACCGACGGCCGCGTCGTTTTCGCCATTCCCTATGAGGGACGCTTCACGCTCATCGGCACCACCGACATCCCCTGCGACGAACCGCCGGGGACGCCGACAGTCTCGGCCGCCGAGATCGCCTATCTGTGCGCGGCCGTGAACGCCTATCTCGGAACCGCAATCGGACCCGGCGATATCGTCTGGTCCTATGCCGGGGTGCGCCCGCTCTATGACGATCAGGCCGCCGACGCCTCCGCCGTCACCCGCGATTATGTGCTGAAGATCGACGCCGCCGGCGGCGGCGCGCCACTGCTCTCCGTCTTCGGCGGCAAGATCACGACATCGCGTCGTCTCGCCGAGCACGGGCTCGGGCTTCTGCTCAGGGCCTGCGGTCTCGACTCCCCGGCGTGGACCGCCTCGGCGGCCCTGCCCGGCGGCGACATTCCGGACGCCGACTTCGATGCCTTTCTTGCCGTCCTGCGACCGCACTATCCCTGGCTCGAGGGAGCGACCCTCAAGCGCCTCGCGCAGGCCTACGGCACGCGCGTGCGCCATATCCTCGGCCGCGCCCGTTCGCCGCGCGATCTCGGAGAGGATTTCGGTGGCGGGCTTTACGAGGCCGAGCTCGCCCATCTGGTCGACGTCGAGTGGGCGCGCAGCGCCGAGGACATCTTGTGGCGGCGCAGCAAGCTCGGCCTCCACCTCCCCGCCGGGAGCGCGGAACGGATCGAGACCTGGCTCGCGCAGCGGCTCAGGAGGAGCGGCGGGGATGCCGCAGCAGCAGCGGACCGTAAATGAGCGCGAACAGAAGATAGGCCCCGCCCCAGAGGGTTCCGGAGATCGCAAGCAGGCGCATGTACGCCTCCGGCCAGAACGGCGAGAGCACGCGCGCCAGCGCCCCTGCATGCACCAGCGCAAGGATCGTCACCGTCCCCGGTCCGGCATGGAGCGGACGGCCGGAATGGCCGAGGCTCGCCCGCGTCATGACCGCGAGCGTCATCGCGCCGATGGCCCCGGCGGTAAGCGCATGCAGCGCGCCCGAGGCCGACAATGACGGAAGGAAAGCGGCGAAACCGAGCAGAAGAAACCCCGTCGGCAGCCACAGATAAGCGAGGTGCAGCGCCAGGAGCAGGGGCTCGGCAGCAGTCCGCCAGCCGACCCAGCGCAGAAGACGAGCCCCATTGAACACGCCGGCAAGAAGGAGCAGCGCCCCGCTTGCGGGCGCGTCGGGCGCCATCGTCCAAGCAAGGAGCGCGAGCCCGGTGGCGAGCAGCGCCATCCGGTCGAGATGCCCGAACATCGCCGGCAGCGCGCCCGCTCTTTCCTGCTGCTGCAGCCAGTTGCGAGTAAAGGCGGGGACGATGCGGCCGCCGATGAGACAGATGAGAAGGAGAACAACGGCGAGCCCGAAACGATAGGCGACATCGGCGACTGCGGTCCCGCCGGCGAATCCCGCATAGTCGCCGATGTCGGCAAGGCCGAGAAAGGCGATCAGAAACGCGACCGGAAGATTGCGGTTGCCGCTCGCCAGGATCTCCCGCCCCGTCCAGAGCGCGAGGACAAGAAGGAAGCCGCCGTCGAGAAGGACGGCGAGCAGCAGCGGTACATGTCCGACGAGAAGGCTCGCCATCCGCGCCGCGAGCCAGAGCGCCACGAGCGCCGCGAGGCGCGCGCCCGAGAGCGGCCGACGCCCCGTCCAGTTGGGCACCGCGGTGAGGAGAAAGCCGGCGACGATCGCGGCGACCAGCCCGAACAGCATTTCATGGCGGTGCCAGGCGAGCGGCGGCCATGCCCCCGGGAGCAATGCGGCGCCGCTCAGCGTGCCGACCCACAGGGCAAGCGCGAGCACCGCATAAACGGCGGCGGCCAGAAAAAATGGCCGGAAGCCCAGGCTCAGAAAGACCCCGCCCCGCACTCCCTCTCGCCCCATCGATCCCACGCGTCGCCTCTCGCCAGGCCCTGCCTCGGAAAGCGCATTATAGCCCCCGCACGAAAAATGTCCCCGCGGGCGGACGGATTGCCGCAGTCGGCGGGTCGCCCCCTCCCGGAAGCGAGAGCTGTTCCAGCATCTTCTCGACTAATACAGTCGTATTATACGAATGACTTAATCAGGGTCGGGGTAATCGTGGATTCAGCGGCCATTCGGCTATCCGTCGGCGGGGAAGGAGCGCGTGAACGGCTCATTGTCGCCGGCCTGGAAATCTTCGGGAAATATGGCTTCCACGCCGCGACGACACGGCGCATCGCCGATCGCGCCGGCGTCAATCTCGCCGCCATTCCCTATTATTTCGGCACCAAGGAAAAGCTTTATCTCGCCGTTGCGGAACATATCGCCGCACAGACACGCCACTATATGGAGCCGGTCCTCGCCGTCGCGCAGCGGGCCGCGAACGATCCCGATGCGCCACCGGAGAAGCAGCAAGCCGCACTCCTGCTGATTCTCGATCGCTTTGCCACCTTTCTCCTCTCGCCCCGCACGAGCGAGGATGTCGGACGCTTCGTCCTCAAGGAGCAGGTCGCCCCGACGGCGGCCTTCGATATTCTTTTCGAGAACGCGATGTCGCATCTGCAGCAGGCGGTCGCGGCGCTTCTCGGTCGTCTGCTCGCCCGCGCCCCGGAAAGCCCCGAAATTCGCCTGCGGGCGAACATGTTTCTCGGACATGTGGTGATGTTCCGCGCCACACATGCGCTCACGCTCCGCTCCCTCGGCCACGCGGCCTATGATGACAATGACCGGGAGCTGATCCGCGCCCTCATCGCCGATCACAGCCGACGCCTCCTCGCCAGCCTGTCAAAGGAGCCATCATGAAACGGCGAACCCTCTTCATCGGCGCGATCGCCGCCGTCATAGGCATCGTCGGCTGGTGGTGCCTTCATGTGCAGGAGCAGGCGGCGGAAGGCCTGGTGCTCTATGGCAATGTCGATGTCCGCGAGGCCGAACTCGGTTTTCGCGTCGGCGGGCGGATCGCGGACATTCTCGTCAAGGAGGGCGATCATGTGAGCCCGGGCCAACTTCTCGCACGGCTCGACAGCGAGCCTTTCGAGGAAGGCCTGGCGCTCAAGCGTGCGGCTCTGGGGCAGGCGAGAGCCAATCTCGCGCGGCTCGAGGCGGGCTTTCGGCCGCAGGAGATCCGTCAGGCCGAAGCCCTCGTCGCCGAACGCGAGGCGATTCTTGAAAACGCCAGGGTCGATTTCGAACGCCAAGCGGCCCTGGTCAAGAACGACAATGTCTCCCGGGCGGCCTATGACGCCGCCCGCGCCCGGCTGCGCACCGCCAAGGCGCAGCTCGGAACCGCCGAAGCCCGCCTCGATCTGGCGCGTGCCGGTTTCCGCAAGGAGGACATCGCGGCCGGTCGTGCGGCGCTGCAGGCGGCCGAGGCGGCGCGCGATATCGCCGAGACCGCGCTCGCCGACACCGAGCTTCGCGCGCCCCGTCCCGGCACCATCCTCGCACGCGTGCGCGAGCCCGGTACGGTCGTTGCCCCGGGGGCAACGGTGCTGACGCTCACGATCGACGATCCCGTCTGGGTGCGCGCCTTCGTCCCCGAGCCACAACTCGGCCTCATCCATCCCGGCATGGCGGCGGAAATCTCGAGCGACAGCCACCCCGAGACCGTCTATCACGGCCATGTCGGCTTCATCTCGCCGACCGCCGAATTCACGCCGAAGACCGTGGAAACGCCGGAGCTGCGCACGGCGCTCGTCTATCGCCTGCGCATCATCGTCGACAATCCCGATCAGGGACTGCGCCAGGGGATGCCGGTCACGGTCCGCTTCCCGCAAGCGCCCGCCGCGACCGCCGGTGCGCGGTGATGGCCCCGCCGGCCGTCATCATCGATGGCCTCGGGAAAACCTTTCCCGCAAGCGCGACTCCTGCCCTCGCCGAGCTCTCGGCTAGGATCGCGCACGGGCGCATCACCGGTCTCGTCGGAGCGGACGGAGCAGGCAAGACGACGCTCATCCGGCTGATCGCCGGCCTGCTTCATCCGAGCGGCGGCCGCATCACCGTTTTCGGGCATGACAGCGTCCACGATGCCGAAGCGATCCATCGTGCCATCGGCTATATGCCGCAGCGGTTCGGGCTTTATGAGGAGCTCTCGGTCCTCGAAAACCTGCGTCTTTACGCCGATTTGCGCGGGCTGTCGGCGGCCGGACGCCGGGAACGCTTCGAGCGGCTGCTCGCCTTTACCGGCCTTGCGCCTTTCGGTGCGCGCCGCGCCGGCGCCTTGTCGGGAGGGATGAAACAAAAGCTCGGCCTCGCCTGCGCGCTTCTTGAGACACCGCGGCTTCTGCTTCTCGACGAACCCTCGGTCGGCGTCGACCCGCTCTCGCGACGCGAATTGTGGTCCATGGTCGGCAGCCTCCGCAGCGAGGGCACGACCATCCTCTGGTCCACCTCCTATCTCGACGAGGCCGAGCGCTGCGACGAGGTGCTGCTCCTCAACGAGGGCAGGCTGCTGTTCGCCGGCGCCCCGGCCACCCTCAAGTCGGAGATGCGCGGCCGCAGCTTTCTCCTCCACGATCCGCGATCGAACCGCCGCGCCCTGCTCGCACATGCGCTGGCGCGCCCCGAGGTCATCGACGGCGTGGTTCAGGGCAGCGCGGTGCGACTCGTGCTCGGAGAAGCGGCCCGGCCACCCGCGCTCGAGGCGATCGGCGCCAGTGCCGCCGCCAGGATCGAGCCGGTCGAACCCCGCTTCGAAGATGCCTTCGTCGCCCGCCTGGGCGGCGGTCCGGACGGGCGATCCCCCCTTGCCGAGGCGATGCCGACGATCGCCCATGGCGGCGAGACGGTGGTCACGGTCGAAGGCCTGACCAAGCGCTTCGGCGATTTCACGGCCGCCGACCATGTCGGCTTCTCGGTACGACGGGGCGAGATCTTCGGGCTCCTGGGACCCAACGGGGCCGGCAAGTCGACGCTCTTTCGCATGATGTGCGGGCTCCTCACCCCGAGCGCCGGACAGGCGCGCGTGGTCGGGCTCGACCTTGCCGCCGCAGGCGGACGGGCACGGGCCCGCATCGGCTATATGGCGCAGAAATTCTCGCTCTATGGCAGCCTCACCGTGCGCCAGAATCTCGACTTCTTCTCCGGCGTCTACAATCTCCGCGGACGTCACCGCCGTCGGGCCGTCCGGGAGATGGTCACGATCTTCCATCTTGCCCCCTATCTCGACAGGGAGGCGGGACTCCTGCCGCTGGGGTACAAGCAGCGCCTGGCGCTTGCCTGCGCCGTCATGCATCAGCCCGACGTCCTCTTTCTCGACGAACCGACATCGGGGGTCGATCCCATCACCCGGCGCGAGTTCTGGACCCACATCAACGGCCTCGTGGAAAAGGGCGTGACGGTGATCGTCACCACCCATTTCATGGACGAGGCCGAATATTGCGACCGCCTCGCGCTCATCTATCGCGGTCGGCTCATCGCCAGCGGAACACCCGACATGTTGAAGGCGGAGGCGCGCTCCGACGCCCTTCCCGATCCCACGCTCGAGGATGCCTTCATCGCCCTCATCCGCGCCCATGACGAAGACGCCCGGAGGGTGGCATGAGGGCCAAGGGCATCGACCGGCGCCGGCTTTGCGCGCTGATCCGCAAGGAGAGCCTGCAGGTGGTGCGCGACCCCTCGAGCATTCTCGTCGCCTTCCTCCTGCCGCTGCTGCTCATCTTCCTGTTCGGCTACGGGCTCTCGCTCGACAATGACCGCATCGAGATCGGGCTCGTGATCGAGGACATGACGTCGGACAGCCTGGATCTGGCGCAGAGTTTCCTCGCGACCCGCTTTCTCGACGTGCGCAAGATCGTTCGCGACCGCCGCGCCGCCGAGAACGACCTCGTCGCCGGCCGCATTCGGGGACTGGTCGTCATCCCGGCGACCTTTTCCGAACGCTTCGATGCCGGCCGCGAAGCTCCCATCGAGGTCATCGCCGACGGCTCGGATCCCAACACCGCGAACTTCATCCAGAACTATGCCCGTGGCGTGGTGCGTGCCTGGCTCGAGGACCGCGGCGCCGCCCACGGCACCACGGCGATCCCGGCGGTCCGCGGCGAGCCGCGGGTATGGTTCAATGCCGCGCTCAAGAGCCGCAACATGCTGGTGCCGGGCTCGATCGCGGTCATCATGACCCTGGTCGGAACCTTGCTCACGGCACTCGTCGTCGCTCGCGAATGGGAGCGCGGCACGATGGAAGCGCTGATGGCGACGCCGGTCACCATGGGGGAGCTTCTGCTCGGCAAGCTGGTGCCCTATTTCCTGCTCGGACTGGGGGCCATGTCGATGTGCGTGATCCTCGCCATCACGGTCTTCGACGTCACCTTCCGCGGGTCGCTCGCCGCCCTTCTCCTCATCAGCGCCGTCTTTCTCTTTCCCGCGCTCGGCCAGGGCCTGCTGATCTCGGCGGTGGCGAAGAACCAGTTCATCGCCTCGCATCTGGCGCTCCTGAGCGGCTTTCTGCCCTCTTTTGTCCTGTCCGGCCTGGTGTTCGAGATCGACAGCATGCCGACCCCGATCCGCCTGCTGACCTACGCCGTACAGGCGCGATATTTCGTATCGAGCCTGAAGACGACCTTCCTTGCCGGCGATGTGTGGAGCCTTGTCCTCCCCGATCTCGGTGCCATGCTGGCGATCGGCGGCGTCTTTTTCTTCTTCGCCCTGCGCTCGACGCGCAAGCGGCTCGATTGAGCGGGGGCATCGACCATGTGGCATCGTATCCGCTTTCTCATCATCAAGGAGTTTCTCGCCGTCCTGCGCGACAAACGGAGCCGGCTGGTGCTCGTCGGACCGCCGCTCTTCCAGCTCTTCATCTTCTCCCTCGCCGCAACTCTCGACGTGACGAATGTGGCCGTCGCCATTCTCGACAAGGATGGCGGACCGGTGGCCGTCGAGCTCGAGCAGCGCATCGCCGGAGCGCCCAACATCACCGACGTCCGGATGGTGCACAGCGAAGCCGCGCTCAAGGCCGTCATCGATCGTCAGGACGCCATTGCCGCCATCCATATCGATCGTCGGTTCAGCCGCGATATTCTCGCCGGCCGTCCTGCCAGGGTGCAGATCGTCCTCGACGGACGGCGCTCCAACGCGGCGCAGATCGTGCTCGGATATCTGCAGACGATCCTGTCCGACCTCTCCGACGAGATCGCCGCCGGGCGCGGCGTGCCACGACCGGTGGTGACGGTGGCGCGCAACTGGTTCAATCCCAATCTCATCTATAGCTGGTTCACCGTTCCCGGCCTCGTCGCCATCCTGACCATGCTCATCGCCTTCATGGTGACGGCACTCTCGGTGGCGCGCGAGCGCGAGCTCGGAACCTTCGATCAGCTTCTCGTCTCGCCGCTCTCCCCCTTCGAGATTCTCGTCGGCAAGATGCTGCCGGCGACCGTCATCGGCATCGCCGAAGGCAGCTTCATGCTGATCATGGCGGTCACCGTCTTCGCCATTCCCATGACCGGGCATGTGGCTCTCCTGTATTTCGCCCTCTTCGTCTTCGTGCTCTCGGTCGTCGGACTCGGCCTCTTCGTCTCCTCGCTGGCGATGACGCAGCAGCAGGCGATCCTCGGCGGCTTCGTCGTCCTCTCGCCGGCGGTTCTGCTCTCGGGCTTCGCGACGCCGGTGGAGAACATGCCGCAATGGCTGCAGACGCTCACCGTCGCCAACCCGCTGCGCCACATGATCGTGATCTCGCGTGGCGTCTTCCTCAAGGACATGCCGTTCGAGGCCATGGTGGCCAGTCTGTGGCCGATGGCGATCACCGGACTCGTCACCCTCGTCGCGGCCGGGCTCCTCTTCCGCGCGCGGCTGGAATGAACCGGACCGGACACCGTGCCGCGCGATGGCGGATGGACGGCGACCGCGGCACATCGCCGCCGATCGTCGGATATAGAGACTTTTAAGGCGATTGCGGTTATAAGGAGCCATCGTGGCGATCGCGACCTTCGCGAAGCGGTGAAAATGCCGGCCGCCGATCATCAATCAAGGATACCCGTACTTCGATGCCAACTGTCTCACCTGACGATCCCGGGGGCGCTCGCAGCAAGCCCGCCGAGCGGATCGATCTTGCCGGCGCCCTGCCCTTCGTCCTCGCCCATCTCGCCTGCCTCGCGGCCATCTGGACCGGCGTCCATCTGACCGATGTCCTCATCGGCCTCGGTCTCTTCTGGCTCAGGATGTTCGCGGTCACCGCCGGCTACCACCGCTATTTCTCGCACCGCAGCTTCAAGACCGGGCGTGTCTTCCAGTTCGTTCTCGCCGCTCTCGCCCAGAGCTCGGCGCAACGCGGCGTCCTGTGGTGGGCGGCGACGCACCGCCATCATCACCGCTATTCCGATACCGACGAGGATGTCCATTCGCCGGTCAAACGCAGCTTTCTCTACTCGCACATGGGCTGGATCTTCTCCGACCGGCATCGGACGACGAACCTTGCCGCGGTGCCCGACCTCGCCAGATATCCCGAGCTCCTGTGGCTCGATCGCCATCCCTATGTGCCGGCCATCGTGCTCGGTGCGCTGGTCTGGCTCGCAGCCGGCTGGTCGGGGCTCGTGGTCGGCTTCTTCTGGTCCACGGTCGTACTGTGGCACGCCACCTTCAGCATCAACTCGCTCGCCCATGTCTATGGCAGGCAGCGCTATCTGACCGGCGACCAGTCGCGCAACAACTGGTGGCTGGCACTCATCACCCTCGGCGAGGGCTGGCACAACAATCACCATCATTACCAGAGCGCCGCCTGCCAGGGCTTCCGCTGGTACGAGGTGGACATCAGCTACTACGTCCTCAAGGGGCTGGCCGCGGTCGGTCTCGTGCATGATCTCAAGCGTCCGCCCGCGCGTGTCGTGCGCAACGAGCAGCGCCTCGGGCGCGCGGTGGTGGAGAAGGCGGCGGCGCAACTGGCGGCAAGTTTCCCGATAGCAACGATCGCCGCCGATCTTCGCCAGTATCTGCGCGACAAGCGCGTCAGCCTCGATGCCTCGATCGACGGGATCGGGCAGGATCTGGGAATGGTCCTCGAACGCTGGCAGGCCGGCGTCGACGACCGACTCGAGGCCGCCCGCCACGAACTCGAGGCCCTGGCCGGGCGCGTGCATCTGCCGGCCCTGCCGACGGCCGAGGAGCTGCGCGCCCGGGCCGCCGGCATGTTCGCCAACACGCCTTCGACGAACGAGATCGTCGAGCGGGCGCGGCAAATGCTGCTCGAACGTCTGCATCAGGAACTGGCAACCGCCCGGGCGGACGCCTGAAAGAACGCCGCGCAGGTTTCGACAAGTCCAGTAACTGGTGACGTTTTCCATCCCCCGTTCGCACGCTGACATGCCCAGCACGAGCGGGGTTCGTCGCGGAAATTCTCTCCGTTCATCCTGCGGGGAGGACACCAGACCCGTCTCGGGGCACGACCTGAAATGACCGCACTACTCGCTGACGCCTTTCTGGTGAACCGGCGGGCGGTGCGCAATCCTGATCTCCTCGAACCATTGCGAGAATGCTGTGCTCTTAAGAATCCCGGTGCAATGGACGCCACACAGAGAGGAGGGCTGGACACCACGAAAATCGGCACGCCCGGCAAGCAGGAAATCACAGAACGTCGCAAGAAGTGGGATTTCAGGACAGGCCTCTTCCACCCACAGGAACTGTCCCATCGGATTGACCTCGAGAAAGACCCAGTGTCCCTCCGCATCGATAATGAAATCGAAGCAACCGAAAACGATGCCAAGCCGCTTCATTAGACATAAGCAGCCGCGCAGGATCTGATCGGGTACCTCGAGAGGCTCGATTGATACGCCGTTCGCTGAAAGTGACGCTTGGCGCCAATCATTGACTTCGGAGACCCGCACCCTGACATCGATCCGCGCCGCCAAGGCAACTTCTCCGCAGATAGTCACACGCGCTTCATATTTCTTCCTCACCAAAGGCTGAAAGATACCCGGACAACGCTGGAGAGACTCTGGATCATCAAGCAGCGTCGGGTCGAGAATCGTTGTAAAGGTCGAGGCTACGCCCCCGGCGATCTGCCACTGTGCGGGATAGAACGGCTTGTAAATGATGCGGTCATGACGCTTCATGAATGCTTGCACCGCCTCCGAGTTATTTGACATCAGAGTGTCTGGCACCATGAGTCCCGACCGCACGGCCTGTGCAAGCTGCACCGCCTTCGAATTGGCGTAAAATTCTCTGTCGTAGGGATTGATCCACAGCGCCTCGGGTGCGACCAGGAAGCGTAGACAATTAAGAAACCGACCACACTCCTCCTGAGACACCGCGGCATCGTCGGGGTGAAGATCGTCGCCAACATCGAGAACCCCAAAGCGCCGTGACCACACCGCAGTAATGGGCGACTCGTACGCTGCATCAATGCTGGTCCAGGCTCCTCCCCTGTCCGCAATGCCGAGACTAAGCCTATCGGGGAAGGGAAATTGCGACTGATACCAGATAGTGCATTCGACCCCGTGGCTTCGCAAAACCCAGAGAACACAATGTGCGTGCACATCATCGGGAAGGGAAAGAATCAGAATACGCGGTGGCATATTGGCGTTGGAAGCATATCGATCCTGGACGAAAAGTGACGGCGAAACGCAGTCTCGCCGTCACCTCGGCCCGATCACAATTCAGGGAAGATCGCAGCCCGGCGCGGCATCGTCATATGCGTATAGAGGAGGTAGGCACCATGTCAGGTTGTTCGACCCCCCGGCCACAGCCGCAATCTCTTCGTCACTCATCTCTCGCGCAGCCCGGCGTGCCAGGATACGTATCTGCTTCACTTGATTGGACGTCATCGTCGAGTCTCCCTTGTAGATTGCGTGTCTGAGGTTTACCACTCTCTCGTATCACGAGATATTCGCAACCCACATTTACGTGAACCCCGCACGAATCACAGATGTCTCTTCATGATATCGCCGGAAAGATCGTTCAACGGGAGTTTATTCGGCGGCCTTCTTCACCCCCAGCCGCTCCTCGAGGAAGGCGGCGACGCGGCGGTAGAGCGTCACCCGGTTGGCCAGCTTGCGCACGCCGTGGCCCTCGTCGGGAAAGCGCAAATAGGTGACCGGTACGCCGTTCGCCCGCACCGCCTTTACCAGCCGGTCGGATTCGGTCACCGGATCACGGGGATCGTTCGCCCCATGCTCGATGAGCATGGGCACGCGGATGCGATCGGCGCGCGCCATCGGTGACAGCTCGGCGAAAAAGGCGCGGTCCTCGGGATCGGTGATATCGCCATATTCGAGCCGGTCCGACGCCTTCAATGCCGGCGAGGCTTCCTCGAGCGCCCGCACCCAGTCCGAGACCCCGACGAAGGAGACCCCGGCGTCGAAGGCGTCGGGATAGCTGCCGAGCACCGCATTCACCATATAGCCGCCATAGGATCCGCCCATCACGGCGGCACGGTCCGCATCGACGCGACCGTCACGTTCGAGAAAGACGAGCACGTCGACGAGGTCGCGCACGGCGTTCGGCCTGAGACGCTGATTGTCGAGCCGGGCATAGGTCTTGCCGAAGCCGGTCGAGCCGCGGACATTGACGTCGAAGACGGCGATGCCGCGACCGACGAGATACTGCGTGACCGCACGAAAGCCGGGCCGCGCCTGTGCCGTCGGCCCGCCATGGACCGAGACCACCACCGGCGGCTTCGCGCCCGGCGTGGCCGTTTGCGGCAGATACAGGAGCCCGTGCAGCGTCACCCCGTCCCGCGCCGGGAAGAAGAGCGATTCCGGCACCACGAGCCTGCCGGGGTCGATGCCGGCCATCGTGGCCGCGGCGGGGCGCGTCAGCGTCCCGGTTTCAAGGTCCCAGACATAGACGTCGCCCGCCACCCGCGGCCCGCTCACCGAAATCGAGACCCGGGGGGCAGACGCGGCGAAATCGATGGAATAGAGGCCCGGCGGCAGGTCGGGCGGAGTCAGCGCCCGACCGCTTTCGAGATCGCGGCCGTGCAGCACCGAATAACCGCCCTCGTTCGTCGTCCACAGGAGGTAGCGACCGTCGCCCGAAAGCGCGAGGAGGTCGACGTCATGCGCGGGCGCCTCGATGATCTCGAGCTTGCGTGCGGCGAGGTCGTAATGGGCGAGCGCCTTGAACTCACGATCCTGATCGGTGACGAGATAGAAGCCGGCGCCATCCGGAGTCCATTCGAAATCACCGTAGAAGGCCGAGACCTCGGGCGCGAACAGGGTCTCGAAATCCCCCGTCTCGACATCGAGGAGGTGCAGGTCGTTGCCGTCCTCGCCGCGGGTCTCGCTGACCAGCACATGGCTGCCCCCGGGCTGCCAGGAGCGGGCGAAATAGCCGAAATGGCCCTCGTGCACGAGGCGCGCCGCGCCGCTTATCGTGTCCGCGACATAAATGTCGAAATCGCGCCCGTTGCGCTTCGTCGAGGCGTAGACGAAACGGCTGCCGTCGGCATTGAAATCGCCGAAGGCGCGGAAGGCGTCCGCATAGTCGAGCACCTGCCGCTCGCGCCGCCCGTCGGCGCCGATCACCCAATAGGCCTCCCGTTCATTGCCCTCGCGGTCGGCGGCATAAAGCAGCCCCGCCCCATCGGGAAGCCAGCGATAGAAGGTGACCGCGGCACCGAAGGTGAGCTGTCGCGGCCAGCCGCCCGCGGCATCGACGATCCACAGTTGCGGCTTGCCGGTCACCGTATCGAGATAGGCCAGTCGCGTCCCGTCGGGCGACAGGGACGCACTGCGGATGCCGCGCACCATCAAAAAGCGCACGATGTCCGCCGGGGTCTCTCCGGCAAGCCCGGGC
>CAZAEP010000016.1:0-19220 GCA_964484045.1 uncultured Sphingomonadales bacterium
CGGTTCTCGAAGATCGCCTCGGTGATCACCGAGGCCCCGTCGGCGAGGCACATCAGCGCCATCAACTGCGCCTGCATGTCGGTGGGAAAGCCCGGATAGGGCTGCGTCGTGCAGGTCACCGGGCGGATCCCGTCACCGCCGCTGACCTCGAGGCCTTCGGGCACGGTCGCGATTTTCACCCCGGCGGCGCGCAGGATCTCGATCTGCGCCTCCATCGCCGCGGCCTCGGCTCCGAGAAGCGTCACCCTGCCGCCGGTGATTGCGGCGGCGATCGCGTAGGAGCCGGCCTCGATGCGGTCGGCCATCGTGCGGTGGTCGGCGGCGCCGAGTCGCGTCACGCCCGCGATTTCGATGCGGCTCGTGCCCAGCCCCTCGATGCGCGCTCCCATGGCGACGAGACAGCGCCCGAGATCGACGATCTCGGGCTCGCGGGCGGCGTTCTCGATCACCGTCTCGCCGCGGGCGAGGCTCGCCGCCATGAGCAGATTCTCCGTCGCCCCGACCGAGACCTTGTCGAGCACCACGCGGGCGCCCCTGAGCCCGCCCCTCGGCGCCCGGGCCAGGACATAGCCTTCCTCGAGCGCGATCTCGGCGCCGAGCGCCGCGAGGCCCTTGAGATGGAGGTCGATCGGGCGGGTGCCGATGGCGCAGCCGCCGGGCAGCGAGACGCGGGCGGTGCCGGCGCGGGCGAGCAGCGGGCCGAGGACGAGGATCGAGGCGCGCATCCGGCGCACGATGTCATAAGGCGCGGTGGTGTCGACGATCGCGGGCGTCTCGAGGCGCATCACGCGGCCGAATCCGGTGCCGTTGCCGGTCGCGCCTTCGAGCGTCACCGCGGTGCCGTGATGATTGAGCAGGTCGGCCATGGTGGCGATGTCGACGAGCCGCGGCAGATTGCGAAGCCGCAGCGGCGCGTCGGCGAGCAGGCTCGCCGCCATCAGCGGCAGCGCCGCGTTCTTCGCGCCCGATACCGGCACCTTGCCCGACAGGCGTCTGCCGCCGCGAATGATGAGCTTGTCCATGAGCCGCCCTCGTGCTGCCGGTGGCCCCATCGCCGCATTCTGCATGGCGGCCCGCAATGGCGCCGCCGCGTCATGAACATGGCGAAAAGGCGATGCGTCGGCGCGCCCTTTCCGGTCCCGCCCGCGCCTTCTTAGAGCAGCGCCGCCCGCAGCGGCAAGCCGCTCTCTCCGCAGAGCCGGCCGCCCCTGCCCGTGGGGTCAGGGCTTCGCGGGCGTCTTCGGCGTCCTGCGCGCCGCGGCCGCTCCCGCGCCGCGGGCCCTCTCCTGCGCCTTGCGGCGGCGGAGATTGGCGCGCAGCGCGGCGGCGAGGCGCCGCTCGCGGTCGCCGGCTCCCGTCTTCCTGTCCCGCGTGCCGCTCATGATCGCAGAGTATGGCCGGGGGCGCGCGCCCGGGCAAGCGGCCTGCGGACTTGCGCCGGAGCGCCGGCTGTGGCAAAGAGCGGCCCGCCTGTCGTCATGCGCATGGGCCCACATGGCTCAGGGGTAGAGCACTCCCTTGGTAAGGGAGAGGTCGGTGGTTCGAATCCACCTGTGGGCACCATCCCCCCCCCACCGCTAGCTCTTGAATCGGTTGAAGCGGAACGACGCTCCGATTCGGACGGGGTGCCGGTCCGGTGTGCCATCCGTGTCGGAATGTCGTTTTATGCCAATAAGTTCAGGGGCTTGCGGTGAAGTGGTGCCCAGGGGCGGAATCGAACCACCGACACGCGGATTTTCAGTCCGCTGCTCTACCAACTGAGCTACCTGGGCGCGAGGCGCATCGGACCGGGTGCATCACATGCCGGTCCGGCGGCGTTCCGCCGCGCGTGGAGGCCGCTTATAGGAAATCGCATCGGCGCTGTCCAGAGGCCGCGCGGCGCCGTGGTCATGCGCGCGATCAGCCCTGTCCGGTATCGGGATCGGACGGCTCGTGATCGCGCGCCGCCGGGGTCTCGCCGGGCAGGACATAGACCCCCTGGAGCCAGCGTCCGAGATCGATCTCGGCGCAGCGCCTCGAGCAGAAGGGGCGGCAGGCGTCCACCGTCGGGCGATGGCAGACGGGACAGCGTCGCCTCCCGCCCTTCGCTCCGGTCCGTCCGGTCATCGCGGGTCGATCCTCGCCATGGCCTCGATATCGGATCCGGCCGCTGCCGGGTCAAGCCGCACCGGCCGCGCGGTGCGTGCGGCGAGCGTGGCATCATGGCCCTGCGCCGCGAGCCAGTCGAGGACGACCGCCGGTGCGGTGAGAACCAGCGTGCCGGGCCGCGGATCGCGCTCGGCGGTCGCCTCCGCCCGGCGAAGGAGGGCGAGGCCGGCGCTTTCCGTGGACAGGACAGGGCGCACAGGGGCGAGCAGCAATGCGCGCACACTCGCTCCCGTGCGCCGGCGGCTGAGCGAGAGCACGCCGTGGCCGCTCAGACCCGAACGGTGGACCGGCACCGGGTCGGCGGCGAGAGCGCGGTCGAGCGTCTCGAGAAGAGCGGCGCGTGCCGCCGTGCCTGCGGGATCGATGAAATCGACCAGAACGAGGCCGCCGATATCGGCAAGACGCAACAGTCGCGCGACGGCGACGGCCGCCTCCTCGTTGGTGCGACGGTGCGCCTCGGGCGCGGGGCGGCCGGACGCGGCGGTGCCGGCATCGACGTCGATCACCGTCGCCGCATGCGTTTCCTCGACCCACAGGCGCCCGCCCGAGGGCAGCGAAATCCGGCCGGCGATCAGCTCGTCGAGTCGCGCCTCCACGCCATGGGCCTCGAACAACGGCGTCGGCTCGCGCCACAAGGCGATCCTGTCCGCGAGATCGGGCCACTGCCGAAGGAGGGCCTGCACCGCGGGCATGAGATGGCGATGGCCGAGCCGGATGCGGTCGCGGCCGGCTGGGGCGTCGCGCAGGATACGCGCGAGCGGGTCGGGCGGCGGGAGGACGAGTCGCGGCGTGCCCTCCGCGGCGGCGAGGGCGCGGAGCTGGCCGAAGAGCCGCGAGCCCTCGGCGATGACGGCCTCGTCCGGGCCCGCGACCGCCGCCGGGCGAAGGGTGAGCCGGGCCGCCTTGACGACGCTTTCGAGGGCCTCTTCGAGCTTCGCGCGCCGTGCCCCGGCGAGGGGCACCTCGGCAGGGTCGAAGCCCCGCCCGTCCCGGGCGAGCGTCAGATAACGCCCATGGAGTCGGATTTCCCGCCCCACCGTGGCCGCCTTTCCCGGCTCGTGCGCCCGCGCCCGGATCTGAACGGCAAGGATCGCGCCCGCGCTCGGGGCGGCACGGTGCCTGCCCTTGCGCAGGGGCAGGAAGGCGTCGCCGGCCTTGCCCAGCGACAGGAAGACGCCGCCGGCGTCGCGGGCGTGCGCCGTCACGCGGGCCAGATAGACGGCCTCCAAGGCCGGCTCGCCGCCGCGATGGAGGCGGATCTCGAGAATCTCGCCGGCGTCGACGAGCGCCGATCGGAGCTCGCCGATGCCGCCGTCGATGAGAAGCTCAGCGCCCATCGCGGTCTCCGCCGAAGAGCGGATATCCGTTGCCGGCCAGGAGTTGCGCCGTCTCGTAAAGCGGCAGGCCGACGACATTCGAATAGGAGCCGGAGAGGTGACGAACGAACGCCGCGGCGCGGCCCTGGATGGCATAGCCGCCGGCCTTGCCGTGCCACTCTCCCGAATGCAGATAGGCGGCGAGCTCCTGTTCGCCGAGGCGTTTCATCGTGACCCGGGTCAGGACGACGCGGCGGCGGCGGCCGCCATCGGGACGGATGAGCACGATGGCGCTGAAGACCCGGTGGCGTCGTCCCGAGAGCAGGTCGAGACAGGCGCGCGCCGTGTCCCTGTCCAGCGCCTTGGGCAGGATCCGCCGTCCCGCCGCGACCACCGTGTCGGCGGCGAGGATGAAGCTGTCGGGGTGATCCGGCGCTACCGCCGTCGCCTTGGCCTGCGCCAGGCGCATCGCGTGTGCGCGGGGCAGCTCACGCGGTTCCGGCGTCTCGTCGAGATCGGCGGCCGCGACGGCGTCGGGGACGATGCCGATCTGCCCGAGAAGCGCCAGCCGGCGCGGCGAGGCCGAGGCCAGAACGAGGCGTGCCGGCATGCCCGCCCTTCCACGTCGCGCCCCGCCCATGGCACGGGCTCCTATTTGAAGCGGTAGGTGATGCGACCCTTGCTCAGGTCATAGGGCGTCAGCTCGACGAGCACCTCGTCGCCGGCAAGCACGCGGATGCGGTTCTTGCGCATCTTGCCCGCGGTGTGGCCGAGAATTTCATGCCCGTTCTCGAGCTTGACGCGGAACATGGCGTTCGGCAGCAGCTCGGTCACCACGCCGCGCATCTCCAGGACTTCTTCTTTCGCCATCTAATGCTCGATCATCTCTTCGGAATCCATGGCTCGGTTCGCGACATACATGAGCGAGAGGCGAAAAGAATGCAAGTCTTGCGGCCCGCCAGCGGTTCTCCCGCCGCGCCATGAGGCGGACCGGGGCGATGACGGAGCCGCCTCGACGCGGGCACGATGCACCGCGCGGACTGCACGGCATAAGGGTCTCGTTAACCGTCTATACACGCATATGTCCGAAAATCACGGGTCCATGGAGTGGAAATGAGCTCCGCGGCGGCGGAGCCGGTGCAAGGAGGAGAGTCCATGACCGCCATGCGTGCCGTGCCGACGGGGGTCGAGCGGCACCTTGCCGACGAGGATATCATCGTATCGAAGACCGACCCGCGCGGCTGGATCACCTATGTCAACCGAACCTTCCTTTCGATCGCGGATTACGTCGAATCGGACGTTCTCCATCAACCGCACAAGATCATCCGTCATCCCGACATGCCGCGGACGATCTTCAAGCTTCTCTGGAGCGAGATTTCGCAGGGCCGCGAGGTGTTCGCCTATGTCAAGAACATGGCCAGGAACGGCGACCACTACTGGGTCTTCGCCCATGTGACGCCGACCTTCGACGGCGCGGGGCGCATCGTCGGCTATCATTCCAACCGGCGCGCTCCCGACCGTCCGGCGATCGAGGATGTCAGCGTCCTTTATCGCGAGTTGTGCGAGATCGAGGCCGGCGCCGGCGATCGCAAGGCGGGTCTCGCGGCCGGGATGCAGGCTCTCGAGGAAAAGCTCGCGGCGCGCGGGCTCGATTACGACCGTTTCGTCTTCTTCCATCTCGCGGACAGGAGGGCGGCATGACGATTCCGGGAAAGCTGATGCGGCGCCACGATCGGGCGGCGAAGGCCGCGGTCGATCGCGAAGCGACGTTCGAAGAGCTCGTCCGCGAGCGGGACGCTTACAAGGCGACGCTCGACCGTCTGGCGGAGGTCTGCCTGCGGGCGGCCAATGGCGATCTCGAGGCCCGTCTGACCGGCATCGACGACGGTGCCGCCGGGGCCGAGACGATGCATGCGATCAATCATCTGCTCGACATGACCGATGCCTATGTGCGGGAATCCCGCGGCACGCTCGCGGCGGCCAGCGAGGGGCGGTATCACCGGCACTTTCTCAAAGGCGGCATGCGCGGCGCATTCGGCGAAGGGGCGAAGGAGATCACCGCCGCCTGTGAACGGATGGCCGACATCGAAGCCCGCATGCGCGAGCAACGCGAGAAGCTGGTGGGCGAATTCGAGCGCGAGATCGCGCAAGCGATCGGCGCCGTCAGCGAGGCGGTCGCCTCGCTCGAGTCGACCGCGAACAGCATGCTGGCCCAGGCCGAGACGGCACTGGAGCGAACGGACGAGGCCGGATCCGCTGCCGAGAAGACCAGCAAGAACGCCGAGATGATCGCCGCCGGTGCGGAAGAGCTTGCGACGTCGATCGAGGAGATCCGACGTCAGACCGACAGCTCGCGGGCGACGGTCGATCGGGTCGCCGGCGATATCGAGGCGGCCAAGAATTCCATGCGGCAACTGATGCAGGTCGCGAGCAGCGTCGATCGCGTCGTCGTCTTCATCCGGGAGCTCGCCGACCAGACGAATCTTCTGGCGCTCAACGCCACCATCGAGGCGGCACGCGCCGGCGAGGCCGGCAAGGGATTCGCCGTGGTCGCCTCGGAAGTCAAGAGCCTCGCCAACCAGTCGGCCAGGGCGACGGAGGACATCGTCCAGCAGATATCCGCGATGCAGTCGGCAACCCGCGCCACCAACAAATCCATCGATGCCATTGCCGACCGCGCGGGCAGGCTGACCGAAGTCGTTTCGGCGATCGCCGCGGCGATCGAACAGCAGACCGCGGCAACGAGCGATATGAGCGGCAATGTCCAGCAGGCGGCCCAGGGTTCGCATGCGGTCGGGGCCGCGATCGCCGACATTCGCCGGGCGGCGAAGGGGAGCGGCGACGGTGCGAAGGCGGTGTTCGAGTCGGCGCGTGCACTGCGGGCGCAGGCGGACAATCTGAAAGAAAGGACCGCGCTTTTCCTCGAAAATGTCCGTGCCGGCTGACCTGCGTCGGGCCGCGCCGGCGGTCACCGGCCGCCTCGACCGGATGGGCGCTCCATTTTATATTTTCCTAAGAGACTTTCGCTAGGCTCTCGTCGGCCAAGGAAGGATCCGGAGCGGTGGCGGAGCGGCTCGAATGGGCGAAAGACTTCGTCTCCTATGCATTTTGCGTCGGGGACGTCTTTCTGGTGCTCGATCGCGATCTCGTCATCCGTCGCATCGACGGCGCCGAGTCCTGGCTCGGCCTCGACGCGGAGCGAAGGCCCGTCGGGCGCCCGATCACCGCGTTCATGTCGGAGGAGGACGCGACGCTTCTCCGTTCCACGGCCGCCCAGCTCAAGGAAACATCGCGTCTGGGGCCGCTCATGCTGTCGCTCGGCGGCAAGGGCGGCGGCCGCCCGGTGGCGCTTTATCTCGCCCATATGGAACCGGCGTCCGATCTCATCCATGTGGTCATTCTGAGCCAGGCGCGACTCGACGGCGCCCTGGCCCGGTCCTCGCCGCCGCTGGTCGCGCCCGAGGCCTTTCTCGATCGGCTGCCGGAACTCCTCGAGCAATATGACGAAGACGAGGTGATGGTGACGCTGCTGCAACTGGCCGAGCCGGCGGCGGAGGCCGAGCGGCAGGACGTGGCCCGGCATCTGGCGGCGCTCTCGCTCGGCGGTCAGTCGGCGACCGAGCTGTCCGAGGGACGTTTCGCCGTGGTGCATGAAGCGCAAGGCGGCAGCGAGACGGCGCAAGACCTGACGCGCGTTCTTCAGGAGCGGACCGGCCGGCGTCTCGAGGCGGCGAGCCTGCCCACCTCGGAGCTGAGCCGTGAAGGCAGTGCCGACTCGATGCGGGCGCTGGTTTATGCCGTCCGCAAATTCGCCGAGGATTCGCCGGACTTCGACATCGAGAGCATCGGCACCGGTTTTTCGCAGCGCATGAAAGAAACGCGCGAGCAGATCGTCATGCTGCGCCATCTCGTCGAGGCCCGACGGTTCAAGCTCGCCTGGCAGCCGATCGTCGATCTGAAGACACGGTCGCTGCACCATGTCGAGGCGCTGGTGCGCTTCGACATGCGCGGCGGCTCGCCCTTCTCGCTCATCACCTTCGCCGAGGAGGTGGGCATGATCGGCGCCTTCGATCAGGTGATCATCGCCAGCGTTTCGAAGCGTCTCCGGCGTCTCAACCGCAAGGCGGCGCGGGTCAAGGCCGCGGTCAATCTCTCTCCGGGGTCGCTGGAACGGCCGGCCTTCGTCAAGTGGCTCGAGGGGCATCTCGAGCGCCACGCCGGGCTCGCCGATCATCTGCTCATCGAGATCACCGAATCGAGCCGTGTCACCGATCTCGATGCCCTCGCCGAGCGGCTGTCGATGATCCGGCGGCTCGGCTTCGCGGTCTGCCTCGACGACTTCGGCGCCGGCCTGTCGGGCTTTCAGTATCTGCGCCACCTCAAGGTCGACTATGTCAAGATCGACGGCAGCTATGTGCGCGACGCGGAGACCGACGCCGACGCCCGCGCCTTTCTCCATGCCATGGTGACACTGTGCCGCGACCTCAGGATCAGGACCGTCGGCGAATGGGTGGAAACCGAGAGCCAGGCCGCATTGCTGCGGGAGATGGGGGTCGATTTCGGCCAGGGCTTTCTCTTCGGCGCACCGCGCATCGGCCTGCCGAAAATGAACGAGACCCCGCCCGCCAGGCAAGGGGCGGCGGGCCGTCCGGGATAAGGGCAGGCCCTTTTCCGGACGGCTCTTCCCGTACACATTTCCGGCTGCCATCACGGACTTGTGACGTCGCCTCACGCGGTTGTGAGTCCCCTCTTTGATTCAGCGCAAACCGTCGCGCGCGCTTTGGGACCAAGCGGGCCCCGTCGTGCGGCCATGGACGGTCGCCTGTTTCTGAGGGGAATGAACAATGACGGAACGGCTCCAAGGCAGGCTGTTTTCGGGGGCGGCAGCCCCCATCAGCCTCTTTGTCCTGATCTTGCTCCTGATCACCGGAATGTCGGCGCTGGCCGCCGAGCCCGGCGCCGCGCTCTTCGAGAGCAAGGGGTGCTCGGGATGTCACAGCATCGGCGGTCACGGCGGTGATGTCGGCCCGGCGCTCGATGCGGTGGGGGATCGATACACGCCGGAATGGCTTTTCATCTGGCTCAAGGATCCGGCTGCGGTGAAGCCGGGGACGATGATGCCCAATCTCGGGCTTACCGACGAGGAGCGGGCCCATCTGGTGTTCTATCTCGCTTCGCTCAAGGGCGACGGCTCACGGGCGAAAGCGAAGTCCGCCCCGGTGCCGACGGTGCGGACGAAGGCCGGGCTGCGCTCCAATCCACCCGACCTCAACCCCGTGGCGCCGGAAAACGACTATCTCGCCCTCGGCGCCCGGGAGGATTTCGTCGCCGCCCAGCGCTACACGCTGCAGGACCAGATCCAGAGCTTCATCCCGCCGAACTACGAGCCCGCGGTGACGCAGTCGGCCTTCGTTCTGCCACCGGGCTCGATGCGGGTTCTCTTCGCCTATCGCAATGCCACGCGAATCGATGAAAACGATGTCTTCGGACAGCGGGAGATCGGTGCGCGCTTCGTCGACTTCGATCTCGACCGCAGTTTCCTCGATTTCGATCTTTTCCTCGGCCTCGATGACAATGTCACGCTGCGGCTCAACCTTCCGGTCCTGAATGTCAGCCAGCGGGCCGAGCTCAATCCCGGCTTTCTGCCGCCGGTGCGGGTCTTTCCCCGGGCGAGCTATACCAAGGTCGGCGATCTCGGCCTGTTCGTGAAAAAGAAATTCGTCGACCAGGGGAACTTTCCCGTCGGCATCGCCGGCGTCGCCGCCGTCAGGCTGCCCACCGGCAGCCACAAGCTGCGCTTCGATCCGCGGACGGCGGCGAACATCAACGGCATGGACATGCTCCTGCCCCTGCCCGCAGTCGATGAAAGCGGGGCCGTCACCCCCGGAACGGCCGACGGCACCTTCCGGCGCTTCACCAATGACGGACGTCTGCCCGCCCCGCTGCAGCCGGGGCTCGGGACCGTCTCGGGTGCCTTCGGGCTCTTCCTCACCCGGCAATTCGACGATTATTTCGTGCTCGGACGCGGGGCGATCCATGGCGGCGCCCTTTACGAAATCCGGCCCGGGAAAGGCGGGGTCGATCCGGGCAACCGGCTGACCGCATTCGCCAGCTACGTAAAGCCGCTTTATCGCGACAATCTCTCGCTCGATCTCAGCTATATCGCCAAGCGGCAGGGCGATGACTCCTACGCCGGCAAGATGCTGGTGCCGACGCCGAACGGACCCATGGTCGTCGGTCGCCCGGGCTTCAGCGGCGGCACGACGCAGTTCGCCGCGGCGAACATCATCATCGTGCCCAATCCGCTGTTTCGCATCACCGCCGGCGGCCTCTTCCGTTTTTCCCATCCCGGGCGCGGACCGGCACCGGACACGGTGTTTCGCATCGCCCTGCAATACACCTTCGCCTCCGGCCTCTTTCGCAGTGAAGGGTGAGTTCCATGAAAGTTGCAAGATCGCTGATACCGCTGATCGCGCTGGGCGCGGTTCTGACCGTGCCCGCCGCCCATGCGTCCGATTTCATCGCCTGGCCCGACGGGCGCAAGGTGAAGGTCGTGCAGCCCAATCGGCAGGTCGATCTGTCATCGCTCTATACCGGGGTCCGGGGGCGCGTCCTCGATCACCGCTTCGAGACCAACGAGGCGCTCTATCTGGCCAACGAGATCTATCTCTCGGGAACCGAGTTCTTCCTTCGCGCCAGCGCCGCCGGCGTGCCGAGCGCGCATGACCGGGCCTTCTCCTACATCACCAATGTCGAGGCCTACTGGTACTCGCGCTACAATCTGATGTCGCTCACCACGCAATCGCGCTGCGGCATCGGGGTCGTGCACGGTCCCTATCTCGAGCTTCGGGCGCGCAAGTCGACGGCGCTCAATCAGTTCGGACGCTTTCGGGGCGAACTGCCGCTGTCGAACAAGGACGTGATGCTGACGCAGGTGATCGCGTCCTATCTCGAACGCACCGGCATGCCGGAGAAATTCGAGAACGCGGTGCCGACCATGCTCGAATTCGCAAGCTGCGATCCGAAGCTCGTCCTGCCGGTCGACCTCCGTCCCGACGGGCACGATCGTCCCGGCTATCTCGACAATTTCTGGGGCCAGCGCTGGGATTTCGACGGCATGGAAAAAATCATCGACATGGGCGGCGTGGCGCAGTCGATGCTGAAGAAGGTGCTGTGGGCGAAGTTCTTCCTGCGCCGCAATCACACCGATGACGACTTCCCCGGCGAGGTCTTTCTCGGCAACAATGCCGAGGACGGTCTGCGCGGCGCCATGCTCACGCTCGAATCGGTGTCGACGATGCTGATGGCGAAATCGGCGCTTTTCGCCGATGCCAGGGGCAGGAAACTCGGCGGCATCGATCCCCGGCACTACGATCCCGCGGCGGGGCTGCGCTATCTGCCGCACCGCATCGATCCCGAGCTCATCTACATGACCGACATGCCGGTGCGCCACTACGACTTCGCCATTGCGGACCGGGCGAGCGCGCTCTGGGATCAGGCCTCCTGGCTGTGGGCGCTCAGCGAATTCTACGACTATTCCAATCCGCGCCGGCGCGACAACTGGGATCATGTCTTCGGCTACCAGACGCCCTATGACGGCTCGATCATGGAGCAGAAATACAATCTGCTCGCGCGCCTGCTCGCGCGCGTCGTCTTCGACAATATCCGCGCCCAGCATCTGCGCGACGGCCGTCTGGTCTCGCATTGGACCCCCGGGGCCGGCGCGGGAGACGACATCGCGATGCGGGACCTCTCGCTCGCGGTGGTGGCGCTTGCACGCTATGCCGAGACCATGGACCTCGATCCCGACCGGCAGGCCGCGGCGAAGGCGCTTGTGCAGAGCGCGGCGGAGCATCTGGTCGGGATGGCCGATGGCCACGGCCTCTATGCGGCGCGCTATGACGTGTCGCAGGGCACCGCTGCGGGCGAGGAAACGGCGACCGCCCAGGCCTTCGCCGTCCGGGCTCTGCTGGCGGCGTACGAATTGACGGACGATGCGAAGTTTCTCACCGCCGCCCGGCGCACGTCGGAGGCATGGGACGATCTCTTCTGGGACGCGGATGCGGGGCTCTACCGCAACCGCCCCGAAGACGACCGCGTCGTCTATCGCCCGCATGACGTCGCGGCCATTCTTGCCGCCCTGCGCGAACGGATCCTGATCGATCGCGATCCCGAAGAGCTGCGCCGCTTCAAGCTCTTTTTCGTGCAGAGCGTCGATCGCAGCGGTCTCATGCAGTCGGAAGACATCTTCACCGGCGAGAAGATCGATCGCGTGCGCGCCGGGGAGATGGACAGCGACGGCGACGGCATCCCCTTTCTCGGCAGCAAGGCGGCGCATGGTGCGGCGCTCGTCTTCGCCTCCGAGGTCGGCTTCGATCTGAGCGAGGCGGGAGCGTCCTTGGCGGCGAAGCCCGCGCCGCCGTCAGCGCGTCCCGCCACGGGGGCCGCCATCTTCGCCGCCAATTGCGCCATCTGCCATGGCGACGGCGGTATCGGCAATGAAGGTCCGCGCCTTGTCGACAATCCCTATGTCCAGCTCACCGGTCATGCCGGTGTCGCCCAGACGGTCGCCAACGGGCGCTCCGGCGTCGGCATGCCGGCCTGGGGCGGCGTCCTGACGAAGGACGAGATCGATGCGGTGGTCGATTATATCCGCGGGCTCGGCGGTGACGTCGCCGATGCCGGGAGCGAGGGCTGACACCACTCGCGGGAGGCGTGCTGCCCAATCGCCGGCGTCGCGCCTCCCCACGCTCCCGCCCGTGTTTGCGGCGGGGCTTCCCGCTCCGGCGTCGCCCGGCTATAACCCGGTCATGTCATTTTCCGATCTCAGGGATTTCATCGCCCATCTCGAGCGCGAAGACGCGCTGGTGCGGGTCTCCGAGCCGGTCTCGACCGACCTCGAGATGACCGAGATCGCACGCCGCGTGATCGCGCGCGGCGGGCCGGCGATCCTGTTCGAGCAGGTGGTGAGCGAGCGCGGCACGCGCGCCGAAATGCCGGTTCTGGTCAATCTCTTCGGCACCGTCGCGCGGGTCGCGGCGGGCATCGGGCGCGCGCCCGACGAGCTGCGTGCGGTCGGTGAGACGCTCGCCTTTCTCCGTCAGCCCGAACCGCCCAAAGGGGTGAAGGCGGCGTTCGAGATGCTGCCGCTGGCGCGCCAGGTGATGGCGATGCGGCCCAGACGCGTCAAGCGCGCGCCATGCCAGGAGGTGGTCCTCGAGGGCGCGGCGGCCGATCTCGACCGGCTGCCGATCCAGACCTGCTGGCCCGGCGAGCCGGCGCCGCTCATCACCTGGCCGCTGGTCGTCACCAGGGGGCCGGGCGAGGCGCCCGAGGATGCGCCCAATCTCGGCATCTACCGGATGCAGAAGCTCGATCGCCGGCGCACCCTCATGCGCTGGCTCGCGCATCGCGGCGGAGCGCAGCATTTCGCCCGCTGGAAGGCGACCCGCTCGGAGCCCTTCCCCGTCGCGGTGGTCATCGGCAGCGACCCGGCGACGATCGTCGCCGCCGTCGCCCCGGTTCCGGACACCTTGTCGGAATATCAGTTCGCGGGCCTCCTGCGCGGCAGGCCGGTCGATCTCGTCGCCTGCAGGACGGTGCCGCTGGAGGTGCCCGCGAATGCCGAGATCGTGCTCGAGGGCCATGTCAGCCTCAGCGAAACCGCGCCCGAAGGGCCCTACGGGGATCACACCGGCTATTACAACGCGGTCGAGCCCTTTCCGGTGTTCACCCTGAGCGCCATCACCATGCGCGAACGGCCGATCTATCTCTCGACCTACACCGGCCGCCCGCCCGACGAGCCGAGCGTGCTCGGGGAGGCATTGAACGAGATCTTCATCCCGCTGCTCCGGCAGCAGTTTCCCGAGATCGTCGATTTCTGGCTGCCGCCCGAGGGCTGCTCCTACCGCATCGCCGTCGTCCGCATGAGGAAGGCCTATCCCGGGCACGCGAAGCGCGTGATGATGGGGGTGTGGTCCTATCTACGGCAATTCCTCTATACGAAATTCGTCATCGTCGTCGACGACGACATCGACGCACGCTCATGGGCCGACGTGATGTGGGCGATCGCGACCCGCATGGATCCGGTGCGCGACACGGTGCTCGTCGAGAACACGCCGATCGACTATCTCGACTTCGCCTCCCCGGTGGCGGGGCTCGGCGGCAAGATGGGGCTCGATGCGACCGACAAATGGCCGGGCGAGACGACGCGGGACTGGGGGCGCAGGATCGATATGGACGCGGCGGTGATCCGCGCCATCGACGCCAAATGGCCGAAGCTCGGCCTCGACTAGACGCGCATGGGGGGAATGGTGCGGTCAGGCGCGGATGTCGACGCGGCTGCCGCGCGGCTGCCGCCGTTCGGCGATGCGCTGGGCGTCGAAGCTCTCGCGGTCGCGCTGCGCTTCGGTGCGGCGCGTGTCCCGCGCGTCCTCGCTTTCCGAACGTTCGCGGATTTCCGCTCCCCGGCTTTCGCGCGCCTCGGCCGCGCGGTCGCCGGCCCCGGCGTCGGCCGGGGTGCGGCTCACGGCGTCGGGAGAGGCGCTCGCGCGCCGCGCTTCCGCCGACAGATCGACGATGACAGCGGAATCGCGGCCTTCGCCACGGGCCGTCGAGCCGCCGCTCGAAGGCCCGTTGCCCTCGCGCGCCGGCGGGGTCACCTGCTGCGCATTGGGATTGCTGATCAGCCCCGAAAGGCCACCGTCTCCGATGAGAGCCATGCGTCACTCCTCTTGCGGCGGGACAAGGCAGACACGCCTTTTCCACCTGCTTGACGCGGATTCGACCATGAAATCGTTAAGGAATTCTTAGGAAAGGATCCGATTCGAATCGAAAGTCGGGGCCACGGGCGCGCTCAGGCCGTGCCGCCGACGACGAGCTCGTCGACGAGCAGCGTCGGCTGTCCGACACCGACGGGCACCGACTGTCCGGCCTTGCCGCAGGTCCCGATGCCGGGATCGAGGGCCATGTCGTTGCCGATCATGCGGACCCGGGTGAGCACGTCGGGACCGTTGCCGATGAGCGTCGCGCCCTTCACGGGCTCGGCGATCCGACCCTTCCGGATGCGATAGGCCTCGGTACAGGAGAAGACGAACTTGCCGCTCGTGATATCCACCTGGCCGCCGCCGAAATTGACCGCATAGATGCCGTCCGGCACGGCGGCGATGATCTCGGCCGGTTCATGCGGGCCGGCGAGCATGAAGGTGTTGGTCATGCGCGGCATGGGCTGATGCGCATGCGATTCGCGCCGTCCGTTGCCGGTCGCCGGCATTCCCGTCAGCCGGGCATTGAGGCGGTCCTGCAGATAGCCTTTGAGAATGCCGTCCTCGATCAGCACGGTGCGGCTCGTCGGCGTGCCCTCGTCGTCGACATTGAGCGAGCCGCGGCGGCCCGCGATCGTGCCGTCATCGACCACGGTGACCCCGGGCGCCGCGACCCGCTCGCCGAGAAGCCCGGCGAAGGCCGAGGTCTTCTTGCGATTGAAGTCGCCCTCGAGACCGTGCCCGACCGCCTCGTGGAGCAGCACGCCCGGCCAGCCGGGGCCGAGCACCACCGGCATCGTGCCTGCCGGCGCGGCGACGCTTTCGAGATTGACCTCGGCCATGCGCAGGGCCTCGTCGACATAGTGCCGCCACAGCGCCGGATCGAAGAAGGCGTCATAGCCGTGCCGCCCGCCGCCGCCGTGGCAGCCGCTCTCCATGCGCTCGCCCGATCGCAGGACGAGAGAGACATTGAGCCGCACGAGGGGGCGGATGTCGCGCAGCCGGCGGCCGTCGGCGCGCAGGATCTCGACCACCTGCCAGCAGCCGCCGAGGGAAACGCTCACCTGTGCCACCCGCGGGTCCCTGTCGCGGGCATAGGAGTCGATCGCCTGCAGAAGCGCGACCTTGGCCGCGAAATCGCGGCCGTCGACCGGATTGTCGGGAGCATAGAGCCGGCGATTGGTGCCGAGCGGCGCCTCGATCCGCGTCACGTGACGGCTTCCCGCCGCCGCCGAGCGGATCGCGCGCACGGTTTCGGCGGCGCGCGCGATCGTCTCCTCGTCGAGGACATTGGCATGGGCATAGCCGGCCGCATCGCCGAGGACCCCCCGCAGGCCGAAGCCCCGGGTGCTGTCGAAGGAAGCGGCCCTGAGGCGCCCGTCGTCGAAATGCAACGCCTCCGACTGCGCGTATTCGAAAAAGAGCTCGCCGTCGTCGAGGTCTCCGAGCGCGTCTTCCACGAGGCGCTCGATCCGCCGCGGGTCAAGGCCGGCAGCGGCATGGAAATCGTGGTCGGAAAGGGCGGGCGTCATGGTTCCTGCGGTCTCCTTCGGTTCCAACATAGGGGCGCGCTTCCCTGCGGCCAAGCCCTGCCGGCATGCGCACGGCGGGCCGCGCCGCGCCGGGGGCCGTGACGGGACCGCGGGGCCGGTTCCAAAGGAGCGGAAAATGCTCTATAGGTGCGCGCGCCGATCGCGGCAGGCCGATCAAGGGAGGACCGGGCGCGCCTCGGCCGGATCGGTCAATTTGTCTCATCTTCACGGAAGGGGGATTGTCCTATGCTGAGCGGGGCCCTAAAAGGCCATCAAAGCGGGCCCTCGAGGCGCGAGAGAAAAGATCAATTGAGAAGGACCATGGTGACAGGCAAGCGAATGGGCGCCCTCGTGGCGTTTGCCGCCGCATTTGTGGCGAACAGCGCCACGGGGCAGGAAATTGCGAAGGCCACGGACGGGCAGATGGGCTTCATGGCGCCGGCGACGCCGGTCATGGAGCAGATCGAGAAATTTCACAATGAGCTCCTGTTCATTATCATTCCGATCTGCCTGTTCGTCGCCGGCCTGCTCCTGTGGGTGATGCTGCGCTACAACCGGCGGGCCAATCCGCAGCCGTCGAAGACGACCCACAATACGATTCTCGAGATCGTCTGGACGGCGGTGCCGATCGCGATTCTGGTGATGATCGCGGTGCCGAGCTTCAAGCTCCTCTATCTCGAGGACACGACGCCCCCGGCCGATCTGGTGATCAAGGTCACCGGGCATCAGTGGTACTGGTCCTACGAATATCCCGATGCCGACAATATGGCGTTCGACGCCATCATGCTGCCGGCGAAGTATTTCGATGACCCCTCGCCGGCGACGCAGGCCGAGCGCAAGCGGGCGGAGGCGCAGCTCGCGGCGTTCCTCGGGCGCGCGGCCCCGCCCGAGACCTATCGCCTTCTCGATACCGATACCCGCGTCGTGGTGCCGGTGAACAAGGTGGTCAAGCTGCTCATCACATCGACCGACGTGATCCATTCCTGGGCCATGCCGGCCTTCGGGATCAAGCTCGATGCGGTGCCCGGGCGGCTCAACGAGACCTGGTTCAAGGCGACCCGAATCGGCACCTATTACGGCCAATGCTCGGAGATCTGCGGCATCGGCCACTCCTTCATGCCGATTGTCGTCGAGGTCGTCTCGGAGGACGACTTCGAGAAATGGCTGGCGAAGACCCGCGCCGAATACGCGGCCGTCGACAGCGCACCGGTCCGGATGGCCGCGCTCGCACATCGCTGAATTCCGTCATCACGCGTCGATCAAGGGACGAAACAATGGTGAACACCGCTCCCGCCCATGCTTCCGATCATGCCGCCGGGCACCATGATCATCCGACCGGGCTCAGGCGTTACCTCTATTCGACGAACCACAAGGATATCGGCTTCATGTATCTGTGGTTCGCCGCCATCGCCGGGATCATCGGCTTTCTCATGTCGGTGGCGATCCGGGTCGAACTCGCCGAGCCCGGCGTGCAGTTCCTGCCCCTGTTCACCGGCGGCGACGCGGCGGCCGCGCATCAGCTCTACAATGTGCTGATCACCGGACACGGGCTGATCATGATCTTCTTCATGGTCATGCCGGCGCTCATCGGCGGTTTCGGCAATGTCTTCATTCCGATCATGATCGGGGCGCCGGACATGGCCTTTCCGCGCATGAACAATATCAGCTTCTGGCTGCTGCCGGTGTCGTTCACCCTGCTTCTGCTGTCGATGTTCGTCGAAGGGCCGCCGGGCATGGACGGCGTCGGCGCCGGCTGGACCGTCTATCCGCCGCTCTCGTCGCTCGCCGGACATCCCGGACCGGCGATGGACCTGGCGATCTTCTCGCTCCATCTCGCCGGCATGTCCTCGATCCTCGGCGCCATCAACTTCATCACCACGATCCTGAACATGCGCGCGCCGGGCATGACCATGTACAAGATGCCGCTCTTCGCCTGGTCGGTGCTGGTGACCGCCTTCCTGCTGCTGCTCGCCCTGCCGGTGCTCGCGGGCGCCATCACCATGCTGCTGTTCGACCGCAATTTCGGCACCAATTTCTTCGAGGCCGCACAGGGCGGCGATCCGATCCTGTTCCAGCACCTGTTCTGGTATTTCGGCCACCCCGAGGTCTATATCCTGATCCTGCCCGGCTTCGGCATCATCAGCCACGTGGTCTCGACCTTTTCGAAGAAGCCGGTCTTCGGCTATCTCGGCATGGCCTATGCCATGGTCTTCATCGGCTTCATCGGATTCGTCGTCTGGGCGCACCACATGTACACGGTGGGCCTCGATGTCGACACCAAGGCCTATTTCGTGATGGCGACGATGGTCATCGCGGTGCCGACGGGGGTGAAGATCTTCTCCTGGATCGCCACCATGTGGGGCGGCTCGATCGAGTTCAAGACGCCGATGCTGTGGGCCATCGGCTTCATCTTCCTCTTCACCGTCGGCGGCGTCACCGGCGTCGTGCTCGCCAATGCCGGCGTCGATACCGTGCTTCACGACACCTATTACGTGGTGGCGCATTTCCACTATGTGCTCTCGCTCGGCGCCGTGTTCGCGATCTTTGCCGGCTTCTACTACTGGATCGGCAAGATGAGTGGGCGGCAGTATCCGGAATGGGCCGGGCAGGTGCATTTCTGGCTCACCTTCATCGGCGTCAATATCGTCTTCTTCCCGATGCATTTCCTGGGGCTTGCCGGCATGCCGCGGCGCTATGTCGACTACCCGGACGGTTACGCCTTCTGGCACCATGTCTCGACCCTCGGCGTCTATATCACGGCGGTGGGAATGGTCTGGTTCATCGGCCTCGTCGCCTATACGCTGCTCAGGGGCAGGAAGGCGGCGGCCAACCCCTGGGGCGAGGGGGCGACGACGCTCGAATGGACGCTGCCGTCGCCGCCGCCCTTCCATCAGTTCACGGAACTGCCGGTCATCAAATGAGGAGTCGGATCGGGGCGGCGCCCGCGTCGCCCCGCCCGCAGGGGGCGCAATGTCAGAAACGGCAACGGCCATGAGCGAAGGGGCGGCGACGGTCGTCCATGGCGGCGGCGATGCCCGCGACTATGCGCTGCTCCTGAAGCCGCGGGTGATGTCGCTCGTGCTCTTCACCGCCTTCGTCGGCATGACCGCGGCGCCCGGCGCCCTGCATCCGGTGCTCGCCTTCGCCGCCCTCTTGGCCATCGCGGTCGGGGCCGGCGCCGCGGGGGCGCTCAACATGTGGTACGACGCCGATATCGACGCCAAGATGGCGCGCACGCGAGGCCGTCCGCTGCCGGCGGGGCGCCTGGCACGCGGCGAGGCGCTCGCCTTCGGGCTCGTGCTCGCCGTCGCCGCCGTGGTCTTCATGGGGCTCGTGGTCAATCTGACGGCGGCGGCGCTTCTTGCGCTCACCATCGCCTTCTACGTCGTCGTCTACACCATGTGGCTCAAGCGCCGGACGCCGCACAATATCGTCATCGGCGGCGCGGCCGGCGCCTTTCC
>CAZAEP010000017.1:0-18928 GCA_964484045.1 uncultured Sphingomonadales bacterium
CCTCGTAATAGCGACGGAACTGCTTTTCCGTGATGTTGCCGTAATAGCCCTTGAGCTTCTGCTTGGCGCGAAGCTGAATGCCGAAGTCCGAGAGCTTGCCCCGGCGCCGCTGCCCGTGCTGTCCGGGACCGTACTGACGGGCATTGACCGGGCTTTTCGCCCGCCCCCAGATGTTCTCGCCCATGCGGCGATCGATCTTGTGCTTCGCTTGAATGCGTTTGGTCATGTCGAACCGCGTCCTCTCATCTTGCGCCGCGGGCCGGACGCCGATCGTCCCTCGCGCCGCCGCCCAATGCATGGCGGACGGGCGAGCGCCCGCGCGGACGGCGGACAGATCGGCCGCCCGTTCGAAGGAGCGCGAGGTAGACCAATGCGGGAGAAAGGTCAAGCACCATGCGATCGACGCCGTTTTGACCGGGATCAAGGCGCCGCCCTGCGCTTTGTGCTTTCCTGCCATCCATCATGGCGGGGGTGCATCCCGCGCCCCCGACGACGGAAAGGGGGTCGGATCATGAAAGTCAAGCAAGCGATGCATGAAGGGGTCGAGTGGCGCAGCCCGGACACGCCCTTGTTCGAACTCGCGCGGATCATGCGCAACGAGGAAATCGGCGCCATTCCGATCGGTGAAAACGATCGCCTCGTCGGCATGGTGACCGATCGCGATATCGTCTGCCGGGCCCTGGCCGAGGGTCGCGATCCGGCAACGCTGACCGCACGCGACGTGATGACCGAGGGGGTCTTCTACTGCCTCGAGGACGAGGATGTCGAAGACGCCATCCATCTCATGGAAACGAAGCGTATCCGTCGCCTGCCGGTCATCAACCGGGCAAAAAGGATGGTCGGGATCCTGAGCTTCAGCGATGTCAGCCACACGGTAAGCCGCGAGCTCGCCGGCGAGCTCGCCGAAGCGGTGTCGGTGCATCACTGAAACGGAACGGAGTCCGGCACCGCAAGAGCTGCCGGTGCCGGACGACGACGCGGGCTCGCACGAGACCGCGGGGGCGATGATGGCGGCGATCCTTCCGGGTCGCCGCCATGTCCATCTCTTCGCGTCGGCGCAAAATTGCATTTCTGCCGATAATATGCCATATACTGCAAATCTGCATACCGGGCGGAGAAAATGGCGGCACCACTCGCAAACATCGTCCCCGATCGGGAATTCGGACCCGAGCGGCAGGCACGTGCGATGCACGGCTTCTTCCGCATCATGGAGCTGTGGTCGGCGAGCAACGCCGAGGCGCGCCGGATTCTCGGCGCGCCCGCCGAACGGACCTTCTACGCCTGGAAAGCCGGCCGGGTGCGACGGATGCCCGCGGACACGTTGCGACGGATCGGCTATGTTGCGGGCATCTACAAGGCGCTGCAGATCCTCTATTCCGATCCGGCGCAGGCGGACGCGTGGGTGCGCAAACCCAACCGCCATTTCGCCGGACAGACACCGATGGAACGGATGGCGGCCGGCGACGTGACCGACCTCGCCGCGGTTCGCGCCTATCTCGATGCCGCACGCGCGCCCTGGTCCTGAGCCGCCGCTGCGCCGGGTGACGTGGTCGCGCGCCACGCGCATCATCGCCTCGCGCTATCCGCCGATCGATCTCTATGAACGCGTCTCGCCGGACCCCGCCACATGGGACGCGCTGATCGCCGCCGAGCAACTGGTCAACCCGCGGCTGCGCGACGCGGCAGGCGAGATCCGCCTGGTACCGCCCGAGGACCGGGTGAGCGGTCGCGGCGCAAGCTATGTCATGGCACCGTTCACGCATCCGAACCCGAAGGGCTCGCGCTTCAGCGACGGCGCGTTCGGCGTCTATTACGCGGGCCGCGAGTTTGCGACCGCGCTCAAGGAGACCGTTCATCATTTCGAGCGCATCGCGCGCGACAGCGACGACGGTCCGCGTTCCGAGGACATGCGGGTTCTGGTCGGCCGCATCGACGCCCGCCTGCACGATCTCGCAGGCCTGCCTGCCGCGGACCGCGGACGCATCCTGGACCCCGGGAGCTACGCCGCGAGCCGGCCTTTCGGCGCGATGATGCGGGCGAGCGGGAGCAACGGACTCGTCTATCCGAGCGTGCGCAATCCGCAAGGGGCATGCATCGCCGCCTTCCGGCCCCGCGTCGTCGGCATTCCGCTCCAGACGAAGCACATCAGATTTCACTGGAACGGGTCGCGCGTGGCCCGCTATTTCGACTACGGGCGCGAGGCGTGGCTGACCCTGTGACGGTGCGACGCCCGGCGACGGTGCGCTGGAGCGGCTATCCGCGAAAGCGGCGAATGAGGCTCGAGGTGTCCTGCCGCCCGCCGCCCATCTTCTGCACATCGGCATAGAACTGATCGACGAGCGCGGTGAGCGGCAGCGAGACGCCGAGCTTGCGCGCCTCGCCGAGCACGATGGCGAGATCCTTGCGCATGAGATCGACGGCGAAGCCGAAATCGAATTCGCCGCGCACCATCGTTCTTGCGCGATTGTCCATCTGCCAGGATTGCGCCGCGCCCCTGGAGATGACGTCCACCACGGCGTCCGCGTCGAGCCCGGCCTCGAGACAGAAATGGAGCGCCTCCGCGAGCCCCTGGACAATGCCGGCGATGCAGATCTGGTTGACCATCTTGGCCGTCTGCCCGGCGCCGGCGGGCCCGAGCAGTCGCGCCGTCATCGCATAGGCCGCCATCGCCGGCCGCGCCCGCTCGAAAGCCACGGCATCGCCTCCGACCATGACCGTAAGGCGGCCCTCGACCGCGCCCGCCTCGCCGCCCGAGACCGGGGCGTCGAGAAAGGCGAGGTCGCGCCTTTCCGCCTCGCCGGCCATCTCGCGCGCGAGCGCCGCGGAAGCGGTCGTATGATCGACGAAGATCGCCCCCGCCGTCATGCCCGCGAACGCCCCTTCCGGGCCGAGACAGACGGCGCGGACATCGTCGTCGGCACCGACGCAGGCGAAGACGATATCGACCCCCTCGGCCGCCTCGCGCGGGCTCGCGGCGATACGGCAGTCGTCCGTCCCGTGCTCGGCGAGCCAGCGTTCGGCCCTGGCGCGGGTGCGGTTGTAGACCGTCACCCGATGCCCGGCGCGGGCAAGGTGCCCGGCCATCGCATAGCCCATCACGCCAAGCCCCAAAAAAGAGAGGTTGTCGCGCATCTCTGCCTCGCTAGTCTGTTGGCGGATCGGACGTCATGCCCGTGCCCCGAGCTTTAGGGCGGCGCTCGACGTCTGTCCAGACGTGGAACCGGCTGTCTTGGGGAGGATCGAGACCATGGCGCGCACCGGTGCAGGCAAGGCCCTGAAAATTCTGGCGGCCCTTCTGGGCGGGACCGTCATCCTCGCCCTCTTCGGCTGGGTCTATCTGCGCACGTCCCTGCCGCAGACGAGCGGCCGCATCGCGCTGGCCGGCCTCACCGCACCGGTGACGGTGACGCGCGATGATCACGGCATTCCGCATATCGTCGCCGAAAACGAAGCCGACGCCGCCTTCGCCCTCGGCTTCGTCCATGCGCAGGACCGGCTGTGGCAGATGGAGATGCACCGCCGCGTCGCCGCCGGGCGGCTCTCCGAGCTCGCCGGCGAAGCGACGGTGGCCACCGACCGCTATCTCCGCACGCTCTCGCTCTATGATCGCGCACGGCGCTCGTGGGAGCATCAGAGCCCGGCGGCGCAGACCGTGCTCAAGGCCTATGCCGCCGGCATCAATGCCTATCTCGAACGCCATCGCGGTGCCTGGCCGCCGGAGTTCCTTCTCACCGGCGTGCGCCCCGAGCGCTGGACGCCGATCGATTCGCTCGGCTGGCTGAAGATGATGTCGCTCGATCTCGGCGGCAATATGGGACGCGAGCTTTCGCGGCTCGACCTTGCCGGCACGCTCGATGCCGGGCAGCTCGCGGAATTCTTCCCGCCCTATCCCGGCGCACCCGCGATCCCGCTGCCCGATCTCAAGGCGCTCTATGACGGCCTCGATCTCAGGACCGCCTCCGCCACCGCCCGGCCGGGCGCACGGGACCTCGGACTGGGCTCGAACAACTGGGTGGTCTCGGGCGACCGCACGAAAAGCGGCAAGCCGCTGCTCGCCAATGATCCGCATCTCGGGCTGACGACGCCCTCGCTGTGGTATCTCGTCCACATGAAGATCGCCGGGCGCAATGTCGTCGGCGCCTCGATGCCCGGGGTCCCCGGCGTCATTCTCGGTCGCAACGACCATATCGCCTGGGGCTTCACCAATGTGAACCCCGACGTGCAGGATCTCTATCTCGAAAAACTGAGCGCCGACGGCGACGGCTATCTGACACCGGACGGGACCGCGCGCTTCATCGCCCGCGAAGAGACGATCCGCGTAAAAGATGCCGAACCGGTGACCTTCACCATCCGCGAAACCCGTCACGGTCCGGTGATCTCGGACGCCCGGGGCGATGTCCGGGCCGCGCTGCCCGAAGGCTATGTGCTCGCCCTGCGCTGGACCGCGCTCGAGGACGACGACACCACGCCGAGTATCGCCATGTCCTTGAGCGAGGCGCGGAATTTCGACGAGTTCACCGAGGCGCTCCGAGCCTATGTGACACCGATGCAGAACATGGTCTTCGCCGACAGCGCGGGCAATATCGGCTATATCGCGCCCGGTCGGGTACCGGTGCGCGGCCCCGGAAACGACACCCATGGCCTCGTCCCCGCGCCGGGCTGGAAGGCCGGCTACGACTGGACGGGGTACCTTCCCTATGAGGCGTTGCCGCGACGCTACAATCCGGCCGAGGGCTTCATCGCCACCGCCAACGAGAAGATCGTCGACGACAGCTATTCCCATTATCTGACCAGCGAATGGGCGATGCCCTATCGCGGCGACCGCATCCGCGCCCTTCTCGCCGCCAGCGAAACCCATGATGCCGACAGCATGGCGCGGATTCAGAGCGACGTGCATTCCACCGTCGCCGACGACCTTCTGCCGCTGATGCTCGGGCATATGAGGGCGCCGATTTCCGACCTCGTCGCCGCGATGGCGGCGTGGGATCGCGAGATGCGCGTCGACCGGCCCGAGCCGCTCGTCTTCTCGGCCTGGCACCGGCATCTGGCAAAGCGCATCTACGCCGATGAGCTGGGCGAGAAGTTCAAACGCTATTGGGGGCCGAAGCCGAATTTCCTGCATCGTGTACTCGCCGGCGAAGGGGACTATGCCCGCTGGTGCGACGACGTCACCACCGCCGCCGTCGAGACCTGCGACGAGGTGGTCGCGGCGGCGCTCGCCGATGCCGAGGCCGAGCTCCGCGAGACGCTCGGCGACGACTGGCGGAAATGGCGCTGGGGGGCGCTCCATGTGGTGATTCAGCGCCATGAGCCGATGTCGCAGATCCCCGCCTTGCGCCGCTTTTTCGAATTGCGGGCGCCGGCACCGGGCGGCACTTACACGATCAATGTCGCGGGACCGCGTTTCACCGGTCCCGACGTCTACAGCTTCCGCCACGGGCCGAGCTATCGCGCGATCTACGACTTCGCCGATCTCGAACGCTCGCGCTATGTCATCCCGACCGGGGAATCGGGCAATCCCTTCTCGGCGCATTACGGGGATCTGTTCCCGCTGTGGCGCGCCGTCCGCTACATCGCGATCGCGACCGCGGACGGGGCCATCCACGGCCCGCGCCTCGAGCTTGTGCCCGCAACCGAAAATTAACGCGGCCCGGGGCAGACTTTCCGCCATCGGAGGACGTGCCTCGCCCTGAATGACGAGGCCCGAAGCGATCGGCTCGGCGGGAGTGTCGCGTGGCGCAGAAGGACAATGAACGACCGCTTGTGATCAAGAAGGTCAAGAAGGGCGGCGGCGGCGGCCACCATGGCGGTGCCTGGAAGGTCGCCTATGCCGACTTCACCACCGCGATGATGGCCTTCTTCATGCTCCTGTGGCTGCTCAATGTCTCGGACAAGAAGACCCTCGAGGGTCTCGCCGACTACTTCACCCCGTCCTCGGCCAGCGTCAGCGGCACGTCCGGTGCCGGAAAGCCGCTCGCCGGCACGGCAATGGACACCAGTGGAGCGGTCGGGGCCAGCGCCTCGGTCCTCGAGATCCAGGGCCCGCCGAAAACGACGCAGGAGACCGCCGACACGCCCGGAGAGGGGAAATCGGACGCCGACGACGCGAACTCGGTCTCGATGGAGGCCCAGGAGAAGAACACCGACAAGGCGCTCGCCATCCTCGAGGACAATCTGCAGCAGGCGATCCAGGAAAGCCCGGAACTGGCGCGCCATCGCGATCAGATCCTGGTCGAGGAGACCCCGGAAGGCATCCGCATCCAGCTTACCGACAAGGACGGCCGGGCGATGTTCCAGAAGGGCACGGCGAAATTCTACACCTATGCGCGGCGCATGATGCGCGAGATCGGCGCCATCGTCGCCACCTTGCCCAACCGGGTCGCCATCGTCGGCCATACCGATGCCGCCGGACGCGGCGACAGCGGCGCCTATTCCGCGTGGGAGCTCTCCGCCGATCGCGCCAATGCCGCCCGCCGCATCCTGGCCCGCACCGGCGTCAGCGACGACCGCATCTCCGAGGTCGTGGGCAAGGCGGCCACCGAACCGCTCTTTCCCACCGACCCGACGCGGCCGGAAAACCGACGCATCACCATCCTCGTGCTGCGCGAGGCGCCGGTCATCGCTCCGGGCGCCGGCGACAACTGACGCGCAGCCCTCTGGCCCCCCAATTCGAGATCGGTATACTGCACGCTTTCGCAACGCCACCTCGTGGGGGGATGCAGTCGGAGGCTTATGAGCGTCATCGATCCCAGCCTGCAGATGTGGATCACATTTGCCATCATTCTTGTCGGCATGGCGCTCTACGCCTTCGAGCGCATTCCGATGGAAGTGACCTCGCTCGGCATCATCGTCGCCTTCCTCCTGCTCTTTCACTTCATGCCCGTCTCGGATCCGTTGCAGGGGAGCGACGCGCCCATCGGAACGCGGGATCTGGTCTCCGGGTTCGCCGATCCGGCGCTGATCGCCATCCTCGGCCTTCTCGTCATGGGACAGGCGCTCGTCGTCTCCGGCGCGCTCGATGAACCGGTGCGCCGGCTTCTCGGGCCGGCGTCCATGTCGCCGCGCAAGGTGCTCTACGGCGTGTTGCTGGTGGTTCTGGTCTTCTCGGGCTTTCTCAACAACACGCCGGTGGTGGCGATCTTCATCCCGATCCTGAGCGCCCTTGCGACACGGCTCAAGATCAATCCGAGCCGGGTGATGATCCCGCTCTCCTACTCCGCCATCCTTGGCGGCAATCTCACCCTCATCGGATCGAGCGTGAACCTCCTTGTCGCGGGCGTCTATGCGCAGGTCACCGGCGCGCATCTCGGTTTCTTCACGATCACCGTTCCGGGGCTGATCGTCGGCGCCGTGGGATTCCTCTATGTCGCCTTCATCGCCCCCTATCTTCTGAAGGACCGCGCCACGATGGCGTCGCAGTTCGAGAGCTCGTCGAAGCAGTTCCTCGTTCAGCTCGAGGTCAGCGAAGGCAGCAAGCTCGATGGCGCGCGGGCGATCTCCGGGCTTTTTCCCGAGCTCACGGACATGACCATCCGCGCCATCCGGCGCGGCGACGAGATCCTGCTGCCGCCCTTTCACGACATCGTGTTGCGGCCCGGCGACAGCGTTCTCGTCGCCGCCACGCGCAAGAACCTCACCGAGATGCTCAAGAAGTCGCCCGAGCTTCTGAGCGGCGCCTGGCGGAAGGGGGGCGTCGGCGGCGACGCCGACCGTGATGAAGGCCCACTGCCGGGCGGAGACAGCATGCTCGCCGAGGTGATGATCGCGCCCGCCTCGCGGCTTCAGGGGCGGACGCTCGAACAGGTCGGCTTCCGCTCGCTGACCAACTGCGTCGTGCTCGGCATTCAGCGCCGCTCGCGCATGATCCGCTCGCATATGGCCGAGCTCGTCCTCGAGCCCGGCGACGTGCTGCTGCTGCTCGGACGGCGCAACGACATTCTCGCCCTGCGCGGCAATCGCGACCTGCTGCTTCTCGAATGGTCGGCGTCCGACTTCCCCGTCGCCCGCAACAGCTCGATGGCGATCGGCATTTTCGCTCTCACCGTCGCCCTTGCCGCCTTCGGCGCGCTTCCGGTCATGACCGCGGCCCTCGGGGGCGCCCTTCTCATGCTGCTCACCGGATGCCTCAACATCCGACAGGCGTCGCGGGCACTCGATCAGAAGGTGATCATGATCATCGCCGCGGCGATCGCCATGGGGCATGCGATCACGGCAACCGGCGGCGCGAGCTACATCGCCGACGCCCTGCTGTCGGTTCTGCACGACGCCTCGCCGCTGATGGTCCTTTCGAGCTTCTTCATCATGGTCGCGGTTCTGACCAACATCCTCTCGAACAGCGCGACGGCGGTTCTCTTCACGCCGATCGCGGTTTCGGTCGCGGAGCGCATCGGCGTCGCGCCGGAGATCTTCGTCATCGGCCTCATCTTCGCCTCCACCTGCTCGTTCGCCACACCTTTCGGCTATCAGACCAATCTTCTCGTCATGGGACCGGGCCATTACCGTTTCATCGATTTCGTCAAGGTCGGGGTGCCGCTGACGATTCTTGTCTGGGCGACCTTCACCGGCGTCGCCGCCTGGGTATATCATCTCTCCTGAGAAGGCGCCGGTGCGTCGGCTCGGATGTGCTCTGCAACAACGGGGCGAGCGAGCGTGACCGATCAATCCCTGCAGTTTCCGCGCTTTTATGTCACGGCCCCGGCGCCGTGCCCCTATCTGCCGGACCGGGAAGAACGCAAGGTGTTCACCGAACTCAAGGGGCCGGACGCAAAGGCGTTGAACGAGGCCTTGAGCCGGGTCGGCTTCCGGCGCAGTCAGACCGTCGCCTACCGCCCCGCCTGCGAAGGGTGCAGCGCCTGCATCTCGGTCCGCGTTCTGGCCCGCGAATTCCGCCCCACCCGGCGCATGCGCCGCATCCGGACACGCAATCGCGACCTGGTCGTCCACGTGCGTCCGCCCCGTGTCTTGAAGGAGCATTACGTGCTTCTCAAGCGCTATCTCGCCGCGCGCCATGCCGAGGGCGGGATGGCGGACATGGACCTGCGGGAATATGCCGACATGGTGGAAAACACCCCGGTGGAGACCGTCATCTACGAATACCGCACCGCGGCGGATGCCGAGGCGCCGGACCGGCTGCTGGCGGTGGCGCTGAGCGATGTGCTCTCGGACGGTCTCTCGATGGTCTACAGCTTCTTCGACCCCGACGCAGCGCGGCGCTCGCTCGGCACCTACATGATCCTCGACCACATCGCCCGCACGACCGCCATGGCGCGCGATCACGTCTATCTCGGCTACTGGATCGAGGAGAGTCCGAAGATGGCCTACAAGAGCAGCTTCACGCCTTTCGAGCGCCTGGGGCCAGAGGGCTGGTACCGCTGCGAATCGTGACGTTCCCGACAGCCTGCCGCCACACGGCATGCGCCGCTTGCGCCCGGGAGCCGGCCCTTTATAGTCCGCTCCCGGAGGGACAGCCGATGACGGGGTGCACCTTTTCATGAGCGACGATGCAAAGAAGGGCGGTGTCGATCGCCGACAAGCCATCAAGACCGCCGCGCTTGTCGGCGCCGCCGCCACCGGCGGCGCGGGCATCGCCGGGATCGTGGCCAGTTCCGGACGCAGGCTTGGCGGCGGCGCCGGTCCCGCGATCCTCGGCAAGGCGGCCCGACGGCTCAAGATGGTCACCACCTGGCCGAAGAATTTCCCCGGCGTCGGCACCGGCGCCGAGCGTCTGGCGCGCCGTCTCCGGGAATCCTCGGGGGGACGAATCGACGTCACCGTCTACGCCGCCGGCGAACTCGTGCCGGCCCTCGCCGCCTTCGACGCGGTGAGCCAAGGCAAGGCCGATCTCTATCACGGGGCCGAATACTACTGGCAGGGGCGCTCGCACGCCTTCAACTTCTTCGCCGCCGTGCCGATGGGACTGGTGGCGAACGAGATGAATGCCTGGATCCGCTTCGGCGGCGGTCAGGAGCTGTGGGACGCGCTCTCGGCGCGCTTCAATCTCAAGGCCATGCCGGCGGGCAATACCGGGGCGCAGCTCGGCGGCTGGTTCCGTCGTCCGGTGGAAAGGCCGGAGGACTTCCGGGGGCTGCGCATCCGCATGCCGGGGCTCGGCGGCGAGGTCATGCAGCGCCTCGGCGCGACCCCGGTGACCAAGGCCGGCGGCGAGCTTTTCCAAGCGCTCGACCAGGGAAATATCGACGCCACCGAGTGGATCGGTCCCTGGAACGACATGGCCTTCGCCTTCCACACCATCGTCAAGAACTACTATTATCCCGGCTTCCACGAGCCCGGAACGCTGCTCTCTCTGGGCATCAATCTGGCGCTCTGGGAGGATTTCTCGCCCCAGGAACGGGCGCTCGTCGAAAACGCCGCGGCAGCGGAGACGAACGTCATGCTCGCCGAGTACGAGCACAATAATGCGGTCGCGCTCGAACGGCTGCTGACCACCACCGACGTCCGGCTCCGCCGCTTTTCCGACGCCATCCTCAAGCGCATGGCCGAAGCCAGCGAAGAGGTCCTCGCCGAGGTCGCCGCCGCCGATCCCTTCACGCGCGAGGTCTATGACAGCTTCCGCCGCGCCCGCCGGCTCGGCCGGCAGTGGGGCGATATCTCCGAGCGCGCCTTCGCGCATGCCCGCAGCTTCATCGGGGAGTGAGCGGGATGGCGCGGGAGGAAACGGCGAAATCCGGGGTCGCCGACAGGCTCGTCGCCGCCATCGGCCGGACGAACGAGACCATCGGTCAGGTTCTCGGCGGGCTCGCGCTCGCCCTGGTGCTGGTCCAGTTCGCGCTGGTGGTGGCAAGCGCGGTGTTCGCGATCGGCTCGATCTGGCTTCAGGAATCGCGGCACTATCTGAACGCGCTCATCTTCCTCGGCGGGGTCGGCTATGCGCTACGGCACGACGCCCATGTCCGCGTCGATCTCTTCTACCATGATGCGGACGCGCGGACCCGCGCATGGGTGGACCTCTTCGGCACGCTCGCCTTCCTCGCACCCTTTCTCTTTCTTCTCTGGTGGGCGGGCGTTCCGTTCGTGCTCGAGAGCTGGGCGAATCGCGAGGGCTCGACCGAGACCGCGGGAATCCCCTTCGTCTATGCCCTGAAGGCGACCATCCTTCTCGCCGCCCTGACGCTGACGATCCAGGGAGCGGCCCTGCTCCTCGACCGGGCGCGGCTGCTGTTCGGCAAGCATGAGGGCGAGCGATGACGGCGCTCGCGGCGCTTCTCGTGGCGCTTCTCTTTCTGGCCCTCTTCGGCTTCCTGCTGACCGGCTATCCGGTCGCCTTCGTCCTCGGCGGCACGGCGCTCCTGTTCGCCGCCATCGGGCTCGCCGGCGGGCTCATGGAGCCCGACTTCATCCTCCTCCTGCCCGAGCGCATCATCGGCATCGCGCAGAACGATCTCCTGCTCGCCGTGCCGCTCTTCATCGTCATGGGCGTCATGCTCGAGAAATCGCATGTGGCGGAAGACCTGCTCGATTCCATGGGACGCCTCTTCGGGCCCGTGCGCGGCGGGCTCGGTTTTTCGGTCACCGTCGTCGGCGCCCTTCTTGCCGCCTCCACCGGCATCGTCGGAGCGACCGTCGTCACCATGGGGCTGATGTCGCTGCCGACGATGCTCAAGCGCGGCTACGACCCGGCGCTTGCCGCCGGCTCGATCGCCGCCGCCGGCACGCTGGGGCAGATCATCCCGCCCTCGATCGTGCTCATCCTGCTGGGCGATGTCCTCTCATCCTCCTATCAGGAGGCGCAGCGCGCGCTCGGCGTCACGGCGCCGAAGGCGCTGTCGGTCGGCGATCTCTTCGCCGGGGCGCTGCTGCCGGGGCTCGGGCTGGTCGCGATGTACCTTCTCTATCAGGCGGTCGTGGCCTTGCTGCGCCCCGGGGCGAGCCCGGCCATCCTCGACGGGGAGACGGCCTTCGATCGCCGGGCGCTGATCTCGCTCCTCGCCGCCATGGTGCCGCCCGTGGTGCTGATCGTCGCCGTTCTGGGGTCCATCCTGATCGGCTTCGCGACCGCCACCGAGGCCGCCGCGGTGGGCGCCGTCGGAGCCATACTGCTCGGCAGCCTGCGCCTGTCGCGACCGCCCTACTGGCCGGTCCTGACCGGCGTCTTCGCACTCGCCGCCGCGTTCGCACAGAGCGCCGTCTTCGGGCCGGCGACCGGAGGCCCCGCCTTCGCTCTGGCGATCATGCTCGTCGCCATCGCCACCGTCAGCCTCGTTATCGCGCTGCTTCGCACCCACCGCGCCGGCGTGCTCGGCCCGGTTCTGCGCGCGAGCGTGCGCATCACGGTGATGGTCTTCACCATCCTCGTCGGTGCGGCGCTCTTTTCTCTCGTCTTCCGCGGCCTCGGCGGCGACCATATCGTGGCCGGCGCCTTGGCGGCGCTGCCGGGCGGAACGCTCGGCGCGCTCATCGTCGTCATGGCGGTGATGTTCGTGCTCGGCTTCTTCCTCGATTTCATCGAGATCACCTTCGTCGTCGTGCCGATCGTGGCGCCGATCCTCTTCCGCATGGGCGTCGATCCGATCTGGCTCGGAGTGATGATGGCGGTCAATCTGCAGACGAGCTTTCTCACCCCGCCCTTCGGCTTCGCGCTGTTCTATCTTCGCGGCGTGGCGCCGAAAAGCCTGCCCACGAGCGCCATCTATCGCGGCGCCCTGCCCTTCGTGGCGATCCAGATTCTCGCGCTCATTCTTCTTGCATTCGCCCCCGGGCTCGCAACATGGTTGCCGACCGTCGTCTATCCTCAATAAATTCGCTTCCTACCAGATAGGGTTAACGAAATCGTAACGAAACGCAAAATATTGTGTTCATGTGGCTGAAATGCCACCGAATTGACATGAAAACATGATAGATTGCGCGTGTCACAGGGGAGCGATGAGGGCAATGTTCTGGAATCGTCGAAAATTGGCCGAAGATGTACCTGACCTGGTCCAGGACGAGAACATGATGACGGCCGTTCTCGCCCGCGAGGGGCTGCGTCCCGACGAAATCGCGACACTCCTCGAACGCCGGCGGACGAAGACGCGGCGCTCGCCCGAGGACCTTCTCCTCGCCGCCCGCAGCGTCGCGTGACCCGCAGCGCGGCGACGCCGTATCCTCAACCGAAACGGCCCGTGATGTAGTCCTCGGTCTGCTTGCAGGCGGGATTGGTGAAGATGATGCTGGTCTCGTTGTATTCGACGAGCCGACCCATATAGAGAAAACCGCAATAGTCGGAAACGCGCGCCGCCTGCTGCATATTGTGGGTAACGATGGCGATCGTATAGTCCGTTTTGAGCTCGTAGATGAGCTCCTCGATCTTCAGGGTCGAGATCGGATCGAGCGCCGAGGCCGGCTCGTCGAGGAGCAGCACCTCGGGGCGCGTGGCGATCGCACGCGCGATGCACAGGCGCTGCTGCTGGCCGCCCGAGAGCGCGTTGCCGCTCTGCCTCAGAATGTCCTTGACCTCGTCCCACAGGGCCGCCTTGCCGAGCGCCCATTCGACCCGCTCATCCATCTCGGCGCGCGAAAGACGCTCGTGCAGGCGAACGCCGAAGGCGATATTGTCGTAGATGCTCATGGGAAAGGGGGTGGGCTTCTGGAAGACCATGCCGACCCTCGCGCGAAGCGCGTTCAGATCCTCGCCGCGATCGAGGATATTGCGTCCGTCGAGCCGGATCTCGCCTTCGGCGCGCTGCCCGGGATAGAGATCGTAGATGCGGTTGAAGCAGCGCAGCAGGGTCGACTTGCCGCAGCCCGACGGGCCGATGAAGGCGGTGACCTGCCGGTCCGGAATGGCGAGGCTGATGTCGTGGAGCGCCTGAAAGCGGCCATAGAAGAAATCGAGATTCCGCACCGCGATCCGGGGCCGCTCAACTGCGGGCCCGGCGATGCGACCGGCGGGACCGCGCCCCGCGCCGTCCGCGGCTTCGGTCATGGGCAGAGGCTCCATGTCGATCATTTGCGCGCCTTCAGGAAGATTCGCGTCGCGACATTGAGCCCCAGAACGGCGAGCGTGATCAAGAGTGCCCCGGCCCAGGCGAGATCGTGCCAGTCCTCATAAGGGCCCATCGCGAAATTGAAGATCATCACCGGCAGATTGGCCACCGGACCGTTCATGTCGGTGCTGAAGAACTGGTTGTTGAGCGCGGTGAAGAGCAGGGGCGCCGTCTCGCCGGCGATACGCGCGATCGCCAGTAGAACCCCGGTGAGGATGCCCGCAAGCGCCGCCCGGATGACGATCTGCAGGACGATGCGCCATTGCGGCGCGCCGAGCGCGGCGGCCGCCTCGCGCATGTGGTCGGGGACGAGGCGCATCATGTCCTCGCTCGTGCGCACCACCACCGGCACCACGATGATGGCCAGCGCCGCCGCGCCCGCCCAGCCGGAGAAATGCCCCATCGAGACCACCATGATCTCGTAGACGAAGACGCCGATGACGATCGACGGCGCGCTCAGGAGAACGTCATTGACGAAGCGCACGATCCGCGACAGCCAGGCATGGCGGCCGAATTCGGCGAGATAGGTGCCGGTGAGAATGCCAAGCGGCGCGCCGACGAGGACGCCGAAGCCGGTGAGCAGCAGGCTGCCCACGATGGCGTTGCGCAGCCCCCCGCCCTCATCTCCCGGTCCCGGCGTGTCGGCGATGAAAAGATCGAGGCTGAGATAGGCGATGCCGCGCGCAAAAAGCGTCCACAGGAGCCAGGCGAGAAAGAAGAGGCCAAGGAGCGTCATCAGGGCGGAAACGGTGAGGTTGAAGCCGTTCACGAGCTTGCGCCGGGTGTGGATGTGCATGGCTTTCCCTCCGCCTCAGGCCGGTGTCTCGCCCTGCCGCCGCTCGAGTCTGAGGAGCAGAAGCTTCGAGAGCGACAGCACGATGAAAGTGATGAGAAAGAGCAGGAGGCCGAGCGCGATCAGCGCTGCGGTGTAAACCTCGCCGTCGGCCTCGGTGAATTCGTTGGCGATGGTCGACGCGATCGAATTGCCGGGCATGAAGAGCGCCGCCTGAAGCCGATGCGAATTGCCGATGACGAAGGTCACCGCCATGGTCTCGCCGAGTGCGCGCCCGAGCCCGAGCATCACCCCGCCGACGACGCCGACCCGCGTGTAGGGCAGGATCACGTGCCACACGACCTCCCATGTCGTGCAGCCGAGACCATAGGCGGACTCGCGGATCGGGATCGGCGTGATCTCGAACACGTCGCGCATCACCGAGGCGATGAAGGGGATGATCATGATCGCCAGCACGATGCCGGCGGCGAAGACGCTGATGCCGATGGGGGGTCCCCGGAAGAGGACGCCGAGGAGCGGCAGATCGCCGAAGAGGTCGGTAAGGATCGGCTGGATGCGATCGGCGAAGAAGGGGGCGAAGACGAAGAGCCCCCACATGCCGTAGATGATGCTCGGAATCGCGGCGAGAAGCTCGATGGCGAGGCTCACCGGCCGCTTGAGCCAGGCCGGTGCCATCTGCGTGATGAAGATGGCGACGCCAAAGCTCACCGGCAGGCCGAGAAGAAGAGCGATCGCCGAGGTGACGAGCGTTCCCGTGATCGGCGACAGCGCTCCGAAGACCTCGGTCACCGGATTCCATTCGGCGGTGGCGATGAATCCGAAAAAGCCGAACTTCTCGAACGCCGGCCAGGCGCCGATCGCCAGCATGACGATGATGCCGCCGAGCAACAGCAGAACGGCGAGTGCGGCCAGATATGCCGCACCGCCGAAAAGCCGGTCCCCCACGCCACGTACCGCCATCCGCTCCACCCGTTCCGTCTTCGGTTCCACCTGCGGCAGCGTTCATGAAAGTCTTCGGAGCGGATCGCGACGGATCCGCCCCGCACACCGGCGACGCCCCCTACCGATCCGGATCGTCGCGCCAGACCGGAGCCCCGTCGGGACCGCGGATCTCCCGCGTCCAGCTCTCCTCGATCATCTTCACGACACTTTGGGGCATGGCCACATAGTGCAGCGCGCCGGCCATCTCTTGCCCGTGGCGGAAGGCCCAGTCAAAGAATTTCAGCACCGCCGCGGTGCGATCGGGATCTTTCGCATCCTTGTGGACGAGGATGAAGCTGGCGCCGGTGATGGGCCAGGCATTGGCGCCGGGCTGATCGGTGAGGAGCATGTAGAAGCCTTCCGCATGTGCCCAGTCGGCGCCCGCCGCCGCGGCCTGGAAACTCGCGGCGTTCGGCGCCACATACGCGCCGTCGCGATTGCGCAGGCGCACATGGCGCATGCGGTTCTGCACCGCATAGGCGTATTCGACATAGCCGATCGCGCCCTTGATGCGCGACACATAGGAGGCGACGCCCTCGTTTCCCTTGCCGCCGATGCCGGCAGGCCAGGACACGGCCTTGGCGGTGCCGACCGTCTTCTGCCAGTCCGCGCTCACCTTCGAGAGATAGTCCGTGAAGATGAAGGTCGTGCCCGACCCGTCGGAGCGGTGCACCACCGTGATCTTTCGATCCGGCAGGGCGAGATCGGGATTGAGCGCCACGATCCGGGCATCGCTCCACGCCGTGATCCGGCCGAGAAAGATGTCGGCGAGCGTCGCGGCATCGAGCCGGAGCGCCCCGGGATCAAGCCCCGGCACATTGACAACCGGCACCACGCCCCCCATCACCTGCGGCCACTGGACAAGTCCGAACCTCTTGAGATCGACAGGCTTGAGGGGGGCGTCCGAGGCGCCGAAATCGACGGTCCGCGCCTTGATCTGCTTGATCCCGCCGCCCGAGCCGATGGACTGATAATTGAGCTCGATCCCGGTCGCCCTGTGATAGGCCGCGGCCCATTTGGCATAGATCGGATAGGGGAAGGTGGCGCCGGCGCCGTCGATGCGGTCGACCCCGGCCTGCGCAGCGCCGAGAAGGCCGAGGGAGAATAGCGCGGCCGTGGCCGCCAGAAGCAGTCGCTTGTGCATGAGCTTGTTCCGATCCCGCTGTATCGAAGGTCCAGGCGGTGCGCCATCGCGCCCGCTCGCGATGGCGGAACCCTAGCCGGCCTGTGTGACAGTCCCGTGAAACTTGGCCCCGGAATCGGCCAGCCCGCTTGCCCCGGCGCGGCTCTCGCGGGTAAGGGATGGGAGACGGGGTCGGGATCCGGGGGCCCGACCACGAGGAGACCGAGCGATGCAGCACACGATACGCGCCTTCGACGAGGAACTCGCACGTCTCAGAACGATGATCGCGGAAATGGGCGGCCTCGCCGAGCTGCAGCTCGCCGGAGCCATCGAGTCGCTCACCGGGCGCGATCCCGACAGGGCCGCCGGGGTGGCCGGGGACGATCGCAGGATCGACGCGCTCGAGGTGCAGGCGGAAAATCTGGTGATCCAGATGATCGCCCGCCGCAGCCCGGTCGCCGACGATCTGCGCGAGATCATCGCCGCTCTCAAGATGACGTCGATGCTCGAGCGTATCGGCGACTCGGCGAAGAACATCGCCAAGCGCGTGCCCGTGATCATCCAGTCGCCACCGATCCGGGCCGCCGCCACGATCCCGAAGATGGCCGCCGAGGCGCGGCGCATGCTGAGCCAGGTTCTCGATGCCTATGTCGAGCGCGACAGCGGAAAGGCGGTGGCGGTGTGGAAGAGCGACGACCGCGTGGACGCGCTCTACAATGGACTGTTTCGCGATCTGCTCACGGACATGACGACCTCGCCGGAGACCGTCACCGCGGCGACGCATCTTCTCTTCGTCGCCAAGAACATCGAGCGCATCGGCGATCAGGCGACGAATATCGCGGAAGAGGTCTATTACACGATCGAGGGCGAGCGCCTCGACGACCGTCGACCGAAGGCCGACATCACCGCCACGACCGCCGTGGGTCCCGGCGGCAGGACGAAGAAGGGCTGAGGACGCCGCGCCGTCGCAGGCGATCCGGCGCCCCGTTCATTCCCTGTTTCGACCGTCCCTTATTTCGACGCCCCGCCCGCCTGCTTGAGAAAGGCGATCAGATTCTCCCGGTCCTCCTCCTTGGGCAGGCCCGGAAAAGGCATGGCATTGCCGGGGAGGAAGGCGCGCGGATTCTTGAGATATTCGTTGAGCGTCTCGTCGTTCCAGACCACATCGGCCGATTTCATCGCCGGCGAATAGCGCGTGAAGCTCGCAAGCGAGCCGGCCTTGCGGCCGATGATGCCGTGGAGCGAGGGACCGACGCGGTTCTGCCCCTCCTTCAAACTGTGGCACGCCTGGCAACGGATGAACACCTTGCGTCCCTTCTCGGGGGCGCCATCCGCGCGCGCCGGCAGGGCGAGCAGGACCAGTGATGCCGCCATGAGAGCCATGATTTCGCGTTTCACTCCGAGCTCCTCCTCGTTGATCATGGGATGATCGTGCCCTCATAGCGACAAAACCGGCATCGGTCGAGGGCGCGTTTGTCGCATCTCTCCTGCGCCGGAAATACGGCAAAAGCATGCCCGAAACGGCATGAAACCGCCGGCACCGCTTCAATCCCCCGCAAAAATGCTCTAAAGACCCGGCATGTCCTGCAACACATTCGGCCGCCTGTTCCGTTTCACGACCTGGGGGGAATCGCATGGTCCCGCCATCGGCGCCGTCGTCGACGGCGTGCCGCCGGGGCTTGCCCTGAGCGAAGCCGATATCCAGCCCTTCCTCGACCGGCGTCGTCCGGGCCGATCGCGCCACACCACGCAGCGTCGGGAAGCCGACCGCGTGACGATCCTCTCGGGGACCTACGATGGCGTTACCACGGGCACGCCGATCTCGCTCCTGATCGAGAATACCGATCAGCGCTCGAAGGACTATGAAGCGATCGCGGAAAAATACCGTCCCGGTCATGCCGACTACAGTTATGAGGCGAAGTACGGGCTGCGCGACCCCCGCGGCGGCGGCCGCGCCTCGGCGCGCGAGACCGCGATGCGGGTCGCCGCCGGCGCCATCGCGCGCAAGATCCTCGGCCGGCGGGTGCGCATCCGCGGCGCCCTGATCCG
>CAZAEP010000018.1:0-1516 GCA_964484045.1 uncultured Sphingomonadales bacterium
GGCCACCGCGGCGGACGTCGATGCCGCGGTCAGGGCGGCACGGGCGGCACTCGCGGGTCCCTGGGGCAAGCTCGGCATCGAAGAGCGCGCGGCGCTGCTGCACAAGGTCGCGGACGGCATTCTGGCGCGGCTCGACGATTTCGTCGCCGCCGAGATGGCGGACACGGGCAAGCCGCTGACGCCGACCCGGATGGGCGAGATTCCGCGCGCCGCCGAGCAGTTCCGCACCTTTGCCGAGGTCGGCCGGGTGACGCCGATGGAGCTCTTCGAGACCGCGATGCCGGACGGTCGCCGGGCGCTCAATCTCGGCCACCGCGTGCCCAAGGGCGTGGTGGCCGCCATCTGTCCGTGGAACCTGCCGCTGATGCTGCTCACTTGGAAGGTGGCGCCGGCCCTCATCTGCGGCAATGCGGTGGTCGCCAAGCCGTCGGAGGAGACACCGGCGACGGCGGCGCTTCTCGGCGAGGTGATGGCTGCCGCCGGGGTGCCCGCGGGGGTCTACAATGTGGTGCACGGTTTCGGCCCCGGCTCGGCGGGCGAATTCCTGACCACGCATTCCGGTGTCGACGCCATCACCTTCACCGGCGAGACGCGCACCGGCGAAGCGATCATGCGGGCGGCGTCGGTGGGCACGCGCGACATCTCGCTCGAGCTCGGCGGCAAGAACGCCGGCATCATCTTCGCCGACTGCGATTTCGAGGCGGCGGTCGCCGGCGAGACGATGGCCGCCTTTCACAATTGCGGGCAGATCTGCCTCGGCAATGAACGCCTTTATGTCGAACGCCCGATCTTCGAGCGTTTCGTCGCGGCGCTTGCCGCCGCCGCGCGCGGTATCCGGATGGGCGATCCGATGGACAAGGCGACGCGCATCGGACCGCTGATTTCGCGGGCGCACCGCGAGAAGGTGCTCGGCTATATGGAAAAGGCGCGCGCGGCGGGGGCGGAGGTCCATGCCGGCGGCGGCATTCCCCCGCTCGGGGCGCCGTTCGACGACGGCGCCTGGATCGAGCCCACGGTGTGGACCGGCATGGCCCCGGACGCGGCGCCGGTACGCGAGGAGATCTTCGGCCCCTGCGTGCATATCGCGCCCTTCGACGACGAGGACGAGGTGCGGGCGCTGGTGAACGACAGCTCCTACGGGCTGACCGCGACCCTGTGGACCCGCGACCTCGATCGCACGCATCGCCTCGCGCCGACGCTCGAGGTCGGTGTGGTGTGGGTGAATGGCTGGATGATCCGCGATCTGAGGACCGGTTTCGGCGGCACCAAGGGCTCGGGCATCGGCCGCGAGGGCGGCGCCCACTCGCTCCACTTCTATTCCGAGATTCGCAATGTCTGCATCAGGACCTGAGTCCGTGCTCGCTCAGGAGCTGATAGAGCGTCGGACGGCTGATATCGAGCAGCCGCGCGGCTTCCGAGATATTGCCCTCGGCCTGCGTCATGGCCTGCTGGATGACCCGCCGCTCGGCTTCCTGCCGCGCCGCCTTGAGCGTCGGCAGCGGCGCCGCTTCTCCAT
>CAZAEP010000018.1:1526-18839 GCA_964484045.1 uncultured Sphingomonadales bacterium
GCGAGGTCGAGATCGGCAGCGGTGATCCTGCCGGCGGCGCAGGCGAGCGCGCGCTTGATGCGGCTTTGCAGCTCCCGCACATTGCCCGGCCACTCATATTGCGTGATCGCCGCCAGGGCGTCGGGCGCGAAGCCCGGATTGGGTAACTCCTGCTCGCTGCTCCAGCTTTCGAGGAAGCGCTGCGCGATCAGCACCGCGTCCTCGGGGCGCTCGCGCAGCGGCGGGATGGTCACCGTCGCCTCGCCGATACGGTAGTAGAGGTCTTCGCGAAAGCCGCCCTCCGCGATCGCCGCCTTGAGGTCGCGGTTGGTGGCCGCGACGAGGCGGAAATCGACCGGGATCGTGCGCCGCCCCCCGACCCGCTCGATGCTCTTCTCCTGCAGCACGCGCAGGAGCTTGCCTTGCAAGGCGGGAGGCAGGTCGCCGATCTCGTCGAGCATCAGGGTTCCGCCATGGGCCTGCTCGATCTTGCCGATGGTGGTCTTGTGGGCGCCGGTGAAGGCGCCCCTCTCGTGGCCGAAGAGCTCCGATTCCAGGAGATTCTCCGGAATGGCGGCGCAGTTGATGGCGATATAGGGGCCGTCGGCGCGCCGGCTCAGCCTGTGCACGCCCTGCGAGAGAAGCTCCTTGCCGGTGCCGCTCTCGCCGTAGATGAGCACCGAGACGTCGGTCTTGGCGAGCTGCGCGATCTGCCGGGCCACGCCGCGCAGGGCGGGATTGGCGGTGATCAGGCCGGGAATGAGACCGCCTCCGGCGCTGGCCAGCAGCGCGCGGTTTTCCGCCTCGAGCTCGTGCAGACGCACGGCGCGGCGCACGATCAGCGTAAGCTCGTCGAGGTCGAGGGGCTTTTCGTAGAAGTCATAGGCGCCGAGCCCGACCGCCTTGACCGCGTAGCTGCGTTCCTTCTGACCGGTCATGATGATGACCTTGGTCTCGGGCGAGACCTTGAGGATTTCGCTCAGGGCGTTCAGTCCTTCGCTCGGACCGTCGGTGTCCGGCGGCAGGCCGAGATCGAGCAGAACGACGGCCGGCGGATTCCTGGTCGCCGCCTTCACCCCGGCGACACGATCGCCGCAGACGCTGGTCTCGAAATCGTCGAAGGCCCATTTGAGCTGGCGGCGGATGCCCTCGTCGTCATCGATCACGAGCAGGCGCCGGTTCGTCCCATCGGTCATTCTGATCCCTCTCCATGCCCCTTATTGGAATCGACGAGCGGCAGGCGCAAGCGCATTGTCGTTCCCGAGCCGGGACTGCTGATCACCTCGAGATCTCCGCCCATCTCGCGGGCGAATTCACGGCACTGATAGGCGCCGACGCCAAGCCCGTGCGCCTTGGTCGAGCGGAAGGGGGTGAACAGACGCTCGCGAATGAAGTCGGCGGTCATGCCGGGGCCGTCATCGATGATGTCGATGATCGCATCACGCTCGCTCCGCGCCAACCGGAGACTGACATGTCCTTCCGCTCCGGCGGCCTCGCGGGCATTGGCCAGAAGATGGTCGAGGATGTCCAGCAGGCGTTCGGGCACGACCCGGATGGTGAGGCCGCGCGCCTCCGGGGCCATGTGAAAGGCGATGGCCGCCTGACCGGCGGCACCATCCCGCCGCGCCGCCTCCCTGCCGAGGAGGTCGTCGAGCCTCACCAGCTCGGGGGTGTCCGGTGCGCTTTCGCCGGCGGCGAGGCGGGCCATGCGGTCGAGCAGGCGTTCCATGCGGCCCACCGCATGGCGTACGGTCTCGACCATGTCGCGACGGAAATCCGGGTTGTCGGCGTGACGATCGAAATTCTTCATCATCATCGAAAGCTGGCTGATGATGTTCTTCAGATCGTGCGCGACGAAGGCGTATTGCCTGTTGAAGCGGGCGAATTGCCGCGTTTCCTCAAGCGCGGAGGTCGCCGTGTTTTCGGCGAGAAAGCTCGCACATTGGCGCGCCACGAGGAGCACCAGTTCCTCGTCCTCGTCGTCGATCTCCTGCGCCACGCGGGGGTGCGAGAGGACGAGCAGGCCGACAAGCGTCGTTTCATGGGCGAGCGGCACGACGAGCCAGGCGGCGGGGTCGGCGGCGAAGACGCTGTCCGCCAGGGCCCGGCCGTGAAGGCAGCGCGGATTGCCGTCGCGTGTCCACAGGCATGCGAGATCGTCCGCCCTGAGGTCGAGGCCCGGCGCCCTGTAGTTCCAGACCGCGGCGAGTTGCGCGCGGCCGCCGCTGCAGAGCCACAGGGCTCCACCCGGAATCTCGAGCAGGTCGGCGCAGGCGCGGATGATCCGGTTCTCCAGGGAGGCGGACTGCGCCTCCACCGCCAGCGTCTGCATGAATTTCCGCCACTCATGCGCATAATCGTATTTGCGGGCATAGATATGCCGCGCGAGAAACAGCCGCAGACGGGCGCGCATGGTGCCCGAGGTGACGAGAAAGGCGAACAGCAGGACCGCCGTGAAGAGAAGTCCGATCTGCAGCGGCACGACGTCGGCTCCAGGGAAGCGCCTGAGCAGGAGCGCGACGCCGGCGACCAGAATGAGATAGAATCCGAGTCCCGTGAGCGCGATCGAATAGAGGGCCACCTGGCGCGAAACGCGCACCTCGAGGCGCCAGATCCTGTTGCGGTAGGCGGCAATCGCGAGGAGCGGGAAGGCGATCAGATTGAGCGGCCCGCGCGCGAGAAAGAACTCCTGTCCGACGAGCGGAAAGGCAAAGCCCTGCGTATGGAGGAAAAGGTCGTAGACGGTGAGGGCTCCGAGCGGAAAGGCGAGGAATTTGAGTGACCAGCGCTCGGACTCGCCGGCCGCCTGATACGCCGCCACGATCATCAGGAGCAGAAGCACGATGCTGCCAAGATCGGCGATCAGCGCGAGGCGCGTCAGAGCTTGCGGGCCGGCTCCCGACGCCAGCGGCAGGGCCAGTTTGAGGGCGAGGAGGAGCGGCGCCGCGAGGAGAACCATGGCCGGGGCGCCTCGCCATCGATTTGGGAAGAGGTAGCAGAAGAAAACGACCCAGGCGGTAAAATGGGCGGTGAACAGATATTCCGAGAGCAGGCGCGCTTCGCCGCTCGCCGGCAGGACCATGCTGCCCGCCCAGAGTGCGTGAACGATGAATGCGAGCGCGAACAGGCGCGCCTGCGTGCTGCGCCAGCCCAGCGCGAACAGGACGAGGCCAAGCAACAGATAGGCGAGGGCGGCAACCGCGAATGCCGTGGCATAGATCATAGGTGCCCGTTTCCTGTGTCCCGGCGTCTATCCCTATCATGAACCCTCCACAACGGGTCAAACGGGATCATCGCGCAAAGCCGACCGGACGAGAAGAGGTGCAGGCGAGAGTCCGGGCTGTTCCGACGGAAACTCTGTGCTAGTCTGTGCCTGCCGCGGGCGGGCTGCAGCGTCTCGGGGAGCGGTTGTCGTGGTGTCGTGGTCAGGGTCGTCAACAGGGCGAGAGGACGAACAGAATGGGCTTCGGAAGTCGGTCGTTCAAATGGCTTTTCTTGACAGTATTTCTTGCCCTCGGGCTCGCTGCCTGCTCGGAAGGCGATCCCGCCGCGCGCACTGCGAAATACCTGGCGTCGGCCGAGGAAAAGCTGGCCGCCGGTGATTACCAGGCGGCAATCATCGAATTCAAGAATGCGGTGCAGTCGAGCCCGACCAGCGTCGAGGCCCGTCTCGCTCTGGGGCTCGCCTATCTGGGACGGTATCACGTCCAGGCCGCGGAAAAGGAACTGCAGCGTGCGGCCGATCTCGGCGCCCCGCCGGCCGAGGTCTACCCCGCTCTGTTCCGCGTCTGGCTGTTGCTCGACAAGCCGGCCGACGTGATCGAGGCATTCACGGCATTGCCGGCCGCGGCGGCGACCGATCCGAAGATCGCGGTCTACCATATCGATGCTCTCCTGGCGCAGGGGCGCATCGAGGAGGCGAAATCGGCGCTCGCCGGACTGCCCCGGGACGATCCCGATGTGCGTGTGCGCAGGGCCCAGCTTGCATCGGCGGACGGCGACCGGAAAGGGGCCCTGGCCCTTCTCGCCGAGGTGCTGAAAAGCGACCCCGATCACGTCGAGGCCAATGCCCTGATCGCCCGCCTCAAGGTGACCGAGGGAGATATCGCCGGCGCCAGAGCGGCTCTGGAGCGCGCCCACAAGGCCGACCCCTTCGCTCCCGCGATCGGGCTTGCGCTTGCCAGCATCGGCGTCGAGCAGCACGATCTCGAGGCGGCGCAGGCCGTGCTCGATCAGCTCGAATCGAACGGGGTGAGTTATCTTCAGGCCACTTATCTGCGCTCGGTCATCGCCCTCGAGGGTCAGGATTTCAAGACCGCCAAGGAGCTGGCGGAGAAAGTTCTCGCAGCCAATCCGCGTTTTGCGCCGGCGGTTCTCGTCGCCGGTGTCGCGAGCAGCGCGCTGGGCAATGACGAAGCCGCGGTCAATTATCTGCAGCGCTTCGCGGACGAGCCGTCGGTGCCGAAGGTGGCGCGCCGTGCCCTTGCCTGGTCCAATCTTCGCCTCGGCCGTCCGGACACCGCGCTCGAGGTGCTCGAAGGCAGCGACAGCGCGGACTGGACTGCGGACGAATTGCGCCTCGCGACCGCTGCGGCGGTGGCGTCGCGCAATTATGACCAGGCGATGGACCTGCTCGACGACCTGGCGCAGAAGCAGAGCGACGGCATTTCCGCAAAGGCGGCCCTCGCCGCCCTGAAGCTGGCGCGGGGGGATCGCGCCGGGGCCGAGGCGATCATCGCGGAGATCGACGATCCGGCCAGGGTGAAGACGCCCCAGGACAAGCTGCGCCTGGCACTTGTCCAGATGCGGGCCGGCCATTACGACCGCGCGCTGGCGCTCGCCGACGAGCTTCGCGACGACCCCGATTACGCCGCGCAAGGGGCGACGCTGGCCGGCATGACCTATCTCGCAAGTGGTGACGAGGCGCGTGCGATCGCCGCCTTCGAAGCGGCGCTCGCGACCAATCCGGCCGATGGCGGGGCCTTGCGCGCCCTGGTGCGGCTTTATCTCAGGGCGGGACGGGGCGAGGAGGCGCGCCGGCGCGTCGAGCAGGCTCTGGCCGCCTCGCCCGGCGATCCCGCATTCGAAACGCTGCTGGCCTATGTCAAGAACCAGGAGGGGGATCGCGCCGGGGCCGAGGCCGCCCTGCGCCAGGCGGTCGAGGCGGCGCCGGAAAGCGCGGCGGCGAAGATTCGGTTGGCCAAGTATCTGCTCGCGGTGAACAAGCCGGGCGAGGCCCTCGCCGTCGCCCGCGAAGCGGTGAAGACCGCTCCCGACGATATCGACGCGTACAAGATGGTGGGGTACGCACAGCTCGCCGCGGGCAAGACGCAGGCCGCGATCGCCACCTTCCGGCAGGCGGTGGCGATGAACTCCAGCGATGCCGAAGCGCATTTCGGCCTTGCGCAGGCCTATGCCAAGGTCAATGACCTGCCCGGCGCCGAGCGGGAATTGCGCGCCACGCTGGAACAGGACTCCGGCCGTCACGACGCCCGCCTCGTGCTGGCCAGACTTCTGGTGACCACCGGCCGCGTCAAGGACGCGGAGCCGCTGATCGAGACCTTGGAGCAGGCGCTGCCCGGCAATCCGGACGTGATCGAATTGCGCGCCCTTTACGAGCTCGGGGTGAACGGGGCCAAGGCGGCCATTCCCCATTACCGCAAGGCTTACGAGCTGGACGGCACGCCTGCACGAGCGATCGTGCTGGCCCGTGCCGAGTGGTCGGCCGGGGACCGGGAGGCGGCCCTGGCCACGCTCGATGCGGCGCGCAAGGCGTTCCCCGACGATCTCGCCCTCATCATCGAAACGGCCCGATACGAACGGGCGCGCGGCAATCGGGACGCGGCACTCGAGGCCTTCGCCCGGGCCGTCGCGCTGGCGCCCGACAACGCGGTGACGCAAAACGACTATGCTTGGCTGTTGTGGGAAGCGGGGCGGCATGATGACGCGCTCGCGCATGCGAGACGGGCCTATGATCTTGATCCCGAGCGCCCCCAGATCAAGGATACGCTGGCGGTCATCCTGCTCGCCGACGGGCAGGCCGATCGCGCGCTCGGGCTCCTGCGCGAGGCGGCGCGGGCATTGCCCGACGATCTCGACGTGCAACGCCACCTCGCCGAGGCCCTGATCGCGACGGATGATGTCGTGGAGGCGCGGCGGGTCCTGCGCACGGCGCGCGGGCGCGCCGGGCCGAGCGCGCGCGAGCGGATCGATGCGCTGTTGCGGAAGATCGGGCAGGACTGAGCATGCTCCCCATGCGGCCGGGAGATGGCCATCGGGTCCTCGGGGGGGCGTGAGACGAGGCAGCCGGAGGGGGCTGCATGCTCTGCTGCGTAATCAATGTCGCCGTGCTGTCTGTCGGAAAAATTGACAGTCCGTAAATTGCGGATTCGGGCGCCGTGGGGGCGGGACGGCGAACTGAGCCGGAGCCGAGCCTCGTAAGCTGCGGCGAGAGGGGCGGGGTGGTTCCGGCTTCCTCCCATATGTGCTGCATTTTGTCTCTCGATATCAATATGATAAAGGAAACCTGCATGCGGCCGGTGGCGATGCCCGGTGGTGGGGCGGGGCGGCCCGGCGGGGCAAGCCCCGGCTGTGACCATTGTCGCCGGAGCGCACACGGCGTGCGGCCTGCGACGGGCTGTAAAATTTTTTTACGAAATACCATGTGCATGCCGGAAAAGGGAACGGCGAATTTTCTCTAGGTGTTGATTCGTAAGCAGAAATCATATGTGGCACGCTCCCTGCATAAGAAAGGGCGAACGCAATCGGTTCGTGGCCCTCAAACGGTTCGAGGCCAAAGAGCAGGAGGAACGGAATGAAGACTGTCTTGAAGACACTGGCGATCGGCGCCGTGGGGGGCTTGATCAGCATCACTGCCCAGGCGGGTCCGGTGACCTACACGGCCAATCCGGCAAACGGTGGGGCCAGCGGGTCGTCCTTCCAGGCGGACAAGATCACGGGTCCGTATTCGGCGGAAATCGATCAGGATGCCGCCGGGAATTTCTCCGAGAGCGGCCTCATCCAGTTCGGCAACTTCTCTCTTGGCGGCAGCAATGTGGGTGCCGGGACGAGCGGACTGAGCACGAACTACAATCTCTATGGCCTGTTCACGGCGACCGGCACGGCGACAGCCACGGCGATCGGCGGTGGTCTGGTCAGCGTGGTCGTGAAGTTCACCAGCTTTCTCGCCGAGATCTGGACCGATCCGAACATGGATACCAGCTTTTCCTTCAATGCCGGAAATGCGGGCGATCAGGACGGCTTCACGGGGCAGGACGGGGCATCGCAGTTCGCCGACGCCGGCGCGAATGCGGCGCATGGGCTGACCAACACGAGCGATGACCAGCTTGTTCTCGAGATCACGGGCGGCCTGACGTTCCCGCGGATCGCGACCCTGCTCGTGAACGGCGCGAACGGTTCGGTTCTGAGCGGTGGCTTCAATGTGAAGTCGAAGTTCAATACCGATTTCGGCGCGCCGGGCGAGGGCGATGACTTCTTCCAGTTCCTGCCGTTCAACTTCCTGGAACTGACCCTCCTTGCGTCGGGTCAGACCGGTCAGACCTCGGGGAACTTCCTCGGCACCTTCACCGACAACACTTTCCAGAATGCGTCGGTGGACGTCACCTTCATTCCCGAGCCGACGACGGTCGGCCTTCTGGGCCTCGGGCTCCTCGGTCTTGGCGCGATGGTCCGGCGTCGTCGCCGGAAGGTCTGACGGTCGCGACCATCGCTGCTGAAGAACATGCAAACCCCCGGCTCCGGCCGGGGGTTTCGTTCTGTTCCCTTCACACCAACTGCCGTCGCTTCCTTTTCAAATCCGTCACCCGCCCTCCCGCGCCACCCGCCTCCTTCTCCGTCTCCTGCCGCCTCGCTTTATTCGTCCCCCGCCGGCCCTCTTTCTTCGTCCCCCGCCGGCTTCTCCTTGTCCGTCCCCCGCCGGCCCTCTTTCTTCGTTCCCCGCCGGCTTGACCGGCGGGTCCACGGGGAGGCCGGGCGCCCGGCACGGCCATGGATTCGCCGGCCAAGCCGGCGAATGACGGGCATTTCGCAGGCCGGCGAATGACGGACCTTTTGGAAAGCGCCGAATGACGGTGTTTCTGAAGGCGCTCTTTCCTCGATCGTCTCTCGGTCGTCCCCCGCCGGCCCTCTTTCTTCGTCACCCGACGGCTTGACCGGCGGGTCCACGGGGAAGCGGGACGCCCGGCACGACCATGGATTCGCCGCTCAAGGCGGCGAATGACGGGCATTTCGCAGGCTGGCGAATGACGATTTGGGGGCGTTCTCCTCCCGTCCCGCGCCGGAGCGGATCAGTCGCGCGGCAGCCACAGGCGGGCGAGCGGCAGCCGCACGGAGCGCGCGCCGAGTCGCTTGCGCGGGACGCCGATGCGGCCTGCGAAGACCGTCTCCTCGCTCGCCGGGCCGTGCACCCGGTCGGCCTCGACGGCGATCCGCTCGGCCTTCGCCCGTGTCTTCGCCCAGGCCCAGCGGCGCTCGCCATGGCGGGCATGATGAGCAAAGATGATGGGCGCGAAGCTCGGCTGCAAGGCAAGGCCGAGGCTGGCCGCGGTGAGCCAGAAACGCTGCATGCGCTGACCCGCGGCAATCCAGTCGGCGATCTTGCGGGGGCGGCGGGCGTCACGCCAGCGGACGGTGAAATGCGCCGCCGAGAAGAGGCCCGGCAGAATGTCGAGCTGCAGCGAGGCGAGCGCTGCGCCGCCGAGATGGCGGTTGAGCAGCCGTGTCCGCCACCAGCGCGCATTGGCCCAGCGCATGAGGCGAACGGTGAAGGGATCGAGGCCGACCGCGCCCGCCGGAATACCCACTTCGGCATGGTCGATTCCGAAACGCACGGCGCGCCGATGGACGGCATGGCATTCGGCGATCGACAGCCGCAGCCGCGTCGCCTGCATGTTGAGCTTTGTCACGCGCCATCGAGCGGCCCGAGACTCGTGCCAGTCGAGAATGAATTCGGGTCCCCAGGCCTCTTCCAGCGCCCGCTTCTCCGGTGCCGTCAGAGGACGCGACAGATAGGGCCCGCGATCGACCGAGCGCGTCCTGATGAAATCGCACAAGGGGTCCTTGCGGATGCGGGCGGCCCGGCGGAACACGACTTCGAGGCATCGCGGGTCGGCCGCGTCGGCCTGCCAGCGGCAGGCGAGCCCATGCGCGCTTGCCGCCAGGCGCAGGGTTTCGAGAAGGCCGCCGACGGCGAGCCAGACCGGCCGCCCTTGGGCGTATTCGTAGATATTGGCATCGGGCTCGTACTGTACATGAAGGCGCAGATGAAGCGGACTCACGCGCTCGAAGCGCCAGGGCTGGTCATTGTCGCCCGAGGGCGCCCAGCGCGCCATGTCGAGAAGACGATCGAGCAGCGGAGCGTCCTTTGCGACGCTGTCGGCAAGCGGCTCCTGCCGCGCTTTCAGGTGCGCGATCCAGCGTGCGGCGAAGGCGATCTGCAGGCGCCGCCAGGGATGGGCATTGCCGCCGCGATGGCAGCCGCGACGGAAGCGTCCCGAATAGGGGTCGAACTGATGGAAAACCGGGGCCGGTCGCACAGTGCCGCGCCTGAGCAGGATCTTGGCCGCCTCGGTCCCCACGATGGCGCTCGCCATCTGGCAGGCCATCGGTGTCGATGGTCCCGCCCTGGCGGAAAAATCGACCCGCGCGGGATCGATCAGCGCGCGGCGATGCAAGGCCTTCGGTGCGAGGCCCACCATGAATTTCACATATTGCCGTTCGATGGACTCGCCTTCGAGGCGGAAATAGTCCTCGAAGCACATATGGCCGGGAAGAAAGCTGAGCCAGGCCACGCCGTGGCCGAGCGGCGCCACGGTGATCGCCGGAATGCCGCGTGCATGCGCGCGGGCGAACAGCGCCCGGCGGATATCGAGGACGAAGAAATCGAGGCCGTCGACGAGCAGGTCGACCCCGTCGAGAAAGGCGTCCAGGGTGGCCCGGGTCACGCCCTCGGCAAAGGGCCGGATCTCGGCTTCGGGATTGATGTCGCGCACCATCCCGGTGATCACCGCAAGCTTCGGCCGTCCGAGCGTGCTCATGAAGGCCCCCGCCTGCCGGTTCATGTTGGCAAGATCGAAGCGATCGAAATCCGCGAGGTGGAAATGCGAGATGCCGAGCCGCGCCAGCGTCAGGGCATGGGCGCCGCCGACACCGCCGAGGCCGGCGATCGCCACCCGCTTGTGGCGCAGGATCTGCTGCTCCTGCGCCGTCAGCCAGCCGAGCGTGCGGGCGAACGCCTGCTCGTAGTCGAAGTCCGGCCCGCGGGCGGCGGGCGATTCCGGGAGAGACGAAGCGTCGGCGCGCGATGTCTCTCGGACGGAGGCTGGCACGGCGGCACTCTTCATTTCGTCTGTCCCGTCCGTCTCGACGCGATCAGGCGTTGACGGCAATATCCGGTACGAGCGGCCAGAGGGCCCCATCGTCGGTGATCACCTGCCAGACATCGGGCCGTCGCGCGTGGATTTCGGCGAGAAGCGCGCTCATGTCGCGATAGACCGGGTAGCGCAGGCCGTGATAGTCGACCCGCTCGCCGGTCCGCTCGAAGCGGATGCCGAGGCGGAGCAACAATCGCACAAGTGCCGGTTCGACCACCGCCACGACATGGCTCATGCCGTTGTCGCGGGTCATCTGCACGATGGCCCGCATCAGCCCGAGCGTGATGCTGGGCAGCGCCCGCCGTCCGATGGCATCGGGCTTCGCCACTCCCGGGTCGGCGGGATAAAGACCGTCGTCGCAGCGCTTGCGGAACGCCTTCGAGATCGAGAAGCGGGAGATCTCCGCGGTCAGACGCGCCGGCAGCACATGCGGCGGGTAGCGGTGCAGGCGCTCGGATATGGTGAACGCCGGGAGGCCTCCATGGGGGCGCTTTTCGATCGGCAGGATGAGCCGCACGGTGCCGGCCAGGAGGCCGGAGGGCTTGTGCAGCAGGAGACTGTGCACCGAATGGTCGTCCGCCCCGTCGATTTCGAGGCCGCCGGGATTTTTCGCGGGGTCCTCGAACCCGGTTTCGACGCAATAGACCTGATAACGCAGCCGCTGCGCTTCGCGGATCAATTCGGGTGAGTCGCAGCGGATGACTTCAAAACAGCGATAATAGAATTCCGTCCAGTCCGAGTCCGCCGCGGCCTGAGTCGGCGACGTCTTGGTCACGTCGCTTGCCTGAAATGCCATGAGACCACCAACTTGAGTTCACGATTCTCGACTCCGTGCCGATTACACCGGTTCTTCGGGCCCATCCTATCGGACGTTCCCTTAAGGCTTCCTAAAGGCCCGGGAGCGTGTGGAGCGGACGTCCGAGTGACGCCCCTTTATGGCAAAAATGTGTATCATTAAGGACAAAGTAGGAATTCATCGGCGATGATGGGCGGTCTTGAATTGTTGTGATTTGAAAGCTGCGGCGAGGAGGCGGAATCGGCCGTCGAAATCGCCGTCGGCACCATTCAGGGATGTCGCTCCGGGCGCCGCGGTCAACGCGGCGGGCGGGGTCCGGGTCGAGCGGGCGTCGGGGTGGCGCTGCTTGTCTCGGGGGGCGAGGCTGTGTAGGGTCGTCGCGTGGTTGGGACGGTGGATGAAGTGGCAGACGGGGGCGTCATGATCGTAAGAATTCTGGCGGTATTGGGCGTGTCGGCAATTCTCGGCGCGTGCGCGACGAATGCGCCGCCGCCGCCCGACACGGCCTCCGGCGACGAGACCGATGCGCCGCTCTATCGCATCGGTCCCGGTGACGGCCTCGAGATCTTCGTGTGGCGCAATCCCGATCTCACGGCAACGGTGACGGTTCGTCCCGACGGGCGGATCACCGTGCCGTTGATCAACGATCTTGAAGCCAGCGGCAAGACGCCGACGGAGCTTGCGCGGGACATCGAGAAGGCGCTTGCCGTTTACGTTCAGGATCCGCTGGTGACGGTTGTCGTCACCGGCTTTGTCGGAACCTTCGAACAGCAGGTGAGGGTGGTCGGCGCGGCGGCCAATCCGGCGGCGATTCCCTATCGCGCGAACATGACCCTGCTCGACGTCATGATCAGCGTCGGCGGTCTTTCCGAAACCGCGGCAGGCAATCGGGCGAAACTGATCCGCGTGGTCGGCGGCAGGCAGCAGGAATATGCGATCCGGCTGGATGACCTGATCAAGAGCGGCGACATTTCGGCCAATGTGAAGATCTATCCCGGCGATATCATCATCATTCCGGAAGGGTTTTTCTAGGCGCAGGACGCCCCGTCGGTGACCGGCGAGTCGATCCCCCGGGGCGTTGGAGAGCAGGGCGATGAAGGACATTCTCGATCAGGCCGTCTACTATCTGGGCGCCTTGTGGCGGCGGCGCTGGCTCGTTTTCGGCACGGTCTGGACGATCGCCGCCGTCGGTTGGGCGGCCGTGGTCAGCCTTCCCAACCAGTACCAGTCCTCGGCGCGGATCTATGTCGACACGGCGACCGTTCTCGGCCCCCTGCTCAAGGGTCTGGCGGTCGAGAACGACCTCAACCGCCAGGTTCAGGTGATGCGGCGGACGCTTCTGAGCCGACCCAATCTGGATGAGCTCGTGCGCATGACCGACCTCGATGTGACGGCACGTGGCCCCGCAGCCTACGAGGCGCTGATCAACCGCCTCGAGGACAATATCGAGCTGTCGTCGGACAAGCAGAATCTCTTCACCATCAGTTACAGGAACACGGACCCGCGCCTTGCCCGCGATGTCGTGCAGGCGCTGACGACGATTTTCGTCGAGAACAATCTCGGGGAAAACCGCAACGATATCGACAACGCCCAGAAATTTCTCAGTCGACAGATCGCCGAATATGAGAAATCCCTGGACAAGGCAGAGAGCGCGCTTGCCAGGTTCAAGCAGGAGAACATGGAATTTCTCCCCGGCCAGAGCGGGCTGGCGGAGAAGCTTGGCGAAGCGCGCAGCCGGAAGGCCGCTCTCGAGGCGCAGCTCGAGGACACCGAAAAGCGGGTTTCGCTGCTTGAAGACGAGCTCGCCAATACGCCGCGCATGCTCGGCGAGACGGTCCTCGGCGAGGGGCCTCCGACCAATATCGATGCCCAGATCGTCGCGATTCAGGCGAGACTCGCGGAGTTGACGGCTCGCTACACCGAACAGCACCCCGATGTCGTCGTGTTGCGTCGCCGCCTCGACGGCCTCCTGAAACAGCAGAAAGCGCGCATGGCGGCGATGGGCGGGCCGACCGGGGGCGGCAATACGGGCAGCGTCATCAACCCGGTCTACACCAATCTGCGGATTGCCCTGGTCGAGGAGAAGGGCAAGGTCGCGACCTTGCGGGATCAGGTTCGCCGGGCCAGGGAGAATGTGGCGAGCCTCGAAAGGCGCATTCGCCTGGTTCCCGAGGTCGAGGCCAAGATGAAGAAGCTCACGCGCGATTACGAGGTGATCAAGAAGAACTACGAGATCCTTCGCTCGCGCCTCGAGTCCGCCCGCATCTCGGCCGATCGCGATGAAGGCGGCAACCGGGTCAATTTCCGGATCATCGAGGCCGCTTCGATGCCGGCCCTGCCATCGGGGCCGCCGCGGGCGATCTTTCTCATCGCCGTGCTTCTTGCGAGCCTTGCCGCGGGGGTCGCGATCACCGCCCTCCTGGCCGTGACGCAGGTCACCTATGGCAGCGTGCGTCACCTCAAGCGCGACTTTCCGCACAATGTCATCGGCGTCGTCAGCGTGGTGGCGGACGAGAAGGAGCGGCGCCGCGAACGCCGGGAGATCCTTCTCCTGGCGGCCGGCAGCTTCGCCTCGCTCCTGGTGATGTTCACACTTCTTTACATGGAAAGCCGCTATGGCTTGCCGAAGATGCTGGCGCCGGCATGGGGCCTCTGCCTGGTGCCGCTCGTGCTGGGGGGCGGCGCCCTCCTTTACTGGCGGACCACGCACCGCCGGCGCATGGCGGCGCCCGCTCCGACACCGGTGAGCGCAGCCCCCGAGCGTCGCGCGGCATGAGCCGGCAGTGAGATACGCGGCGCCGGCCGAAAGAAAGGGACCGAGGAGCGATCATGAGTGGGGATGAAGTTCGAGAATCCGGGGACCTGGATGACCGCTCCCTGATCGAACGTGCCGCCGCGCGTCTCGAGGAAGCGCGCCGCTCCGCCGCCGAGCACCGCCACGCGAAGGCGGGGGGCGGTCGCACGCCCGACCTTGCCGCGGCGCCGGAAGTCGCCATCGACCTCGAAGATCTGGCCGCAGCAGGCTATCTGACGCCACGCCGCATGCGCTCGAAGCTCGCCGAGGAAGTGCGTCTGATCAAGCGCTCGGTGGTCCAGACCTTCTGGTTCCAGAAGGTGGAGCATGCCAATCTGATCATGGTGACCAGCGCCCTGCCGGGAGAAGGGAAAAGCTTTCTCGCCCTCAATCTCGCCATCAGCCTGGCCTGCGAAGTCGATTTTCATGTTCTTCTCGTCGATGCCGATTTCGAGCGGCCCGTCATCTTCAACCGGCTGGGGGTTTTCGGGCACCGGGGTCTGATGGACGTTCTCAAGGATCCGGACGGCGATATCGGCTCGGTGATCCTGCGCACGAATATCGAGCGACTGTCGATCATCGGCCCGGGAAGCCGCGACGACATGTCCTCGGAATTTCTTTCCAGCCAGCGCATGCAGCAGCTCGCACGCGAGCTCGCCGACCGCTATCCGGACCGTCTGATCATCTTCGACACGCCGCCGCTTCTCTCCGCCTCGGAAGCGAGCGTCCTGGCCGAGCATGTCGGGCAGGTCGTTTTCGTCGTCGAGGCGGATACCACACCGAAGGATGTCGTGGAGGACGCACTCGAGCGCTTGCCGGCGGACGTCGAGGTCGGCGTCGTGCTCAACAAGGGCCGCTTCAGCAAACGGGCGAGCTACTATTCCTATTACGCCTACAAGGACTATGCGGGAGACTCCTAGGCCGTTGCGCGGCTGGCGGGCGACGGGAATCGCGGGTGAGCGGGATGCGGGCGAGGCAGCGGCGACTCCTGCCGGCGGCGGGCCGTCCATATGGGGATGGGGACGTGCCGCTTCGGGATCGCGCGGGCAGAGGTAAGAAGGATGTATCTTGAACATTTCGGGCTCGCGCGTCATCCGTTCCAGATCACCCCGGATGTACAGTTCTTCTTCGACAGCCGGGTCCACAAGCGGGCCTTGGCGACGATCACCTACGGCCTGAGCAAGAAGGAGGGTTTTGTCGTCGTCACCGGGGAGGTCGGGGCCGGCAAGACCACGCTCATCGAGTATCTTCTCGCATCGGGCAATCTCGATTCGGTCGTCACCGCGCGCATCAGTACGACGCAATTGGAGGCGGACAATCTCCTCGAACTGCTGGTCGGTGAACTGGGGTTGCGCAAGAGCGGGGCGAGCAAGGCCGCGTTCCTGCGCGACCTGAACAGCTTCTTCCTGCGCACGACGCAACGCGGTCGCAGCGTTCTCCTGATCGTCGACGAGGTGCAGAATCTCTCGCCGGGTGCGCTCGAGGAACTGCGCATGCTCTCCAATTTCCAGAACCGGGAGCAGCCGATGGTTCAGATGCTGCTGGTCGGCCAACCGGAGTTCCGGGCGCGCCTGGCGAGTCGCGAATGCGAGCAGATCCGTCAACGCGTCATCACCTCCTATCATCTTGCGCCGCTCGCCGCCGCCGAGGTGCCCGTCTATATCGAGCATCGCCTGCATCAGGCCGGCTGGTCCGGCGACAGCCTTTTCGACGCCGCCGTCTGTGCCGGCATTCACCGCGAGACCGGCGGCGTGCCCCGCAAGATCAATCGCCTGTGCGACCGGTTGATGCTCTATGCGTTCCTCGAGGAACGTCGCCATATCGACGAGGCGGCGCTCCGCGAGGTGATCGCCGAGATGCGGGCGGAGAATCTGAGCGAGCCGTGCGATGAGGCGGACGCCGCTGAAGACGCCGCCCCCGCGGTGACGACCGCGCCGCCACCCGCAGCGGCCGCCGGTGAGCGGCCGCCGCCGGCTCGCAACGGGGGACCCGCTCCGGCCGAGGAATATGCCGAACTGCTTGCGACATTCGACGAGCTCCGCCGTTCGCTGGGCACCTATCGCGCCAAGATGGAGCAGATATTGCGCCTCGTCAGCGAACAGGAACGTCGCCGGAAGAAGGGGCTTTCGGGATGACGGCTCTTGTGCTGCATGGCGGGCAGCGCGGGACGGACCCGGCCGCGACCGCCATCTGCAGGAACGCGATGAGCGTCGATGTCGAGGACTATTTTCAGGTCTCCGCGATGGAGCCGCGCATCCCGCGCGCGACGTGGGACGATTTTCCCTGCCGCGTCGAGGACAATGTCGCCCGCATTCTCGACCTCTTCGATCGCCATCGGACACGGGCGACGTTCTTCACCCTCGGCTGGATCGCCCGGCGATATCCGGCCATGCTGCGCCGGATCGTCGAAGCGGGCCATGAACTCGCATCGCACGGCATGGCGCATGTCCGGATCTCGGCGCAGAGCCGGGACGAGTTCCGCAAGGATGTTCGGCAGGCGAAGGCACTGCTGGAGGATGTGGCCGGCGTGCCGGTCCGCGGCTATCGGGCGGCGAGCTTTTCGCTGGGTAGGGACACCCTCTGGGCGCATGACGTCCTTGCCGAGGAAGGCTATTCCTACAGCTCCAGCGTCTACCCCATCCGTCATGATCATTACGGCATTCCGGATGCGCCGCGTGCCGCATATCGGCCGCTCGCCGATGCCGGCTTTCTCGAGATCCCGATCGCCACCCTCGAGATCTTCGGGCACAGGCTGCCCTGCGGCGGCGGCGGCTATTTTCGCCTGCTGCCCTATCGCTGGTCGCGCTGGGCCCTGGCGCAGGTCAACCGGCGCGAGGGCAGGCCCGCGGTCTTTTATTTCCATCCTTGGGAGATCGACCCCGCACAGCCGCGTGTCGACGGGCTGAGCGCCCGTACGCGGTTCCGCCATTACACCAATCTGTCGCGCATGGAGACGCGTCTCGACCGCCTTCTCGCGGCCTTTTCCTGGGATCGCATGGATGCGATCTACCTCGCCGCGGAGGAGGCGTAGATGCACGGTGTCGGCTCCCTCCGCGTCGAGCAACTGGCATCCGCGGACGCGACCGCCTGGGACGCCTTCGTGCGCGCGCATGCCGAGGGCACCTTCTTCCATCTCAGCGGCTGGAAGACGGTGATCGAGCGCGCCTTCGGGCATGCCTGTCCCTATCTTCTGGCACGGCGCGACGCGGCGATCGTCGGGGTTCTGCCGCTCGTGCATATGCGCAGTCGTCTTTTCGGCAACCGCCTGGTCTCGACGGCCTTCTGCGTCTATGGCGGCCCTCTGGCGCTGGACAAGAGCGCCGCCGCGGCGCTCGACGATGCGGCCGTGGCGC
>CAZAEP010000019.1:0-18578 GCA_964484045.1 uncultured Sphingomonadales bacterium
TCGTGCCGGGCGCCCTGCGTCCCGGTGGACCCGCCGGTCACGCCGGCGGGTGACGCAGAAGGAGGGAGCGGCGGGTGACGCAGAAGGAGAAGCCGGCGGGTGACGAATAAAAAGGCGCCGTCGAGGGACGCGGAATAATAGGCGCCGTCGAGGGACGCGGAATAATAGGCGCCGGCGGGTGACGAAGGAGGGGGCCGGCGGGGGGCGATGGAGGGCGGAAAAGGCGGAGAAGAGCCGGCGCCGTCGGATGCGGACGCGCCGCGACCTGCCGCTTTCGACAGCTTGCCGTTTACGTAAACGTCAACTAGACGGAGAGCAACATTCCCCGTCGAGGCTTCCGACCGATGTCGCCGATACGCTACAGCATTGCCGATCTGGCGCGCGAGTTCGACGTCACGCCGCGCGCCCTGCGCTTCTACGAGGCGCAGGGGTTGCTCGCGCCTGCGCGCCAGGGCCAGACACGGCTCTATTCGGCGGCCGACCGGGCGCGGCTGGCGTGGATTCTGCGCGGCAAGCGAGTCGGCTTCTCGCTCGCCGAGATCGCGGAGATGCTCGATCTCTATGCGCTCGGCGATCACCGCATCACGCAACGCCGGCGCACACTCGCCAAATGTCGCGAGCGCATCGCGGCGCTCGAGAGCCAGCGCGCCGACATCGACCAGATGATCGCCGAGCTCGAGGCCTTTACCGAGCTTCTCGCCGAGATCATCGAGAACCCGGCATGCGAGGCCGCGGCGCGGGCGCGCTTCCACGCCGCGGTCGGCGAGACCGGTATCGGGCCGGCGCGCCTTGATCCCGAGACTCGCAAAAACGATCCCCAGGCCCCACATCTTCCTCGCGTCTGACAGAAAGGGTGCTCCCGATGCCCAGCTACCGTGCTCCCCTCAAGGATATGTTCTTCGTCCTCAACGACGTTCTCAGGCTCGAGAAATACGCCAATCTCGAGGGTTTCGCCGACGCCACCCCCGATCTTGTCGCGGCCATCCTCGAGGAGGGTGCGAAGTTCTGTGAAAACGAGTTGCAGCCGCTCAATCTGCCGGGCGACATCGAGGGCTGCACGCGTCACCCCGACGGCTCGGTGACCACGCCCAAGGGCTTCAAGGAGGCCTATGCCAAGCTCGTCGAGGGCGGTTGGCCGGGTCTCATCATGCCGCCCGAATACGGCGGACAGGGGTTGCCGCACGTGATCGGCTTCGCCTTCGAGGAGATGATGATCTCGGCCAATCTCTCCTTCGCCATGTATCCCGGGCTCACCGCCGGCGCGGTGGCGGCGCTCCATGCCACCGCGTCCGACGAGATCAAGCGGACCTATCTGCCGAAGATGGTCGAAGGGGTGTGGTCGGGGACGATGAATCTCACCGAGCCCCATTGCGGCACCGATCTCGGGCTCATCCGCACCAAGGCGGTGCCGCAGGACGACGGCAGCTACGCCATCACCGGCACCAAGATCTTCATCTCCGCCGGCGAGCACGATCTGACCGAGAACATCATCCATCTCGTGCTCGCGAAGCTTCCCGACGCGCCCGAGGGGACGAAGGGCATCTCGCTCTTCCTCGTGCCGAAGTTCCTCGTCAATCCCGACGGCACTCTCGGTGACCGCAATGCCGTCACCTGCGGCGCCATCGAGGAGAAGATGGGCATCCATGCCAATTCCACCTGCGTTCTCAATTATGACGGCGCCAGGGGCTGGATCGTGGGCGCGCCCAATGACGGGCTCAGGAACATGTTCATCATGATGAACGCGGCCCGCCTCGGCGTCGGCATGCAGGGCCTCGCGCTGTCCGAGGTCGCCTACCAGAATGCCGCGTCCTACGCCCGCGAGCGGCTGCAGGGTCGTGCGCTTTCGGGGCCGAAGAACCCCGACGCCAAGGCCGATCCGATCATCGTCCACCCCGATGTGCGGCGCATGCTGATGGACGCCCGCGCCTTCAACGAGGCCGCGCGTGCGCTTGCCTATTGGGGCGGGCTGATGGTCGACCTCACGCACAAGGCGGAGAGCGAAGAGGAGCGCCGCACCGCCGACGACATCGTCTCCCTGCTCACTCCGGTGATCAAGGGCGTCTTCACCGACTTCGGCTTCTGGAACGCCACCGAGGCGCAGCAGGTCTGGGGCGGACACGGCTATATCCGCGAATCGGGCATGGAGCAGTTCGTCCGCGACGCCCGCATCGCCATGATCTATGAAGGCACCAACGGCATTCAGGCGCTCGACCTCGTCGGGCGCAAGCTCGGCCAGAACAACGGCCGGGCGGTGCAGGCCTTCTTCAGGATCGTCGGCAGCTTCATCGCCGAGCACAAGGACGGCGATCTCGCGGAGTTCACGACGCCTCTGGCAAGCGCGGTCGCGGACCTGCAGAAGGCGACCATGTGGCTCATGGAACACGGGCGCGAGAATCCCGACGACGCGGGCGCCGCCGCGGTCGACTACATGCATCTGATGGGGCTCGTCGCCCTCGGCCACATGTGGGCGCAGATGGCCAAGGCGGCGCGCGAGAAGCTCGCCGACGGCGCCGCGGATCGCGCGTTCTACGAGAACAAGCTCAGGACGGGACGTTATTTCATGCGCCGCATCCTGCCCGAGACCAAATCCCGTCTCGCCAAGCTCACCGCCGGCGCCGAACCGGTGATGGCGCTCGACGCCGACGCATTCTGAGACCGCATCCTCACCAGGGGAGGCACAGTGCAAGGAAAGGACCGTTTCATGGCCGACGCCTTCATCTACGACGCCGTCCGCACGCCGCGCGGCAAGGGCCGTGCCGATGGCAGCCTTCACGAGATCACGCCGATCCAGCTCGCGACCCAGGTGCTCGAGGCGGTGCGGGACCGCAATGATCTCGACACTTCCGCCGTTGACGACGTCATTTTCGGATGCGTCACGCCGGTCGGCGAGCAGGGCGCCTGCATCCCGCGCGTCGCCGCGATGAACGCCGGCTTCGCCGAGACCGTCGCCGGGGTGCAGATCAACCGTTTCTGCGCCTCGGGGCTCGAGGCCTGCAACATGGCCGCGGGCCAGATCATGGCCGGACAGACCGATCTCATGATCGGCGGCGGCGTCGAGCATATGAGCCGGGTGCCGATGGGCTCGGACGGCGGCGCCTGGGCCACCGACCCGGGGGTGGCGATTCCCACCTATTTCGTGCCCCAGGGCATCTCGGCGGACCTCATCGCCACCAAATACGGCTATTCGCGCGACGATCTCGACGCCTATGCCGTGGAGTCGCAAAAGCGCGCCAAGCGCGCCTGGGACGAGGGCCGTTTCGCGCGCTCGATCGTGCCGGTCAAGGACGTCATCGGCGAGATCGTGCTCGACCACGACGAACATATGCGGCCCGAGACCGACATGCAGTCGCTCGGGGCGCTCAAACCCTCCTTCGCCGAGATCGGCACCAGTTTCGGCTTCGATTCGGTGGCGATCCAGAAATACCCCGAGATCGAGCGCATCAATCACGTCCATCATGCCGGCAATTCCTCGGGCATCGTCGACGGGGCGGCGGCCGTTCTCATCGGCAACCGCGAGACGGGCGAGCGCCTCGGTCTCACGCCGCGGGCGCGCATTCGCGCCTATGCCTCGATCGGCTCGGAGCCGACGATCATGCTGACCGGCCCCTCCTTCGCCGCCGAGAAGGCATTGAAGCGCGCCGGCATGGAGGTCGGCGACATCGATCTGTGGGAGCTCAACGAGGCCTTCGCCGCCGTCGTGCTGCGCTTCATGGACGTGCTCGGGGTCGATCACGACCGGCTCAATGTGAACGGCGGCGCGATCGCCATGGGCCATCCGCTCGGCGCCACCGGCGCCATGATCCTCGGCACCGTGCTCGACGAGCTCGAGCGCACGGGGCAAGGCACGGCGCTCGTCAGCCTGTGCATCGGTGCCGGCATGGGCACCGCGACCATCATCGAGCGGGTCTGAGACCGCGGAGCAGGGAAGAAACACGATGACCAAGACCATTCAGTTCGAGATCGAAGACGGCGTCGCCATCCTCAGCATCGACGTTCCCGGCCAGTCGATGAACATCATCACGCCCGAGGTGATGAGCGAGCTCGAGGAGCTCGTCGACCGCGTGCTTGCGGACGACGCCATCGAAGGCGCCGTCATCACCTCGGCCAAGTCGAGCTTCATGGCCGGCGCCGATCTCCGGATGCTGAGCCGGCTCTCGGCGATGGCGAAGAGCCACCGTCCGGGCGAGATCTTCCGGCAGGCGGTGCGCCTCAATCGCCTCTTCCGCAAGCTCGAGACCGGCGGCAGGCCGGTGAAGGAGCTGCGGAAGACGAAAACCAAGCCCTTCGTCGCGGCGGTCCGCGGGCAGGCGCTCGGCGGCGGCTTCGAGCTGCCGCTGGCCTGCCATTTCCGTGTCGCCGCCGATGACGGCTCGGTGAAGTTCGGCACGCCAGAGGTGATGGTCGGTCTCCTGCCCGGCGCCGGCGGTACGCAGAGGCTGCCGCGCATCATCGGCATTCAGGCGGCGCTGCAGTATCTCACCACCGGCAAGACCCTGAGCGCGCAGGAGGCGAAGAGCTTCGGCATCGTCACCGAGCTGGCGCCGCCGGACCAGCTCGTCGCGCGGGCGAAGGCGCTGGTCAAGGCGAACCCGCGTGCGATCCAGCCCTGGGACGTGAAGGGCTTCAAATATCCCGGCGGCGGCGGGGCCATGCATCCCAATGCCGTGCGCACCTTCATGGCCGCGAACGCGATGGCGCGCGAGAAGACCTACGGGCTCTATCCCGCGGTGCAGTATATTCTGTCGTCGGTCTATGAGGGCTCGATCGTGCCCTTCGACCGGGCGCTCGAGATCGAGAGCAAGTATTTCACGCGCCTGCTCGTCGAAGGGCAGGCGGCGAACATGATCCGCACCCTCTTCGTCAACAAGCAGGCCGCCGAGAAGGGCGCGCGCCGGCCCAAGGGCATCGAGCCCATGCCGACGAAACGGCTCGGCATGCTGGGCGCGGGCCTGATGGGCGCCGGCATCGCCTATGTCTCGGCGGCCGCCGGCATCGAGGTGGTGCTCATCGACCGCGACCAGGCCGCCGCCGAGCGCGGCAAGGCGCATTCGGTGAAGCTGGTGGAGAAGGCGGTCCGGCGGCGCAGGATGTCGAAGGAGGAGGGCGAGGCCCTGCTCGCGCGCATCACGCCGAGCGCCGACTATGCCGATCTCGCCGGCTGCGATCTCGTCATCGAGGCGGTGTTCGAGGACCGTGCGCTCAAGGCCGACGTGACGACGCGCGCGCTTGCGGTGACCGGCGAGGACATCGTCTTCGGTTCGAACACCTCGACCCTGCCGATTACCAGTCTCGCCGAGGCCGATCCGAAGCCGGAGAACTTCATCGGCATCCACTTCTTCTCCCCGGTCGAGAAGATGCCGCTGGTCGAGATCATCGTCGGCAGGAAGACCGGGGAGCGCGCCATCGCCAAGGCGCTCGACTATGTGCGCCAGATCAGGAAGACCCCGATCGTGGTCAATGATGCCCGCGGCTTTTACACCTCGCGCTCCTTCGGCACCTATGTCATGGAGGGCTATACGATGATCGCCGAGGGCGTCAATCCGGCGCTGATCGAGAACGCCGGGCGCATGATCGGCATGCCGGTGGGGCCGCTCGCGGTCGGCGACGAGGTGGCGATCGACCTCTCCTACAAGATTCTGAAACAGACGAAGAAGGACCTCGGCGACGCCTACGCGCCCTCGCCCGGCGACCGCGTGGTCGAGCTCTTCGTCGAGAAGCTCGAACGCTTCGGGCGCAAGAACGGCAAGGGCATGTACGTCTATCCCGAAGACGGGTCGAAGAAGTATCTCTGGCCCGGGATCGCCGAGCATTTCCCGCCCGCCGCCACGCAGCCCGATGTCGAGGAGGTGAAGAAGCGCCTGCTCTATCGCCAGATCGTCGAATGCGTGCGCTGCTACGAGGAGGGCGTGCTGGTCACCGTCGAGGACGGCGATGTCGGCGCCATCTTCGGCTGGGGCTTCGCGCCCTGGACCGGCGGCCCCTTCAGCCATGTCGACTTCATTGGCGCCAAAGCCTTCGTCGCCGAGGCCGACCGGCTCGCCGACGCCTATGGCGAACGCTTCCGGGTGCCGGATCGGATACGCGAGATGGCGGCGCGCGGCGAGACCTATTACAAGACGCCGGAGGCGCAGGCGAGCGCCGCCTGAGGAGCGGGGGCGCCTCAGGAGGGCCATCCATCGGCAATGCGCTGACGGGCGCCCGACATGCGAGGGCGTCGCCGGCTTGCCCGCAAGGCGCGGCCCGCTCATCGGTCGCGACACAACGCCGGATTGCATTTCCCTCCCCGTCTCCAGTATATCTTGATGCCGTCGGGGGGCGAGGGAGGCATCATCGCGATGGCGGAGCAGGGGGCACAAGCGCGCATCCTGTGCGTCATCGGCACCCGTCCCGAGGCGATCAAGATGGCGCCCGTGATTGCCGCCCTGCGCAAGACGCCCGGACTGCGGCCGGTCGTCTGCATCACCGGTCAGCATCGCGAGCTTGTCGACGACATCCTGTCGCTGTTTGCGATCCGGGCGGATTTCGATCTCGATCTCATGACCCCGCGGCAGGACCTCGTCGAGCTTGCCGCGCGCATGCTACGCGCCTTCGCTGCGGTCGTCGCGCAGGTCGCGCCGCATCTCGTGCTCGTTCAGGGCGATACGACGACGACCCTGGCGGCCAGCCTGGCGGCGCTCTACCGGCGGGTTCCGCTGGCTCATGTCGAGGCGGGCCTGCGCACCGGCGATCTCGATTGCCCCTGGCCCGAAGAGGCGAACCGGCGGGTGGCCGGAGCGATCGCTGCGATCCACTTCGCTCCCACCGGGATCGCACGGGCCAATCTCCTTGCCGAAGGCGTGCCTCCCGAACGCATCCATGTCACCGGCAACACCGGGATCGATTCCCTGCTGTCGACCCTCGAAGGCCTCAAGGACGCGTCGCCGCTGATCGCACGACTGCATGCCGCGCTGCCCTTTCTCGGACCCCGCGACGGCGTCCCGGCACGCCGCCTGGTTCTGGTCACCAGCCATCGCCGCGAGAGCTTCGGCGCCGGGCTCGACGAGGTCTGCCGGGCGCTTCTCCGCCTGTCCGGGCGGCGTGATCTCGCGATTGCCTTTTTCCTCCACCTCAATCCGGACGTCCGCGACCCGGTGCGGCGCCGGCTCGGGGGGCGGCGCAATATTCACCTGATCGAACCCCTGGATTACCGGAGCTTCGTCTATTGCATGAGCCGGGCGTGGCTGATCCTGACCGATTCCGGCGGCATTCAGGAAGAGGCGTCGGTGCTCGGCAAGCCGGTCCTTGTCCTGCGGCGGCTGAGCGAGCGGGTCGAGGGGATCGCCCGTGGCGGCGCCCGGCTTGTGGGCACCGACCGCCGGCGGATCGTCGCCGAAGTCGATCGTCTGTGCGATGACGCGACGGCGTATCGCCGCATGAGCCGGGCGGACACCACCTATGGCGACGGCCGGGCGAGCCGGCGCATCTGCAACATCCTCAGCCGGGAGGTCATGGCACCGCGGAGCATGCCCTAGTCAGTGCCCCGTCTCGTTCTCCCGGCGCGGCCGTGGACGCGGACCCGGCGGGTCGGGGAGGGACTTCCCATCCTCTTGTCCGTTGATCGCAGGAGCCCCCATGCTTGGCTGGGGCTGCGCGCGCCCGCGAATTTCGAGGTGCATGTCCGGCTTTTCAAAGGTCCTGCGGATGGAATCCTTGGCTCCTTTGGAACGATTCGTCCATGCGAAGAAAGACCAATCCGAGAACTGCCTGCGATCCTCGAAGAACTGCCCGACCTCATCCGGCCGCAGATGGTCGCGAAGAGTCGTGAAGACAACGGTGATGACCAGATCTCCGCCATCATGCTTCCATGTCAAATTCAGGCGATAAGCATCTCGCTCGATGGATGTTTCCTTCAACTCGACATCCATGCCCTCGGGAAGGTGGAGGACCTGCCTTTCTCGAACGGAGAGAGGGTAAGGGAGCGCGAACGGTGCCTTGCGCACCGTGTCGTCCTCCGAGATCGAAGGAATGAACGTCTCCAGCCAATGCGGCGAGATCTCGAACGTGTAGCGTTCCTCATCTTCCTCCCATACCCAGAAATAACGCGCCTTGAAGTCCTGCGAAACGACGATCCTGTTGTCTGCGAACATGTCCGCAATATGGACGTCTCCATCCGTTTCGACATAGTCTCCGAGATTCCTGAATCCCTCCAGATAAGTCAGTCTGATGACTTTGCTTCCCGAACGCTCGATGAGCGCACGAACGCCGTCCGCCCATCGACCGGCATAGCTGGTCGTAAAGCTTGCCTTTCGTCCCGACCACAGGTCGACGAAGGTCGTCATGTCCACATCAAAGCCGTCCGAGGTCTGCGTCTGCCGAGCCGGCAAGCGAACGAGCGCGTCCTGCCCGTCCCGGACCGGCAGAACGAAATCCGTCTGCGGCAATTCGAACGAGGCATGTGTATGATCGCGCGGCGTCGCCGTCGCGTCGACCCATAACGGTCCCGCGGCGCGTGCCACCAGAGCGATCACATGATCGAAGGCCAGCGGTGTCGGGACGCCCGGACGGACATGGCCGCGCGCGGTTTCGGTGAGCGCGGGATAGGCCGTGATCCCCACCGCCTTGAGCATGGCGATCAGCAGCGCGACCTTGTCCTTGCAATCTCCCCATCGGCGGGCGAGAACGTCGCGCGGGGGAAACGGGACATAGCCGTTCCGACTGAGTCCGGGGCCGAGATATCGGATTTTTCCCTGAACGAAGGCAGCGATCGCGGATACCTTGTCACGCTCATCGGTTCGACCGGCAACAAGGTCCCTGGCGGTCGCCGCCACATCTTCATCGATGGGGCCCGCGAAAACGAGCCGGGACTGCGCCCATTCAACCACATCGTTCCAGCCTCTCGCGCCGCTGACGAACGTCATGGGCACCTGGTCGAACCACGGGGGAACGTGATCCTCCGTTTCCGCAGGCTCGAGGTCCTTCTGTTCCCAACTGTATTCGATCAGGTCGCCGACCCTCGACTCCCGGGGCGCCTCATCGCCGCCGACGAGATAGAAATAAAGTGGAGACTTCGGGTCGGTCAGAAAACGGCGGTAGTAAATTCGCACCGGGTTCTCGGGGGAAGAATTGTAGACTTCCGTGCGCTGTCCTTCGAGACCCGGCGTATCGCCCATCATCGAATAGGCGAACTCAAGGAGGTCTCCGACCCGGAGGTCGGGCACGTAGATCTTGAGGACGGTCATGTCCGCCGTCCGGGTGTCGTCGAGACCGGCAGCGCTTTTGACGGTTTCCACGATTGCCCGGTCGGCAATCTCGAATGCTTTGCCGTCGCGCCAGATCCGAAAAACATGAAACGTCAGTTTCTGCCGCCCTTCGTAGAAAGCTCCGTAGAGAATCGACGCGTTGGCGATCGCGGCTTTCGATTGCAGTTCATAAACAACCCGCCGGAAATGCCGTGTCCTGCCCTCCGCATAATTGACCTGTTCCTCCCAGAGTCGAAAGATCACACCTCTTTTCGCTTCCGGCGTTGTCTCAGGATCCGCAGGGGCGGAATCGAAATCGTGAAGCCTGACCCAGGCCGGCGCGGGCGAGAGCTGCAGCCCGGCATGCGGAGCAGCGCAGGCGTTTTCCGTGGCCCCCGTCAATATGGTGAAGACCAAGAACAGGAGTTGCGGGAGCAGGTATCTGATGCACCATAGGACGCCCGCACCGGGGCGATCTTTCGATCGTGATATCGTCATTGCCGACTTCCCGCGGCCATTATCGCCATGCGATAGTCTCCCCTTCGGATACACGCCCAGTCAAGTGCGCCGTCGGCACCTGCTTTCGTAGCAGGGCACGGAGACAGCGGTGATGATGGAGCGGCCCGGGTCGGCGTCGACGTGTGGACCCGGTTTTCCTAGCGCCTCAATGTTCCGATCAGATATTCCCGCAGCTCCTGAAGCCTGTCCGGCGTCAGCGGGCCGAATATGCCGCGCGCGTGCGGGGGAAGATGCGCCCAGGGATCGCCGTTGGTCTGGAAGATGTAGTGGTCGAACATCGTCTTCCAGGCCCGACGCTCGCCCGGCGGCAGGTCGCGGATGGTCAGCAGCGCATGCAGCATGGTGAGGAAGGGCGTCACCAGATGCGACGGTCCCTCGCGCCACCAGAAATTCATCATGGCGCCTGCGGCGTCGAGCGATTCCACCCGGTGCCACCACAGGCTCGGGATGTAGAGCGCGTCTCCGGGCTCGAGGATGGCTTCCTCGCAATGCGCAAGCGCGTCGCGGAAGCGCGGAAAGCGCGCGAAGTCCGGATCGTCGAAATCGACCAGGCTGCAGGGCTGTCCGGCGAGCGTGAAATCCAGCGGGCCGACATAGAGATTCTGCACCTGCCCGGTGGGCAGCAGCGTGAAGCGGCGCCGTCCGGCGATGTCGCAGGCGATGTTCTGCGGCAGGTCCCAGTGGGCCGGGATGCGGGCTCTGTTGCCGACCCAGAAGGCGACCAGGCGTTCGCCGTCGGGCGCAACAGGCGGTGCGGGGTTTTCCTCCAGCAGACCGGGCAGATGGGTATCGACCGGCACGCCGCCGGCATAGAAGGACGGGGGGTCGGGATCGTCGAGATGGCGCATCAGCAGATCGAGAATGTCCGCGAGCGGAACCTGCCGGCGCTCATGATTGAAGCCGTCGAGCGTCTCGTTGTAGAAGAACCGCCCCCTGATCTCCGGCGGGCCGAAGAAGGCCATGGCCGGCCGATCGGTGCCGAAGCGGCGGAGATAGGCGCAAAGTGCCGCCGGCGTGTCCCGTCCCGCGGCGACGAGCGGCCAGTCGACGACCAGGCCGCGCAAGACCGCCGGCCGGTTCGCCGGCCTGATCTCCGCATGAAACAGCTCGGGCGTGACCTCCGTCCATTCGCGGCAAGTCTTCATGAGCGAATTCCGAGCATCCGACGGCGATTGCCCGATGCAGGCCGTCTGCCGGCCATTTGATCCCCCCCGTCCGCCCGGCGCAACCCCTTGCGAGGAGGGGCGTGCGGGGGAGCCGGGATGATGCGCCGCCGGCGGCGGTCCCGCCCCGGCCGGGAGCCGAGGCGGCCGCCTCCCGTCTTCAGTACCGCAGCCCTAGGCGGATGCCGTACTGCCGCGGCGGACGGTAGCTCACGAACTCGGTCGGCCCGAGGAAGGGCGGCGAGCGCAGGATGTCCGACTCCTGCGTCGCGTCGGTGACGTTGCTGGCATAGACCTCCGCCGTCACCCTCTCGTCGGGGCTCGTGTAGAAGAGCCGAAGGTCGAGATTGGCGTAATTGTCGGCCCGGTCGGAGGGCAGGTTGAAGGGTCGGAAGAAGGTCGCCGACTGATAATAGACATCGGCGCGCAGGCTCAGGTCGCCCGACCCCTCGGGCAGGGCGACGGTGTACTGGGCACCGCCCGAGACCGTCCATTTCGGCGCCCGGTTGAGCCGCTTGCCGCTCAGGTCGATCGGCTTGGTGATGTCGACGAAGGGATCGGCATTGAAGAAATTGTCGTAGGTCGCGTCGAGCCAGGACAGCGAGCCGTTGAGATCGAGCCCCGACGCCGGCGCGGCACGCCATTCGAGTTCGATGCCCTTGATGGTGGCGTCGGCGGCGTTCTCGATGATCGCCCCGAAGGGTCCGAAGGTCTGCACCTGCAGATCGGTGATGCCGTAACGGAAGGCCGACAGATCGATCTGGAAGGTGCGCGACAGTCGCGATTTGAGCCCCACCTCGGCGGCGTTGATCTTCTCGGGGTCGATCACCGGCCTCTGCGGCGCCTGAAGGTTGATGCCGCCGCCCTTGTAGCCGCGCGAATAGGAGGCATAGAAATTGGTGTCGCCCTCGGTCGGGAACCATTGCACCACGAACTTGCCCGTCGGCTGCAGCCAGTTGCCCTTGGCCGGCACGTCGGCGATCGTCGGCGGGCCGCCGCCGGGCACGAGCGGCGAGACGACCAGGATCGACTTCGAACGCTTCTCGTCATAGGTGACGCGAACGCCGCCGGTGAGCCGCACCTGTGAGGTCAGATCATAGGATGTCTGGCCGAAAAGTGCGACCGAGTCCGCGGTGACGTCGCCGCCGGCGATGAACCCCGGGTCGAAGAGCGGCCTGAACCTCTGGATCCGCGGCGTCATGGAAAACGGAGCGGCCAGCGGACTCTTGGCGAAATTGTTGAGAATCTTGGGGTCGAAGAAGAAGGAGAAACGCTCCGAGCTTTCATGGAAATAGAAGGCGCCGACGATCCACTCCCAGTCGCCGCCGGCGTTCGAGGCGAGCTGCAGCTCCTGACTCACCTGATCGGTGCTCTCGACGATCTGCAGCGCCGAGGCGAACTCGCCCGAGCCATCGGAATCCGAGAGGCTGTTGTAGTTGCTGTGCCCGAACGAGGTGATCGACTTGAAGGTCGTCGCCCCCAGATCCCAGGTCAGCGTACCGGCGAGATTGAAGAAGCCCATGTCGACATGTTCGGGCGTGTCCTTGGTCACCAGATGCGGCTCGAGATCGTTGACCGCGTTCAGCGACGGCCGCAGGGGCACCGGCGAGGGGCCCGGAATGCGCAGGAACGGGTTGCGCACCTCGGGTGTCGGTCCGACGCCGGAGACGTCGGAGAAGTTGACGGCGAGAAGAAAGTCCGCCGACTCGCCGAGATCGGCACGCACCTGGCCGCGCAGATAGACATTGTCGGCGTCGTTCGCCCGCGTGCCGCCGGGGAAGAGATTCTTCTGGAAGCCGTCGCGTTTCTCGTAGGTGACCGTGGCCCGCGTCGCGAGACCGTCGCCGAGCGGCAGATTGAGAATGCCGCGCGCCCGTTTGCGGTCGAACTTGCCGTAGGTGAAGTCGGCATAGGCCTCGAGCTCGTCGCTCGGCTTTTTCGGAATCACGTTGATCGAGCCGCCGGTGGCGTTGCGTCCGTAGAGCGTTCCCTGCGGTCCGCGCAGCACCTCCATGCGCTCGATGTCGAACTGATCGAAGAAGCTCGCCACCGGGCGCCCGAGATAGACGCCGTCGAGATGCAGCGTCACGCCCGGATCGCCGCCCGAGGTCGTGTTCTCCATGCCGATGCCGCGGATGGCGACGAAGGCAACGGCCTGGAAATTGGTCACCTGCAGGGTCGGGACGAAGAACTGCAGATCCGAGATGCCGTCGATGCCGCGGGCGGTGAGCGCGTCCGCAGTCAGCGCCGTGACCGCGATCGGCACATCGGCGAGCGACTGCTCGCGCTTTTGCGCCGTAACCACGATCTCCTCGAGCTCGTAGGTCGATGTTCCGTCCGCCTCGTCGCCGCTCGTCTGGGCAAGCGCGCCGCCCATGAAGACTAGAGCGCCGCCGGCGATGCCGATGGCGAGTGCGGACCCTCCCCGTCGCAGGTGCGACAGAACGCGCATGGTCATGGCCAATCCTCCCCGACTATCCTTAAACTGCGGGCCAGCCCCGTTTTCAGCCTGCAGTTTTGTAAGCTATTCTTACTATCCGTAAAGATAGCTTACCGGCCGGTTCTGCGCAAGGAGCAATTGCCGCCCCTTGCCGGTTCGGTTACGCGCGCCCTTGCCGCCGCCCGTCGGAACGCGTAAACGGGGGGCGATCGTCCATCGTTCCAGGGGCCGGACAAGAGTATGACCACGTTTGACGACCGCGAGCAGAGTTTCGAGCGGAAATTCGCTCATGACGAGGAGTTGCGCTTCAAGGCCACGGTGCGCCGCGACAAGCTGATCGGGCTTTGGGCGGCGGCCGAGATGGGGCTCGAGGGCCCGGCGGCCGAGACCTATGCGAAGGAGGTCATCAAGGCCGATTTCGAAAAAGTCGGCGATGATGACGTGATCGAGAAACTGCGGCGCGATCTTGCCGCCAGGGGCATCGAGATCTCGGAGCATCGCCTGCGTCGGCAGCTCAGCCATTTCATGGACGAGGCGCGCGCGCAGATCCGCGAAGAAGCCGGCGGAGACTGAGACGGCGCCGCCCGGCTCGCCTTCCGCCGCCGGCCCTCAGCGGCCCTTGGCGGCCCGGGCGTCGGCGCCGTGCTCGGCGCCTCCGATGAACCTTTCGACCAGGCGATAGAAGCTGGCGCTGTCGATCGGCTTCGACAGATAGGCGTCGGCGCCGGCGGCGAGGCAGGTGGCCTCGTCCTCGGGGCTGCCGCTGGCGCTGAGGGCGATGATGGGCACCTCGGCGCCGCCGGCGAGCCGCCGGATGCGGCGCATGGCGGTGATCCCGTCGATGCCGGGCATGCGTACGTCCATGAGGACGAGATCGAACGACGCGTCGCGCACCGCGGCGATCGCCTCGGCACCGTCCCTGACGGCCACCAGTTCGGCCTCGAGCGGCGCGAGCAGCGCTTCCAGCACCGCGCGGTTGATGCGGTTGTCGTCGGCGACGAGGACGCGTGGGCAGGGTCCCGAAGAGCGCCCGGGAGCCGTGTCGCGGAGCGGTGGCGCGCCGTTGCGGTCGGGCTCGGTTTCGGCCTCGACCTCGACTTCGACGAGCGGAATCGTGAACCAGAAGGTGGAGCCTTCGCCGAGCCGGCTCTCGACACCGATCTCGCCGCCCATGACGGCGACGATGTCCTTGACGATGGCGAGACCGAGCCCGGCACCGTCGCGACGCCGGGCGGGGCGGGTCTCGACCTGCGCGAATCGATCGAAAATACGCTCGGCATCGCGCTCGGCAATGCCGATACCGGTGTCGGCGACGGAGAACCGGAGCAGCGCGCGCCCGTCGCCGGTGGTTCGCCCGACATGAACCGTGATGCTGCCCTTCTCGGTGAATTTGAGGGCGTTGGCGAGGAGGTTGAAGAGGATCTGGCGCAGGCGCGTTTCGTCGGCCGCGATCGTCGCCGGGACATCGGCAGCGATCCCGGTGCGGAAGTCGAGCCCCTGCTCGTGCGCGCGCAGTCGCCACAGGGCGAGCCCGTCTTCCAGCAGTCGCGTGAGCTGCAGCGGCTTCGGCGAGAGGGTCATCCGGCCGGCCTCGGCGCGCGAGAGGTCGAGGACATCGCTGACGATATTGAGCAGCATGTGTCCGGATTCCGCGATCGCCGCAAGCTGCCGCTTCTGTTCCTCATCGAGAGACGAGCGGCCGAGCACCTCGGCCATGGTCAGGATGCCATTGAGCGGCGTACGCAACTCGTGACTCATGACGGCCAGGAAGTCCGCCTTGAGCTTCGCCGCCGCTTCGGCCTCGCGACGTCCGGCGAGTGCGGCGTCGCGGGCCTCCTCGAGCTCGGCGATCAGCCGTTCCTGCGAGAGCTGCGCCTGCAGCATGGCATTGCGCTCGCGCAGCGTGATGACGGCGACGCTGACGATATTGGCCGCAAAAAGCAGCGCCGCGGTGAAGCGGATGAGTCCCGTCAGGGTGCCGAGATCGAAGGCGGTCAACGCGATCAGCGCCAGCGCCGGAATGCCGGCATTGAGCCAGACGGCGTATGGCAGCCGCCCGGGCTGGCGGGCGACGTTCATGCCGATGGCGGCGAGCATCAGCATGGCCGCGAGGCGTCCCGGCTCGATGCCGCTGTGATAGAGACCGATGGCGCCGGCGGTCCAGGCGACGAGGATCGCATGGCCCAGGATCTCGTTGCCCAGGATGAGCCGTCGCAGGCGCCGCTTCGACCAGGCGACGCGCCGGCTGCGGCGTCGCATGTGATGGCCGAGAAATTCGAGCAGAATCGTGCTGAGGACCCAGAACCAGGACCACGGGCCGAGACCGAGATAGGCGACGAGCCCGGCCGCGATGCCAAGAATCGCGAGCCGAAACGGGAAATTCCAGTTTTCGGCCTGAAAGAAACTTCGCAATGCCTGACGGGACAACTGGACCCGTCGCAATGTTTCCCGGCGCGCGTGCACAGCGATTCGGTCCCTTCCTCGATCGCGCGTCCGGCATAACGGAGAAGGGTTAAGAAAGTGATGAAACGGGCCGGACCCCGGGGAACGGTCACGCGTTCTTGAAAACGCGCTCGAAAATCGTTCCGACGTGCCGCAGATGGTGATCGAGATCGAACAGGTCTTCGATCTCCGCGGGCGACAATCGCGCCGTCACCTCCGGATCCGCCTTGAGCCGGTCCTTGAGGTGGCTCCGGCCGTCCGATTCCCACACCACCATCGCATGGCGCTGCACGAGCCGGTAGGCGTCCTCGCGGCTCATGCCCTTCTGCGTCAGGGCGAGGAGAACCCGCTGCGAGTGGATGAGACCGCCGAGACGCTCGAGATTGGCCTTCATGCGCTCGGGATAGACGACGAGGCGGTCGATGACGTCGGTCAGCCGCGCGAGGGCGAAATCGAGGGTCACCGTGGCGTCGGGCCCGATCATGCGCTCGACCGAGGAATGCGAGATGTCGCGCTCGTGCCACAGCGCCACATTCTCCAGCGCCGGCAGGGCGTAGGCGCGGACCATGCGGGCAAGGCCGGTGAGATTCTCCGAAAGCACCGGGTTGCGCTTGTGCGGCATCGCCGAGGAGCCTTTCTGGCCCGACGAGAAATACTCCTCGGCCTCCAGCACCTCGGTGCGCTGCAGATGGCGGATTTCCGTCGCCAGACGCTCGATCGAGCTCGCGATCACGGCCAGCGTCGCGAAATACATGGCGTGGCGGTCGCGCGGGATCACCTGCGTCGAGATCGGCTCGACGCGAAGCCCCATGCGCTCCGCCACATGCGCCTCCACCGCCGGGTCGATATGGGCATAGGTGCCCACGGCGCCGGAGATGGCGCAGGTCGCGACCTCCTCGCGTGCCGCGGCGAGGCGGCGGCGGGCGCGGTCGAACTCGGCATGGGCGGCGGCGAGCTTGAGACCGAAGGTGGTGGGCTCGGCGTGCACCCCGTGGCTGCGCCCGACGGCTGGCGTATCGCGATGCTCGAAGGCGCGCCGCCTGAGGGCGGCGAGCAGCGCCTCGAGGTCGGCATCGAGGAGATCGGCGGCGCGCACGAGCTGTATGTTGAAGCAGGTGTCGAGCACGTCGGACGAGGTCATGCCCTGATGGATGAAGCGCGCCTCCGGCCCCACATGCTCGGCGAGATTGGTGAGAAAGGCGATGACGTCGTGTTTCACCTCGCGCTCGATCTCCTCGATGCGCGCGATCTCGAAGCGGCCGCGCTCCCACACCGCCTGCGCCGCCTCCTTGGGGATGACGCCGAGTTCGGCCTGCGCGTCGCAGGCATGGGCCTCGATCTCGAACCAGATGCGGAACTTGCTCTCCGGCGCCCACAGGGCGGCCATCTCGGGGCGCGAATAGCGGGGGATCATGGCGGCCGGTCTCCGGTTGCGGGGCGGGTTTCGTCGCGCCGGCTCTTAACACCCCCCCGCGGGCGGGGGCAAGCCGTGCGCTCCTGCGGGGCCGGCCCTCATGGGGCCTTGTAGACGCGGCCCTCCTTCATCACGAAACGCACGTCCTCGAGCACCTCGACATGCGCGAGGGGGTCGCCCTCGACGGCGATGATGTCGGCCGAGAGTCCGGGTCGGATGCGCCCGGTCACATCGGCGACGCCGAGAAGGTCGGCGGCCACCGTGGTGGCGGCGCGGACGGCCTCGATCGGGGTCATGCCGAAGCGCACCATGCGCGCGAACTGGCGCGCATTCTGTCCGTGCGGATAGACGCCGGCGTCGGTGCCGAAGGCGATGACGACGCCGGCGGCATGGGCCCTGGTGAAGTTCGCCCGCTGCACCGAACCGGTACGCCGCTCCTTGTCGAGCGATTCGGGCAGGATTCCCGCCGCCTCGCCGGCGCCGAGGATGTATTCGGTGTCGTAGATGTCCATCACCAGCACGGTGTGGTGCTTTTTCGCCAGACGAATGCCCTCGTCGTCGATGAAGCTCGCATGCTCGATCGAATCGGCGCCGGCGCGGATGGCGTTCCGGATTCCCGTCGCGCCATGGGCATGGACGGCCACCTTGCGGCCGTGCATATGGGCTTCGTCGACCAGCGCGGTGAGCTCCTCGAGCGTATATTGCGGCGCGCCCACCTCGGTGCCCTTCGAGAGCACGCCGCCGGTGGAGCAGGTCTTGATCAGGTCGACGCCGTATTTGACATTCTGCCGCACCTTGGCGCGCACCGCCCAGGGTCCGTCGGCGACGCCTTCGCCGAGGCGGTGATACGCGAAGGGCAGCAGATTTTCGTCGCTGCAATGACCGCCGGTGATGCCGATCGGCGGTCCCGAGACCAGAAGCCGCGGTCCCGGCACGTCGCCCGCCGCGATGGCGTCCCGGAGCGCGACGTCGGCATAGCCGTCGGCGCCGACATTGCGCACGGTCGTAAAACCGGCTTCGAGCGTCAGCCGCGCGTTCTTCACCCCGGTGATCGTGCGCCGCGGCAGCGAGCGTGCAAGCGCGCGATAGCCGTGGCTGTTGGCGTCGGCGAGAAGGTGCACATGGGCATCGATCAGCCCCGGCAGCACGGTGAAGCGGCCGAGATCGATGATTTCCGCGCCGGCGGGCGGCGGCAGGTCGGCGGCGTCGCCGACGGCGCGAATACGCCCCTCCTCGCCGACGAGGATCGCCTGATCGACCTTGAGCCTGCCGCTGTCGACATCGAGCAGCCGCCCGGCGTGAATATAGGTCCCGGCCGAGGCGGTCGACGCCGAGAGCGCGAGCGCCGCGATCAGACAGAGTCCCGCTGCACGCATGATCAT
>CAZAEP010000020.1:0-18216 GCA_964484045.1 uncultured Sphingomonadales bacterium
CGCCTTCAGCGCCTCGAGATCGCGCGCCGACTCGAGATAGAGCAGAATCGTCTCGATGCCCTCGTCGGCGGCGAGATGCGCAAGATGGTCCTCAACCCCGAGATGCAGCGAATTGCCCACCGAGACGACGGTGCCGATCGGAATGCGCTGCGCCTGCGCCTGTGCGATCACCTCCTCGGCCAACGCGCCGGACTGCGAGACGAAGGCGATCGGCCCGCCCGGCGGCAGATCGCGGAAGAAGGTGGCGGCGAGCCGTGCGCCGCCGTGGATGTTGATGATGCCGCCGCAATTGGGCCCCGCGATCCGCAGTCCGGCCTCGCGCGCCACCGCTTCGAGCGCGGCCTCGCGGCGGCGGCCCGCCTCGCCCGCCTCGGAGAAGCCGCCGGGAAGAATGAGCACCGCGCGGTGCCCGGTCTCGGCCGCCTCGCGCACGGCATCGACGATGAAGTCGGGCCGGATGGCGATGACCACGAGATCGGCCGGTTGGTCAAGCGCGCGGAGCGAGCGCTTCACGGCAAGCCCGTGCAGCGTTCCGCCCCTGGGGTTGACGGGAATGAGGTCGCCGTCGAAACCCGCCTTTCGCATCATGTGAAAGACCGCCCCGCCGGCGCTCGTCGCGCGTTCGCTGGCGCCGACGATGGCAACGCTTCGCGGCGTGAAGAAGGCACGAAGATCTCTCCCCTTCGCCGCCCTGTTCATCGCTCCCGCTCCCTGCCCATCGACTGTCACACGATGCGCGTGGTCAGCGTGCCGACGCCGTCGATGCCGCCGCTGACGACGTCGCCGCGCTGCAGCGGACCGACGCCCGCCGGCGTGCCGGTGAAGATGAGATCGCCGGGCTGCAGCGTATAGAGGCCCGAAAGGATCGAGACGATCTCGCATACGTCCCAGATGAGGTCGGCAAGATCGGCATCCTGGCGCACGGCGTCGTTGACCGCGAGCCAGATGCGCCCGCTCTCGGGATGGCCGATCCGCGCCGCCGGCTGGATGGCCGAGATCGGCGCCGAGAAATCGAAGCCCTTGCCGGTATCCCAGGGCCGCCCCTTGTCGCGCGCGGCGAGCTGCAGGTCGCGCCGGGTGAGGTCGTTGCCCACCGCATAGCCGAAGACGTGCGCGTGCACATCGGCTTCCGCGATGTCGCGGCCACCCTTGCCGATGGCGACGACGAGCTCGATCTCGTGATGCAGGTTCTCGGTCTGCGGCGGATAGGGAACCTCCGCGCCGTCGGGCACCACGGCGTCCGCCGGCTTGCTGAAGAAGAAGGGCGGATCGCGATCGGGATCCTTGCCCATCTCGCGCGCATGCGCCGCATAGTTCCGCCCCACGCAGTAGATGCGGTGAACCGGAAAGCGCGCCGCATTGTCGGCAATGGCGACGCTCGGAATATCGGCCGGGGGAAAGACGAATGTCATCGGGTCAGACCTTCCTTTTCTTCTCGGGCGATGAGATTACAGAATGGAGAACCGGCCGCGGGCGACGATGAGCGGCCAGCGGCCGGCGAGGTAGAGCCGGAACTTGGCCGCGAACGGATGATCGGCCCCGGCCAGGGCGAGCCGGGCGAGCGCGGCCTGATAGGCGGCCTGTGCGGCGGCGCCCGCGGCGGCCCGGATGAGGCCGGGATCGGCGACGCCCCGCGCCGCTGCGGCCACCGCGGCGGGGCCATGCAGGAGACGGCCCGCGGCGTCGGTGACGTCGGTCAGCAGGCGCAGCAGCACGGACTCGTCGAATGCCGCCGCGGCGGCCTCATAGAGGGTCCGCTGCCGGCCCTGCTCGCCCTCCCACCAGGCATGATCCCAGTCGGCGGACCGGCTGATATCGCGCGCCGCCGCCCAGTCGTGGAGCCAGTCGACGGCGCAGTGGCCGAGGCCAGATCCCTCCAGATAAAGCGCGACCTCGGCGCGCTCGCCTTCCGTCGCCGGCTCGCCGAGGGCGGCGAACCAGGAGCCCTCCTGCATCTCGGCGAGAAGGCGCCGGATGCGTGCCGCGGCCTTGGCGGCGACCGGCGACAGCGGCGAGACGGCGGCCGGCCCGGTCATTCCCGCGGCTCCCCGAAGCGGTCCTCGCGCCACAGGCCGAGTTTCTCCTGCACGCCGCGGTCGGAATAGCTGAAGAAAACCGTGTCGGCGGCGGGATGGTGGATCACCGTCTCCCAGGTGGGAACGACGAAGAGATCGTTCTCGCCCCAGTCGAAACGGGTCTCGCCGACCATGCTGTGGCCTTCGCCCTCGACGACGACGAAAACGGTGGCGTCGGTCGAGCGATAGGGCGCCGTGGAAAAGCCCTTCGGCAGATACTGCAGGAAGGTGGCGATGGTCGGCATGGCATAATCGCCGGTGGCGGGATTGACGTATTTCTGCTTGATGCCGTGGCAGGGGTCGAGAGGGCCGGCGACGCACAGACGTTCGAGCGCCTCGCGCGACCGGGCGTATGGGTAATTGAAGACCGGCGAGGACGAAAAGGCGCGGCTCTCGTAATCGACCGGCAACAGCCCCGAGCCATAGCGTGCCGGGGCGTCGCCTTCGGGTCTGGTCACCTCCTGCCGGTCGCTGTCGGCGCGCTCGGCGAAGCTCGCATTCATGTAGTAGACGAGCGGAATGTCGAGGCCGTCGAGCCAGATCGTCGGCTCCGAGGTCTCATTGCCGTGATCGTGCCAGGCCCAGCTCGGGGTGATGACGAAATCGCCACGGTGCATGCGCGTGCGCTCGCCGCCGACGGCGGTGAAGGCGCCCTCGCCCTCGAGCACGAAGCGCAATGCCGACTGCGTGTGCCGGTGCGCCGGCGCGACGTCGCCGGGCAGGACGAGCTGGATCGCCGCATAGAGCGTCGGCGTGATCCGCGACTCGCCGGGCCAGGCCGGGTTCTCGAGGATAAGCGCGCGCCGCTCCGCCTCGCGGGCGGTGATCAGCTCGCCGGCCTCCATGAGGTACGCGCGCACATCGCCATAGCGCCACATCGCCGGCTTCATCTCGCGCCGCGGCATATCGCTGACGAGATCGTGGAGCACCGTCCACAAGGGACTCATATGCCGCGTCCTGAGCCGCGCATAGAAGGCTTCGCGCGCCTCGCGGAGATTGCCGCCGACCTCACCCATGACGATCGCTCCTCCGCGTCAGTTGGCGGTCTCGAGCGCCGGCAGATGCAGGCCCATCTCCTCGACCAGCGCACCGGCGCGGCGCAGATAATCCGCGCGCATGTCCTCGTTCGTCCTGAGCTTGATGCCCCATTTGCGAAAGATCGCATTGTTGGGCGAATTGTCACGTCCGAAGAAGGGGGGCAGACGCGGGAAATAGGCATCGATCGCCGCCTGCACCTCGGCCTTGCCCTCCGGCGTCCGGATCAGTTCGCCGGAGAACTGCTTGCCGAAATCGGCGTGGAAGCGCTCCTCGGGCATGGTCGCCCGGGCGAGATTGCGCAAGGGGTGGAAGCTGCAGTGCAGGAGATCCTCCACCTGCAGGATCTCGGCGAGGTCGGCGAGGAGCTTGATGACGCAGAATTCGGCCCAGCTCTTCATCGGAAATTCGAAGATCGACAGCGGCCGCTTGGGGCCGCCGGGCATCAGCTCCTCTTCGGGAATGCCGATCTCGAGGCCGAGCTCCTTGAAGCGCACATGATGCCCGTATTCCTCCATGGCCACGCGGCAGGTGAGCCATTTGGCATAGGGCGTCGGCGCCAGAGCGATCGCCGGCTCGTCGAAGACCTGCGCGCCGTAGAGCTCGTTGATCGCATGGCTGCGCACGAGCTTTCTGATCGCGGTCTTGTATTCCTCGGGCTGCGCGTCGAATTCCTCAACGGTCTTCACCACCGGAATCGCCTGCTCGCTCATATGATGCTCCTTTGTCCTCTCACAAGACGGGATCGACATTGAAGGCCTCGAGATCCGTCTCCAGATCGAAAAAGGCGGGGCGGAGCCGCGTCTCGACGGCGTCGGCCAGCGACGCCTCGTCCCACGGCCCGTCCTCGCTCACGGCTCGCACGACCGGGCGCGGCTGACCCATCAGGAACACGTCGCGCCCGCGGACGCCGAAGAGCTGCCCGGTGACATCCGCGGCCAGATCGCTCGCCAGATAACTCGCAACCGTCGCCACATGCCCGACCGGAATCCGGAGCGCCCGCGCGCGATAGGCCTTGAGCGTGTCGGTCACCGGCGGAATGCTCTCGGTCACCCGCGTCGCGGCGAAGGGCATGATCGCGTTCGCGGTCACGGCGGCATGGGCAAGATCGTGCGCCGCCACCCGCATGAGACCGAAAAGCCCGGCCTTGGCCGCGGCATAGGGCGCGACCCCGACATTGCCGTAGAAACCGGCCGACGAGGTCAGAAGCAGGATGCGCCCGCCCGAGCGTCCCGCCTTGGCCTGTGCGCGCAAATGCGGCCCGGCGGCGTTGACGAGATAATAGGCGGCCGAGAGATTGGTGCGCAGGACGGCATCGAAATCGGCCGGATCGCCCTTGAAGATCATGGCATCGCGCAGGATCGCCGCGGCATGGACGACGATGTCGACGGCGCCGAATTCCGCGCGTGCGAACTCCACCGCCTCGGCCGCCGCTTGCGCCGTGCTCATGTCGCGGTCGAAGGCGCGCGCGCGATCGCCGATCGCGGTCGCCGCCGCCGCGGCGACGCCGGGCTCGGCGGTGCGTCCGTCGATGCTCGCGCCATTGTCGGCGATGACGACGCGGGCGCCCTGCGCCGCGAAGCGGGCGGCGATGGCGCGTCCGATGCCGCGTCCGCCGCCGGTGACGATGGCGACCTTGTTCTCCAGCAAAGAAGCGCTCATTCCGCGGCGTCCTTGTCCATTTCATGGGTGGTGTAGAAGGCATCGGCGTGGATGTCGGCGGCATCGATGCCGAGCCCGGGCAACAGGCGCTCGGCGGCCTCGATCATCGGCGGCGGCCCGGCGAGATAGGCGGTAAAACCGTCGAGGTCGCACAGATCCGCGCGCACCGCATCGGTGACGAGGCCGGTGCGATACGCCGTTGCCCCTTCGGGCTCCGAGAGCACGGGGGTGAAGCGGAAGGCGGGCCCGCGCGCCGCGACAAGCCGTTCGAAATGATCAAGGAGATAGAGGTCGCGCGCGGCGCGAGCGCCGAAATAGACGTGGATCGGTTGCTCCCAGCCAAGCGCCACCGCGCGATCGACGATCGCCTGTATGGGCGCGAGACCGGAGCCGCCGGCGATTGCGAGGAGCGGCGTCCGCCGCTCCTCGCGCAGGAAGGCGCTGCCATAGGGCCCCTTGACCCGCACCGTCGCACCGACCGCGGCCCGTGATGCGAGATAGGCGCCGACGGTGCCGCCGGGGATCAAGCGGATGTAGAAGCGCAGGCGGTCCTCGTCCGGCTGCGAGGCCATCGAATAGTCGCGCGCCGGCAGACCTGCGAACGCCACCTCGGCATACTGTCCCGGCGAGAAGGTGAAGGGACCGCCGCTCTCGATCACGAGTTCGACGCGGCGGATGTCGTGGGTCAGGGCGTCGATCGCCGCGATGCGGCAGCGCATGTCGCGTTCGGGATGGACGACCTGATCGTCCGCCCCGAGAAGCGCGATCTCGCAGTCCGACCAGGGCACGGCGCGACAGGCGAGGACGAGCCCGCGCGCCCGCTCCGCGTCGCTCAGCGCGAATTCGGAATAGGGCGTCATCTCCACCTCGCCGGAGACGAGGCGGCACTTGCAGGTGCCGCAATTGCCCGCGCGGCAGCTATAGGGGAAGGGCCCGCCCTGCGCCATCGACGCATCGAGGATGCTCTGCCCGAGCTCGACCGTCACCGGCCCCGCGTGCCCGCTTATGCGAATGGTGAACGCCATTCGACCCGCTTTGTGCCCCTTCTCTACAAAACACGTTTCTTTGTTGCCTGTTGAGCCTACAATAGGCAACGTATTGTAAGGGTGTCAAACAATATTTGCTCTTGGCGCGACGGGCCGTGGCGTGGGAGAAGCGACCCATGGAGGAAAAGCACGCGATGCGCGACGGGGGATCCGACCTGTCGCCGGCGCAGACGGCGGCGGAGGGGCTTCTGGCGCTCCTCAAGGCGCGCGGCGTCGACTATTTGTTCGCCAATGCGGGGACCGACTTTCCCGCCATTCTCGAAGCCTATGCCCGCGCGCCGCAATCGGGGCTCGACTGTCCCGTACCGGTCACCGTGCCGCACGAACATGCCGCGGTCTCGATGGCGCACGGCCATTATCTCGCGAGCGGTCGACCGCAGGCGGTGATGGTCCATGTCAGCGTCGGGCTCGCCAACAGCCTGTGCGGGCTGATGAACGCCGCGCGCGAGAATGTCCCGCTCTTCATGATGGCGGGTCGGACGCCGATCACCGAGGAAGGCGCGCCGGGGAGCCGGGACGTCTCCATCCATTGGGGGCAGGAGATGTTCGATCAGGCCGGCATGCTGCGCGAGATGGTGAAATGGGACTATGAGCTGCGCACCCCCGATCAACTGCCGACGCTGGTCGATCGCGCCCTTGCCCTCGCCATGAGCGATCCCATGGGCCCGATCTGTCTCGGCCTGCCGCGCGAGGTGCTCGGCGCCGAGCTCGACGGTGCGACGCTTGCCAGCGCGCGCCCCGTCGCCCCCGTGCGGCTCGACGGCGTCGATGAGACGGCGATCGATGAGGCGGCGGCGATCCTCGCCCGGGCCGAACGGCCGCTCGTCATCACCGGGCGCTCGGGGCGCGATCCGGCGGCGGTCGAAGCGCTCGCCGACTTCGCCGGGCGGGCAGCGATCCCGGTCGTCGAATATCGCCCCGGCTACATGAACCTGCCCGACGATCATCCGATGCATGCGGGTTTCGATTTCGCCGCGGATTTCGCGCAGGTCGATGCCGTCATGGTGCTCGACACGCCGGCGCCGTGGCTCCCCGGACGTCACGCCTGGCCGCGCGCGGCGCGGGTGATCCAGATCGGTGTCGATCCCTTGGCCGCCGCGATTCCCGTTCGCGGATTTCCCGCCGATGTCACCATCGCCGCCCGTCCCGCCGCGGCCCTGCCCCGTCTCGCTGCGGCCTTCGCCCGGATCGCCGATCCGGCCCGCGTCGCCGCCCGGCGGCAGGCGATCGCGGCAAGGCCCCCGCGCCCCGGACCGCCCGCAGACCCACCGCCGACAATGACCCGCGCCTGGGCGAGCGCGTGCCTGCAGGGCGCGAAAGGCGCCGATGCGATTGTCGTCAACGAGCTCGGCGCGCTGCGTCCGCTGCTCCGCTTCACCGAGCCCGGCACCTTCTTCGGACCGGGCAATGCGGGCGGCCTCGGCTGGGCGCTACCGGCCGCGCTCGGCATCAAGCTGGCCGCACCCGAGCGGCTGGTCATCGCCTGCGTCGGCGACGGCTCCTGCATGTTCGCGAACCCCGTCGCCTGCCATCAGACGGCCGCCGCGCAGGGGCTGGCGACGCTGACGCTGGTCTTCAACAACCGCCGCTGGGAGGCGGTGCGCACGGCGGCGCTCTCGGTGTATCCCGCCGGCGCGACGGCAAGGACGAACGATCCCGCCTTCGTCTCGCTCGAGCCCTCGCCGGCCTTCGAGGACATCGCCCGCGCCTGCGGCCTCCACGGCGAGGCGGTCGCCGACCCGGCGGCTCTGCCGGCCGTACTGGAACGGGCCATCGCGCGGGTTCGCTCCGGCGAGCCGGTGTTACTCAACATCCTCATCGACTAGGGCCGCAAGATCGCGGCGGCGGATCTTGCCGGTCGCGGTCTTCGGCAGCGCCTCGAGAAAGTGGATGCGCCGCGGTGCCTTGTAGGGCGCAATCGTCGCCTTTACATGTGCTCGCAGCGTCTCGGCGAGGGCCGCCGACGGAGCGACGTCCGTACCCGGCACGACGAGCGCCACGACCGCACGACCGCGCTCGGGATCGGACACGCCGATGACGGCGCAGTCCGCCACCGCGGGATGGGAGGCGAGCGCCTCTTCCACCTCGCCGGCGGCGATATTGTAGCCCGCGGACACGATGATGCCGTCGAGACGGCTCTCGTAATGCACATAGCCGTCCGCATCGAGACGACAGATATCGCCGGTCAGCGTCCATCCCTCGCGCACCGCCCGCGCCTGATCGTCGACGTCGAGCAGCAGGCAGCCCGTAGGCCCGCGCACCGCGAGGCGACCGAGGCTTCCCGATGGCACGGGCCGTCCACCCTGATCGAGAAGACGCAGCTCATAGCCCGGCACGGCGCGTCCGATGGTGCCCGGGCGCTGTGCCTCTTCGGGCGCCGAGACATAGGGACCGAGCATTTCCGTCGAGCCGAGAAGATCGACGATCGGCACGCCGGTTCTCTCGCGCCACGCCGCGGCCACCGCCGGCGGTAACCGCTCGCCGGCGGAAAAGCAGCGCCGCAACCTCGGCAGGTCGAACGGCCCATCCTCGGCGAGCAGGCGGCGATAGGCGGTCGGCGCGGTGACCAGCATGCTCGCGCCCGCCATGCGTGCGGTTTCGACGAGATCCGCCGCCCGCGCCGCGGGATCGAGATGGACCGCCGCGCCGGCGGCGAGCGGGAAGGACAGAAGCGCGCCGAAGCCATAGGCGAAGGCGAGCGACGGCGTACCGGCGACGACATCGCCGGCCCGGCCGCGAAAGATATGCCGACCGAAGGTCCGGACGATCGAGACGATGTCGCCATGACCGTGCACGGCCGCCTTGGGGCGGCCGGTGGTGCCGCTGGAAAAGAGAATGAGCGCCGGATCCTCGGTTGCCGTCTCACAAGCGGTGAATTCCCCGCCTCCGGCGCGATCGGAGGCGGGCGGCGCCGTGGGGTCCTCGAGCGCCACGATCGGCACCGCCTGCGCGGCGCGACGACAGGCGGCCTCGAGCGTCGCCGTCACCGCAGCGTCGGCGAGGGCGAGCTGCGGCCGCGCCGTCCTCAGGATGGCCGCCAGCTCGCGCGCCCGCAGGAGCGGCAGGGCGGGAACCACGACGGCGCCGGCCTTGAGGCCCGCCAGAATCGCGACAAGCAGCGCCGGCGAATTGGCGCCCGCCAGCAGAACGCGATTGCCGGGGACGATGCCGAACCCCTCGACGAGCCGCCGCGCCATCCGGTCAACCGCGGCGACGATCTCGGAATAGGACCACGCCCCTGCCGGAGCGGTGACGGCAGGCCCGTCCCCGGACTTCTCCCTCCCTTGCATGAGAAGCCATTGTGCGGCATTGAGGCGGGGAGGCAGACGAAGGCCGGGGCGATCCCGGATCTTCTCCGGCCGCAGATGAGGCGGCGGCAGGCGATCGAGAATGAAGCGGTCGCGATGAGCGGTCACGGTTTCGTCCATGGCGCTCATCGTTATCGCACCTTGGCCGGGAATGTCATGCCCTCTCGTATCCGGCTCGGGCGAGGCGTTCGCCCGTCGCAACGGAAGGGTCTTGGAACCGAACAGGATGGCGATGACCAGTCGACCCTGCAAAAGCGCCCGCCGGCGGATCGACTTCTCGACACTGGACAGCCTGTTCGGCTTCCGCCTGCGTCTCGCTCAGGTGAAGCTGTTTCATCACTTCCGCGACGCTCTCGAGAGCTTCGCGATCACGCCGGGACAGGCCGGTCTCCTGATCCTGATTCGCGACAATCCCGGAATCAGCCAGTCCGATCTCGCACGCGCGGTGCGGGTCGAGCGGGCGACCCTGGGGCAGACGATCGAGAGTCTCGTGGAACGCCGGCTCGTGGAACGCCGGCGCAACGCCCGCGATCGCCGCGCCTACGCCCTGCACCTGAGCGAGGATGGCGCGGCCTTCATGGCGCGCCTGCTGCCGGCGATCAAGGCTCATGAAGCGGCCGTGTCGGGCAACCTGACGCCCGCCGAATTCGAGCGCCTGCGCATTCTTCTCGGCAAGTTTCTCGGCCGCGCCCCGGAGTCCGCATAGGGAGCGCCACTTCTCCTCGCACGCGGTCTTTTCAAAGATTTCGCGAAGGCGTAGAGGAGACCGCGTCTCTCTCATCCGGAGCTCCGGAGTCGCCCATGGCCCGACTGTCCCCGACCACTCCTTCCTCCCCCGCGCTCGAGGAGGCTCGCCGCCGCCTGCGCGAGGCGACCTACGCCGACGAGGGCAAGGCGGCGGCCGCCCTGCTCGATGCGGTTCCCCTCGACGATTCCGCCTGCGCGGCGGTGACGGCGTCGGCGCAGGCGATCGTCCGCCGCTCGCGTGCCATGCGCGCCGAGCAGGGCACGCTCGATGCCTTTCTCCACGAATTCGGCCTTTCCAATCAGGAGGGCGTCGCGCTCATGTGCCTGGCCGAAGCCCTGCTGCGCATTCCCGACGCCAGAACACAGGATGCGCTGATCGCGGAGAAGATCCGTACCGGCGACTGGGCGAGCCATCTCGGCAAGTCGGAAAGCCCCTTCGTCAATGCCGGGATCTGGGCGCTGATGCTGACCGGCCGCGTGGTCAAGCTCGACCATGCTATCCGCCGCGATCCCGGGCACTTCATCGAGGACCTCGTCAAGCGTGCCGGCGAGCCGGTCATTCGCCGCGCGGTCAATCAGGCGATGCGCATCATGGGCCGACAGTTCGTCTTCGGTCGCACCGTCGACGAAGCGCTCGCACGGCGCGGCAAGCTGCCGCCCGCCGAACGGCTGTTCAGCTTCGACATGCTCGGCGAAGGCGCCCGCACGGCGGCCGCGGCAGAGCGCTATTTCGAACTCTATCGAACGGCGATCGATGCCCTTGGCGGCGCCGAAGCGGACCCCGGCGCGCCGCCCGAGGCGCGGTCATCGGTGTCGATCAAGCTGTCGGCGCTCCATCCCCGCTACGAGGCCGTGAAATGGGCACGGCTCGAGGCCGAGATGCTGCCGCGGCTCGAGACCCTGGCGCTGCGCGCACGGCAGTTCGGCATGCAGCTCACCATCGACGCCGAAGAGGCCGACCGGCTCGACGTCTCCCTTCTGCTCTTCGAGCGCCTCGCCCGCATGCCCTCGCTCGCGGCATGGGATGGTCTGGGGCTCGCCGTGCAGGCCTATCAGAAACGCGCGCCCCATGTCATCGACTGGCTCGCGGCGCTTGCCCGCGAGACCGGACGACGCATCCCCGTGCGTCTCGTCAAGGGCGCCTATTGGGACAGCGAGATCAAGCACGCGCAGATGCTCGGCATGCCCGACTATCCGGTGTGGACGCGCAAGGCGACGACCGATCTCTGCTATCTCGTCTGCGCCGGCAGGCTGTTTGCCGCCGGCGACGCCTTCTATCCGCAGTTCGCGAGCCACAATGCCCACACCATCGCCGCCGTCGCGGCCATGGGCAAGGGCGCGGCCTACGAGTTCCAGCGCCTGCACGGAATGGGTGACATCCTCTACCGGGCCGTCGCCGAGACGCTCGACGACATGCCGCCGGTGCGCACCTACGCGCCGGTCGGCGCGCACCGCGATCTCCTGCCCTATCTCGTGCGCCGGCTCCTCGAGAACGGCGCCAACTCGAGCTTCGTCAATCGCTTCATGGACGACTCCGTGGCGGTCGCCGAGGTGGCCCGCGATCCGGTCACCGAAATCGCCGCCGACCCCGAGGCCCGGCATCCCGCGATCCCGGCCCCGCCCGCGCTTTACGGCCCGTCGCGGAAGAACTCCGCCGGGGTCAATCTCGCCGACACGGCACAGCGTGAGACCCTCCTCGCGGCGATCGCGGAGGAGCGCGACCGTCTCTTCGATTGTCCGTCGCTGGTTTCCGGCGCGCCGGCGGGGGGCGAGCGCATGGCGATCCCGTCACCCGCCGATCGCGACGTGATCGTCGGCCATACGACGCATGCCGGGCCGGACGACCGCGAAGCCGCGGTCGCGGCGGCGCATGCGGCCTTTCCCGCATGGAACAGGCTGGGCGGTGCCGCCCGGGCCGAGATCCTGCGCGCCATGGCGGACGCCCTCGAGGCGCATCGCGCAAGCCTCGTCGCCCTGATGGCGCGCGAGGCGGGCAAGACGCTCGCCGACGGCATTGCGGAGGTGCGCGAAGCGGTCGACTTCTGCCGCTACTACGCCGCCGAGGCGGAAGCGAAGTTCGGTGCGCCCGCGCGTCTGCCCGGCCCCACGGGCGAGTGCAACGAGCTCCATCTCGAGGGCCGCGGCGTCTTTCTCTCGATCAGCCCGTGGAACTTTCCGCTCGCCATCTTCACCGGACAGCTCGCCGCCGCCCTCGCCGCCGGCAATACGGTGATCGCCAAGCCCGCCGAGCAGACGCCGCTGGTGGCGTCCTATGCGGTGACGCTCTTCCACGAGGCCGGCGTGCCCGCCGATGCGCTGCATCTCCTCGCCGGCACCGGACCCGAGGTCGCGGCCCCGCTCGTCGCCGATACGCGCATTGCCGGCGTCGCCTTCACCGGCTCGACCGAGACCGCGCGGATCATCAATCGCACGCTCGCCGCCCGCGAGGGAGCGATCCCGGTGCTGATCGCCGAGACCGGCGGGCAGAACGCCATGGTCGTCGACTCGACCGCACTTGCCGAGCAGGTCACCGACGATGTCATGATCTCGGCCTTCAACGCCGCCGGGCAGCGCTGCTCGGCGTTGCGCATCCTCTGCCTGCAGGAGGAGATCGCCGACGAGATGATCGCCATGATCACCGGCGCGCTCGCCGAGCGTGAGGTGGGCGACCCCCTCGATCCGGCGACCGACATCGGCCCCATCATCGACGCGGAGGCCCGCGCCGGTCTCATGGCCCATATCGAGAGAATGTCGGAACGGTCGGCGCCGCTCGCCCGCGGGCGCCTCGACCCGGCGCTCGATCGCGGCACATTCCTCGCCCCGCACATCTTCGAGATCGACAGCATCGGCAGCCTCGAACGCGAGGTCTTCGGCCCCGTCCTGCATGTGCTGCGCTACAGGGTGGAGGCCCTCGATGCGTTGATGGCCGATCTCGCCGCAACCGGCTTTGGGCTCACCTTCGGCGTCCACAGCCGCCTCGAGAGCCGCTGGAACGCGCTCTTCGAGCGCTCCCTCGCCGGCAATACTTACGTCAATCGCAACATGATCGGCGCCGTCGTCGGAGTGCAGCCCTTCGGCGGACGCGGGCTCTCGGGCACGGGCCCCAAGGCCGGCGGGCCGCACTATCTGCCCCGCTTTGCCACCGAACGCGTGAAGACCGTCAACACCGCAGCCATCGGCGGCAATACCGAGCTCTTCCGGCTGGGCGGGTGATGATGAAGATCGCGACCTTCAACATCAACGGCGTCAGAGCGCGGCTGCCGCGGCTTCTCGAATGGCTCGAGGAGGCGGCGCCCGATGTCGTCTGCCTGCAGGAGATCAAGTCGACGGACGAGAATTTCCCGCGGCTCGAATTCGAGAGCCGCGGCTGGCAGGTGGAAACCCACGGGCAGAAGGGCTTCAACGGCGTCGCCCTGCTCGCACGCGCCCCCATCCGCGACGTTCGCCGCGGCCTGCCCGGCGATCCGCAGGATCATCAGGCGCGCTATATCGAGGCCGGCATCGAGGGCGTGCGTGTCGCCTCGATCTACGCCCCCAACGGCAATCCGGCGCCGGGACCGAAATTCGACTACAAGCTCGCCTGGCTGGAGCGGCTGATCACGCATGCGCGCGCGCTTCTTGCCCTCGAGCGTCCCATCGTTCTCGCCGGCGACTACAACATCATTCCGGCACCGCAGGACTGCCACGATCCCGATGCCTGGAAGGACGATGCGCTGTTTCGTCCCGAATCCCGCGCCAAGTGGCGCACGCTCGTGTTCCAGGGCTGGACCGACGCCATCCGCCAATGCCATCCGAGCGGCGACTGTTTCACCTTCTGGGACTATCAGCGTGGTGCCTGGCAGCGCGACGACGGCATCCGCATCGACCATCTCCTGCTCTCGCCGCAGGCCGCCGATCGCCTGCACGAGGCGGATGTCGACCGTATGGTGCGCGGACGCGAGAAGGCGTCCGACCATGCGCCGGTCTGGGTGCGGCTCGATCTCGAGAGCGCTTGACCGCACTGCCGGAACGGACGCAGACTTCCACAAAACCGTTCCAAGAACCGCCCGGGGAGGACCCTCATGCGCCGCCTGCTCGCCTGCCTCGCATTCGCCGTCTCCATCGCCGTTCCGGCATTTGCCGCCGAGCCCGAGCCGGTCGATCTCGACATGGTCAACCGCATCCGCGACGAGGGTTTCAACCACTCGCAGGTGATGGAGACCCTCGAATACATGACCGACGTCATCGGTCCGCGCCTCACCGGCTCGCCGGCCCTGCGCCGCGCCAATGACTGGGCGCGTGAGAAATTCACGGAATGGGGACTTGCGAACGCGCATCTCGAGGGTTTCGAATTCGGGCGCGGCTGGAGCTTCTCCAAGTCCGTCGTGCGCATGGTCGCGCCGCGCACCGCACAGCTCTATGCGCTGCACCTGAGCTGGCATCCGGGAACAAACGGCGTCATCCGCGGCGAGGCGATCAAGGCGGTGATCAAGTCGGAAAAGGATTTCGAGAAATTCAGGGGCAAGCTCAAGGGCAGGATCGTGCTCCTGAGCGAGGGCGGCAAACCCTCGACCCCCGATCACCCCCTCTTTCGCCGGCTGAGCGAGGAGGATCTCGCCAAACGCACGGCTTTCGCAATCCCCGGTGACGAGCCGGATCGTTCCGATCGTTTCGCCAGGATCTTCCGCTTCCAGCCGAAACTCTATGCCTTCCTGAAGGAGGAAGGAGCGCTCGCGGCCATCCGTCGCAGCCCGCGCGACGCGGCGCTGATCGAGGCCTCGGCCTATATGCACAAGACCGGTGAAAGCCCGGCGATCCCCGCGGTCGCGATGTCCTCGGAAGACTATCGGCGCCTGCTGCGGCTCATCGAGCACAAGCAGACGGTCGAGCTCGAGATGGAAATCGTGGCGCAGTATTATGACGACGATCCCAAGGCCTACAACACCATCGCCGAGATCCCGGGTCGCGGCCGGCGCGCGGAAGTGGTCATGGCCGGCGCCCATCTCGACAGTTGGTTCGTCGGCGACGGCGCGGTCGACAATGGTGTCGGATCGGCGATCGTCATGGAGGCGGCGCTGATCCTGAGCGCGCTCAAGATTCACCCGCGGCGCACCATCCGCTTCGCACTCTGGAGCGGCGAGGAACAGGGGCTTTACGGCTCGCAGTCCTATGTCGAGAGCCATTTCGGCACCCGCCCGGCGCCCGAGGACGAGGAGAAGGCGAAGCTGCCGAAATTCTTCTGGTTCTCCAAGACCTACCCCGTGACCACCAAGCCGGAGCACGAGAAGCTCTCGGTCTATTTCAACATCGACAACGGCTCGGGCCGCATCCGCGGCATCTACGGCGAGGGCAATGCCGCCGCCGCGCCGATCTTCGAACGCTGGTTCCAGCCGTTTCACGACCTCGGCGCCGGGACGGTCACGCTGAACCATACGGGCGGCACCGATCACCTCTACTTCCAGTGGGTGGGGCTGCCCGCCTATCAATTCATCCAGGACCCGCTCGACTACGGCAGCCGGCTGCACCACACCCAGATCGACACCTTCGATCATGTGCGGGCGAAGGACGCCAGGCAGGCAGCGGTGATTCTCGCAAGCTTTCTCTATCACGCGGCCATGCGTCCCGAGCGCTTCCCGCGCACACCGCTGCCGCACGAATAGAGGGAGGAAGACAGAGATGAAGGGCCGTTGCCGGACGATGCGCTTCCGATGCCCCCGACCGGTGAGCCCCCGTCGCGCTCGACGTCGGAACCGCAGCCGCGGCGCATGGCGATGATTGCGCTCTTCACCGATTTCGGCTGGCAGGGGCCCTATGTCGGGCAATTGAAGGCCAGGCTCGCGACACTGGCGCCCGAGGTGACGACGATCGACCTCATGCATGATGCCCCGGCCTTCGACCCCCGGGCCTCGGCCTATCTGCTTGCCGCCCTCCTGCCCTTTCTGCCGCCCGATGCGATTGTCTGCGCCGTCGTCGACCCCGGCGTCGGCGGCGTCCGCCCGCCGGTGATCGCGAGGCTCGACGACCGGGCCCTGATCGGGCCCGGCAACGGTCTTTTCGAGATCGCGCGAAGGGGGGCGGCGCGTGCCGAGTTCCGGCAGATCGCCGACATCCCGGAAACCCTGTCCGCCTCCTTCCACGGCCGCGATCTCTTCGCCCCCGTCGCCGCGGCGCTCGCAACCGGAAAAGAGGTGAAGACGGCGCCGCTCGCGGAAGCGCTGCCGGGCGCGGACTGGCCCGACATGCTGGCCGAGGTGATCTATATCGACGGATATGGAAATGCCATCACCGGGCTTGCGGGCGACCGTCTCGAGGAGACGGCCCTGCTCGCGGGTGGCCGGCGGCTGCGGCGGGCCCGCACCTTCTCGGACTGCCTTCCCGGCGAGCCCTTCTGGTACGTGAACTCGATCGGACTCGTGGAGATCGCCGTCAACCGCGGGAGCGCCGCGGACCTGCTCGACCTCGATATCGGCAGCCAGGTGGCCCGCGCCTGACCCCACTCATCCCGAGAAACGATTGCTGCGCGGGAAGCCCGTCGGCGGCAGGCGACCGGCCTGACCACGCTTGCCCAGCCAGGGCGCAAGATCGCGCTCGGTACGCACGCGTCCGCTGTCGCCGCCCATCGGCCAGGAGAGCCCCTCCTCGCGCCGGATGAGGGTGAGGTCGGCCATGCCGCAGCCCTTGTAGCGCTGCAGGATGACACCCTGGCCGCGGGCCATCAGCGGCACCTCCTCGACGGGGAAGAGAAGCAGCTTGCGGTTCTCGCCGATGACCGCGACGGTATCGCCGTCGACCGGCAGGCAATGGCTTGCGTGCCCGCCCTTGGCGAGCGTCATGAGCTGTCGCCCGCTGCGCGTCGATGCCACCGCCTTGTCCGCCGCGACGCGGAATCCACGCCCCAGCGAGGAGGCGAGCAGGAGCTCGCTGCCCGGCCGGTAGGGGAGAAGCGCAACCACTTCCTCCTCGCCTTCGAGATCGAGAAGAAGGCGCAGCGGCTCGCCATGGCCGCGTCCGCCGGGCAGACGATCTCCGGCCAGCGTGTACATGCGCCCGCGCGAGGTGAAGGCGAGGATCCTGTCGGTGGTATAGGCGTGGAAGCGGAAGCGCTCGGCATCGCCGTCCTTGAAGCTGAGCGGGGCGTCGGGCGCGAGATGCCCCTTGATCGCCCGCAGCCATCCGCGGCGCGAACACACGACGGTGACCGGCTCGCGTTCGACCATGGCCTCGATCGGCACCGATTCGAGCGCCGGTGCCTCGGCGAAGCTCGTCCGCCGGCGTCCGAGCGCACTCTCGGGTCCGAAGAGCTCCTTCACCTCGGCGAAACGCTCTCCGAGCGCGATCCACTGCCGCTCCGGGCTTGCCAGCAGTGCCGAAAGCGCGCGCTGCTCGGCTTCGAGGGACTCGTATTCGCGGCGAATGGCGACCTCCTCGAGCTTGCGCAGGGCCCGCAGGCGCATGTTCAGGATCGCCTCGGCCTGCCGTTCGCCGAGATCGAAGGCGCGCATCAGGGCGGGCTTCGGCTCGTCCTCCTCGCGGATGATCCGGATCACCGCATCGAGATTGAGATAGGCCACGAGATAGCCGGCGAGCACCTCGAGCCGGTCGGCGATCCTGTCCAGACGATGCCGGGTGCGGCGCTTGAGAACCTCGAGCTGATGGTCGAGAAAGGCCTCGAGCGCCTGTCCGAGCGAGAGCACCCGCGGCGCTCCGTCGAGATCGATGACATTGAGATTGAGCTGAATGCGGGTCTCGAGCTCGCTGAGCCTGAAGAGGCTCTCCATCAGAAGCTGCGGGTCGACATTGCGGCTCCTCGGCTCGAGCACGAGGCGCAGGTCTTCGGCCGACTCGTCGCGGATATCGGCGAGAATCGGCAATTTGCGTTGATTGATGAGATCGGCGATGCGCTCGATCAGCTTCGCCTTCACCACCTGATAGGGGATCTCGTCGACGACGATCTGCCAAGTTCCCCGCCCCGTATCCTCCCTGTGCCAGCGGGCGCGCAACCGGAACGAGCCGCGCCCGGCCGCATAGGCGTCGCGGATCGCCGCCCGCGGCTCGACGAGGATGCCGCCGGTGGGGAAATCGGGTCCGGGCACGCGGTCGAGAAGCTCGGCATCGCCGACCGGCCCGCGGCGGCCGAGCCGCGCCTCGATGAGAAGCTGCAGGGCATCGATGAGCTCGCCGACATTGTGCGGCGGAATGGAGGTCGCCATGCCGACGGCGATGCCGGTGGCGCCATTGGCGAGGAGATTGGGAAAGGGCCCGGGAAAGACGACGGGTTCCTCCTCCTCGCCGTCATAGGTGGCGCGAAAATCGACCGCCGCCGCGTCGAGGCCGTCCATCAGAAGCGCCGCGACCGCGGTCAGC
>CAZAEP010000021.1:0-18092 GCA_964484045.1 uncultured Sphingomonadales bacterium
CGTCGCCACCGGCATCGCCGAACACGACCGCTATGCGGTCAATTTCATCGAGGCGACACGGCTGATCAAGGAGCGCTGCCCGCATGCCAAGGTCTCGGGCGGGGTCTCGAACGTCTCCTTCTCCTTTCGCGGCAACACGGCCGTGCGCGAGGCGATGCATTCGGTCTTTCTCTATCACGCCGTCCGCGCCGGGCTCGACATGGGGATCGTCAATGCCGGGCAGCTCGCCGTCTATGACGAGATCGAGCCGCGCCTGCGCGAGGCCGTCGAGGACGTCATTCTCGACCGCCGGCCGGACGCCACCGAGCGGCTTCTGGCCCTCGCCGAGGACTACAGGAGCGGCGGCAAGCGCCGCGAGGAAGACCTGTCCTGGCGCGAGCAGCCGGTCGAGAAGCGCCTCGAACATGCGCTGGTCAAGGGCATCGACCGCTGGATCGTCGAGGACACCGAAGAGGCGCGGCGGAAGTTCGCACGTCCGATCGAGGTCATCGAGGGACCGCTGATGGACGGCATGAACGTGGTCGGCGACCTCTTCGGATCGGGCAGGATGTTCCTGCCCCAGGTGGTGAAATCGGCGCGCGTGATGAAGAAGGCGGTGGCCCATCTTCTGCCCTATATCGAGGCGGAAAAGACCGCCGACGACCGTGCCAAGGGGCGCATCGTGATGGCGACCGTGAAGGGCGATGTCCACGACATCGGCAAGAACATCGTCGGCGTCGTGCTCCAGTGCAACAATTTCGAGGTCATCGACCTCGGCGTCATGGTGCCCTGGCAGGACATCCTCAAGGCGGCGCGCGAGAAGAAGGCGGACATCATCGGGCTGTCCGGCCTGATCACGCCCTCGCTCGACGAGATGGCGACGGTGGCCGAAGAGATGGAGCGCGCGAAAATGGACCTGCCGCTGATGATCGGCGGCGCGACGACCTCGCGCGTGCACACCGCGGTCCGGATCGCGCCCCGCTATTCGGGGCCCGTGATCCATGTGCTCGACGCCTCGCGCGCCGTCGGCGTCGCCGGCAATCTCGTGTCCGAGACCCAGCGCGCGGACTTCATCGCCGAGGTGGCCGATGATTATGCGCTGCTCCGCAAGGCGCGGGCGGGCGGCGCGAAGGAGAAGGGTCTCGTGCCGCTCGCCGTCGCGCGCGCCAACCGCGAACGGATCGACTGGCAGGGACATGTGCCCGAACGGCCGCATTTTCTCGGCACCAGGACGTTTGCGAACTATCCGCTCGGCGAGCTTGTGGAGCGCATCGACTGGACCCCCTTCTTCCGCGCCTGGGAGCTTTCGGGAACCTATCCCGCGATTCTCGACGATGCCGCCGTCGGCGAAACCGCGCGCGCGCTCCACGCCGATGCGCGCGCGATGCTCGAGCGCATCGTCGGCGAGGGCTGGCTCGAAGCGCGCGGTGTCATCGGCTTCTGGCCGGCCAATGCCGACGGCGACGATGTTGCGCTTTATCGGGACGAGGCGCGCGAGGAGGAGGTCGCGCGTTTCCATTTCCTGCGCCAGCAGATCGGCAAGCGCGAGGGACGGCCCAATTTCTGCCTCGCCGACTTCGTCGCCCCCGCCGGGAGCGGCATCGCCGATTATCTCGGTGCCTTCGCGGTCACCGCCGGCATCGGCATCGACGACCGCGTCGCCGCCTTCGAGGCGGCGCATGACGATTATTCGGCGATTCTCCTGAAAGCGCTCGCCGACCGTCTGGCGGAAGCCTTCGCCGAGCGCCTGCACGAGCGGGTGCGGCGCGAATTCTGGGGCTATGCCCCCGACGAGTCGCTGAGCAACGCCGAGCTGATCCGGGAGCACTATCGCGGCATCCGCCCCGCGCCGGGCTACCCGGCCTGTCCCGATCATTCGGAAAAGCCGGCCCTGTTCCGCCTTCTCGACGCCGAGAGGGCGGCCGGTATCCGGCTGACCGAGAATTTCGCCATGGTGCCCACGGCGGCCGTGTCCGGCTTCTATTTCGCCCATCCGCGCGCGCACTATTTCGGCGTCGGCAGGATCGGCCGCGACCAGGTCGCGGACTATGCCGAACGTCGCGGCATCAGCGTCGCACAGGCGGAGAAATGGCTCGCCCCCAACCTCGCCTACGAGCCGGAGGAAGATTTCAGGAAGGCGGGGTGAGAGACGGACGCTATCGCCGATAGGGAACGATGATCCCCCCGGCGCCGCGGGGAAAGGCTTTCGTATCCCGCGTGATCAGGGGGCAGCCCACCTCTTGCGCGGTTGCCCAGATGATCGCGTCGGGCAAGCGAATATGCTGTGCCCGGCGCAGTCGCACCGCCCGGAGAGCGATGGCACCCGAGATGTCGATCCTCTCGAACCGGTCGAGAAACGGATGAATGGCCGTTTCCTCCTCTTCGTCGACGGCACCGACCAGAACCTCCATCCATGTCACAATGCTGATCACCGGCACGCTGTAACGCTCGATGGTCTCCCGCGCGGCCTCGATACCGAGGAGGTAGTCGATCAGAATGTTCGTATCGAAGAGGGCATCAGCCATCCCATTCGGCCCGCAGCCGTCGCTGCTCGGTGAGCGCATTCGCCCGGCGTCCACGCCACAGCCCAAAGGCCTCTGCAACGCTCGCTTCGCTCTCTTTCCGCAGGAACGCCTCCACGGCGCGACGGATGACTTCTGCCCGCGACAGGCGGCGCCGGTGTGCCAGACGGTCGAGCCGGTGGGCCATCTCTTCGGGAATGGTCAGGATTGTGCGCATATTTGATATATAGGCCTGATATCATCCGGGAGCAAGAGGATTCTCCTGTTTTGGTCAGGAGCCCTGCGGGGCCTGGCAGACCCGCCACGGCGCGACGGATGACGCCGGGGATGCGGCGCCCGGCGCCGCTTTCACGTGCCGGCACGGCGCCCTAGCAGGCGGCCTCGAGAGGCGGCGGGGCAGCGAAGGCCGGCGCGAACTCGACCACCGGCTCGCGCTTGCGGGCCGCGATCTGGAAGACGAGCATGCCCTCGACCTCCTGCGCCATGATCAGGCGATGGCCGCTTTGCCGGCAGAAGGCGGGAAGGTCGGTCACGAGGTCGGGATCGTCGCCGGTCACCTCGAGAATGTCGCCTCCCGGAAGCTCGAGGAGCTTGCGGCGGATCCTGAGGACCGGGGCGGGGCTCTTGAGGCCTCTTACGTCGAGTCGAGTCATGAAGCTGTCACCCGTTGCAAAGCGATATTTTCTTCTGATCGAACAAAGGAGCCCGGCACGGCGCCCTCGTGCACGATCCAGCCTAGCGGCCAAATCTCAACGAGCCCTTAATCCGGGATACGAATCCCGATTCCGGACGTCGCCCCGAAAGCCGCGGATTTCCGCGACTTTCCAACCCCGAATTCATGAAAATTTTAGCCAAATGCTCAATTTCTCGCGGGCATGGCGCCGGAGTCCTCCGGGGCTTCGGGGCGCTCGCCGGCGAGCACGCGGCGCAGCATCGCCTTGGTGTTCTCGAGCCCGTAGAGGGCCACGAAACCGCCGAAGCGCGGCCCCTCCGACTGCCCGAGAAGGGTCTCGTAAAGGGCCCGGAACCAGTCGCGCAGACTGGCGAAGGGCTGCGACTTGCCGGCGGCGTAGACCTCGGCCTGGATGGTCTCCGCGTCGGCATCCGGAGGCAGCGCCTCGAGGCGCGCGAGAAGATCGGCCATCGCTGCGCGCTCGAGCGCGCTGGGCGCACGATACCGCTTCTTCGGCGCGATGAAATCGGCGTAATAGGCGAGCGCGTACGCCATCAGCCGGTCGAGCGCGGGGTGGCTTTCGGGCGTCAGGCCGGGGCGATAGCGCGAGACGAATCCCCACAGGGCCGCCTTGTCGGGCGCATGGCTCGCGGCGACGAGATTGAGCAGAAGCGCGAAGGAGATCGGCAGGTCGATCTCGGGCACGCGGCCGGCATGGATGTGATAGGCGGGATTCCTGAGCTGCGCCGCCGGCTCCTCCGCGTGATAGCGGCGAACGCAGGCGAAATAGTCGTCGACGGTCTTCGGGATGACATCGAAATAGAGCCGCTTCGCCTTGCGCGGCGACTGGTACATGAAGAGCGACAGGCTCTCGGGCGAGGCGTAGCGCAGCCACTCCTCGATGCTGATGCCGTTGCCGCGCGACTTCGAGATCTTCTCGCCCTTCTCGTCGAGAAAGAGCTCGTAGATGAAGCCTTCCGGCGGACGGCCGCGCAAGATTCGCACGATGCGCGACGACAGCCGCACCGAGTCGATCAGATCCTTGCCCGCCATCTCGTAATCGACCGCGAGCGCCCGCCAGCGCATCGCCCAGTCGACCTTCCACTGGCATTTCACGTGCCCGCCGGTGACCGGCACGGTGACCAGGTCGCCGTCCTCGTCATGAAAGCTGATGGTGCCGGCCTCGGGATCGCGATCGACGAGCGGCACCTGCAGCACCCGCCCCGTCTTCGGGCTGATGGGCAGGAAGGGCGCGTAGGTGCGGCGACGCTCTTCCCCCAATGTCGGCAGGATCACCTCGATGACCGCATCATAATGGCGCAGGATCTCGCGCAGCGTCGCATCGAAGCGCCCCGTGCGATAGCATTCGGTGGCGGACAGGAACTCGTAGTCGAAGCCGAAGCGGTCGAGAAAGGCCCTGAGCCGCGCATTGTTGTGGGCGGCGAAGCTCTCGTGCGTCCCGAAGGGATCGGGGATCGCCGAGAGGGGCTTGCCGAGATGCGCCGCCACCATCTCCTGATTGGGGATGTTGGTCGGTACCTTTCTCAACCCGTCCATGTCGTCGGAAAAGCAGACCAGCCGGGTCGGAATGCCGGAGAGCACGGAAAAGGCGTGGCGCACCATCGAGGTGCGCACGACCTCGCCGAAGGTCCCCATATGGGGCAGACCCGAGGCGCCGTAGCCGGTCTCGAAAAGGACATGGCCCTTCTCCGGCGGCGCCGTCTCATAGCGCTTGAGGAGCTTGCGCGCCTCCTCGAACGGCCAGGCCTTGCTCTCGCGGGCGAGGCGGGCGATGTCGTCCTTCGAATTCATGCTCTTCCGGTCTGTCCGCAACGCGCGCTACACAGGGGCGCGGCGGACGGTGTAGGGTGCCCGGGACACGGCGTCAACCGCAAGCGCGGGCTTGCCGTCTCCCCGCGGCGCGTTATTGTGGAAATCGGTTTAAGCTTGAAGGAATGACCATGGCAGATGCGACCGGTGCCCGTCACTGGCCGGGAATGGACTGGCAGGACCCCCTTCTTCTCGACGACATGCTGAGCGAGGAAGAGCGTCTCGTTCGCGACAGCGCGCGGCAGTTCGCGCGGACACGCCTCCTGCCGCGGGTGATCGAGGCCAATCGGCGCGCGCATTTCGACCCCGCGATCATGACCGAGATGGGTGCCGCCGGCCTGCTCGGCCCGACCATCGACGGCTATGGCTGCGCCGGCGCCTCATCGGTCGCCTACGGACTCATCGCGCGCGAGATCGAGGCCGTCGACTCGGGCTACCGCTCGGCGATGAGCGTGCAGTCCTCGCTCGTCATGCACCCGATCGAGGCCTATGGCAGCGCCGAACAGAAGGACCGCTTCCTGCCCGGCCTCGCAAGAGGCGAGCTCATCGGCTGCTTCGGCCTCACCGAGCCCGATGCGGGGTCCGATCCGGGGTCGATGAAGACGCGGGCGAGGAAGGCGCCCGGCGGCTATCGCCTGCAGGGCAGCAAGATGTGGATCACCAATTCGCCGATCGCCGACGTCTTCGTCGTCTGGGCGAAGAGCGAGGCGCATGACGGGCGCATCCGCGGCTTTCTCCTCGAGAAGGGCATGACGGGGCTTTCGGCGCCGAAGATCGAGGGCAAGATGAGCCTTCGGGCGTCGGTCACCGGCGAGATCGTGATGGACGACGTGTTCGTGCCCGAAGCGAATCTCCTGCCCCACGCGGAAGGACTCTCCGGCCCCTTCGGCTGCCTCAACAATGCCCGCTTCGGCATCGCCTGGGGAGCGCTCGGAGCGGCCGAGTTCTGCCTTCACGCGGCACGCGACTACGCCCTCGAACGGCGGGTCTTCGGCAAGCCGCTGGCGCAGAAGCAGCTCGTGCAGAAGAAGCTCGCCGACATGCTCACCGAGATCACCCTCGGGCTCGTCGCCTGCGTTCGCGCCGGGCGGCTCAAGGACGAGGGCCGGCTGGCGCCGGAGACCATCTCGCTGCTCAAGCGCAACAGTTGCGGCAAGGCGCTCGAGATCGCCCGCCTGGCGCGCGACATCCTCGGCGGCAACGGCATCTCGGACGAATATCACGTCATCCGCCATGTGATGAATCTGGAGACCGTGAACACCTATGAGGGCACGCACGACATCCACGCGCTCATCCTCGGGCGTGCCATCACCGGGCTCGAGGCCTTCACATGAGCGATGCCGTTCGTCTCGTGCGCGAGGGCGCCGTCGCGCGCATCCTCCTCGATCGCGGCGCGAAGAGGAACGCCTTCACCTGCGCCATGTGGGCGCGACTCGCCGACCTCCTCGATGCGGCGGCGGCGATGGACCTCCGCCTGCTGCGCCTCGAGAGCGCCGCGGCGGGCGTCTTCTCCGCCGGCGCCGATCTTGCCGAATTCGCCGCCATGGCGGACGATCGCGAGCTGCGCCGCGCGGGGCGCGACCGGATGCGCCGGGCGCTCGACATGCTGGCGGCCTTTCCGCGCCCGACGCTGGCCGTCATTTCCGGACCGTGCATGGGCGCCGGACTCGCGCTGGCGGCGGCCTGCGATCTCAGGATCGCCGACGCGACGGCGCGCTTCGCGGTGCCGCCGGCAAAGCTCGGGCTTCTCTATATGCAAAGCGATCTCGCGCGCCTCGTCGCGCTCGTCGGCGTCGCCGAGACCAAGCGCCTCGTCTTCACCGCGCGCACCATCGACGCCGCCGAGGCCCTGCGCATCGGTCTCGTCGAGGAGCGCGTGGCCGCGGGCGAACTCGCCGATGCGGCCGAACGGCTGAGCGCCGAGATCATCTCCGGCGCGCCCGCGAGCATCGCCGCGATGAAGACCTTCATCGCCCGCGCCGCGGCCGGAAAGGGCGAGGACGCGGCGAGCCTCGAGGCCTTTCTCGCGGCCTATGACAGCCCCGAATTCGCCGCCGGCCTCGCCGCCTTCCGCCGGCGCCGGCGCGGCTCTTCCTGACCACCGACGCCGCCCGGCGCGCGGTTTGATCCACATCAAGGTGCGCCGCTCCGACCTGCGCCTAAGCATGTTGGGACATTGCGCGCGACCGGCATGCCGCTCGCGCCGAACGGGAGTCGCTGTTCGTGAGACCGCCTGGACCATCCCCCGCCTTTCCCTTTCGCGGCCTGCCGCTGGCGCTGGCGCAATGGCCGCTCGATCGCCTGGTGCGGCGCGTGCTGCACCGGCATCCGCATCTGCTCGCCCGCCTCGGCTGGGAAGAGGCGCGCCTGGTGCTCATCGAGCCCGACGACATGCCCTTTGCCCTTGCGCTCCACTGCAGTCGCCGCGGCGCGCGTCTCCGCCTCGTTCCGCGCGAGGGGCCGCCGCCGGCCTGCGCCCGCATTCGCGGGCCCTTCCTCGCGCTGTTCGACCTGCTCATCGGCGCGGACGACGGCGATGCGCAGTTCTTCTCGCGTCGCCTGCGTTTCGCGGGCGACACCGAGGTCGTGCTGGCGCTGCGCAACGCCATCGACGATGCCGAGCTCGATCCGCTGGCGGATTTTCTGCCGCTGCCGCCGGCGCTGACCCCGCGCGTGCGCCGCGGCCTCGAACGGGCGGCTCGCCTGGCGAACGCCGCCGCCCGCGATCTCGCCCGCATCGAGCGCCTGCTCGGCCGCGTCGCCGCAGGCAGGGAGGAAAATGCACGATGACGGACCCGGCAGGACTCGAGATCGTCTGCCCGGCGGGAACGCCGGCGGCCTTGCGCACCGCCGTCCGCGCCGGCGCCGATGCCGTCTATCTCGGCTTTCGCAACGAGACCAATGCGCGCAATTTTCCCGGTCTCAATTTCGACTATGACGAGCTCGTCGACGGCATCGCCTTCGCCCATGATCACGGCGCGAGGGTGTTCGTCGCCATCAACACCTATCCGCGTGCCGGCGATCCCGGTCCCTGGCACCGCGCCGTCGACGATGCCGCGCGCGCCGGCGCCGACGCCGTCATCCTCGCCGATCTCGGCCTCATCGCCTATGCGCACCGGACACATCCCGAGCTGCGGCGTCATCTCTCGGTGCAGGCCTCGGCCTCGAACGCCACCGCGATCGCCTTTTACGGTCGGCGCTTCGGCATCAGGCGCGTCGTCCTGCCGCGCGTCCTAACCCTGCCGCAGATCGCCGCCGTCACGCGCGCGATCGATGTCGAGACCGAGGTCTTCGTCTTCGGCGGCCTCTGCGTCATGGCCGAAGGGCGATGCCTGCTTTCTTCCTATGTCACCGGCGAGTCGCCGAACATGAACGGCGTCTGCTCGCCGGCGAGCGCGGTGCGCTATCACGAGGAGGGCGAAACGCTGGTCTCGACGCTGGGCGGGCTCACCATCAATCGCTTCGCGGCGCACGAGCCGGCGGGCTATCCGACCCTGTGCAAGGGGCGCTTCGTCGCCCGCGGCAGCGCGAGCTATCTCTTCGAGGAACCGACGAGCCTCAACGCCGTCGAGATGCTGCCCGAGCTTCTGGCCGCCGGCGTCCGCGCGGTCAAGATCGAGGGCCGGCAACGCGGCCGCGCCTATATCGGCAAGGTCATCGCGGCGATCCGCGCGGCGGTCGATGCGGTCGCCGCGGGGGACGTTCCGGACGCGGCCGCCCTGCGCGCGCTCAGCGAGGGCGGGCGCGAGACCGTGGGCGTCTATCGAAAGGGGTGGAGATGACGGGGGAGAAATGCGCGCCCGGGTCCGGCACGCTGACGCTCGGACCCTTGCTCTTCAACTGGCCGGCGGAGACGGTGCGGGCCTTCTATGCCCGCATCGCCGAGACCCCGGCGATCGAGACCGTGCATGTCGGCGAGGTGGTGTGCGCCAAGCGCGCGCCGCTTCTTGCCGCGGCGCTCGCCGAGGCGGCGGAGACGCTGGCGGCTGCCGGCAAGGAGGTCGTCCTCTCCACCCTGGCGATGCCGGGCGACGCCCGCGAGGTCGCCGCCATGGAGGCCCTGGTGCGCGACGCCGACGGACTCGTCGAGGCCAACGACACCGCGGCGCTGGCGGTGCTCGGCGGGCGCCCGCACATGGTCGGTCCGTTCATCAATGTCTATAACGAGGGAACGCTCGAGGCGCTGGCGGAAAACGGCGCCGTGCGCGTCTGCCTGCCGCCCGAGCTCGATCGCGGGACCATCGCCGCGCTCGCCGCCACCGGGCTTGCGGAGATCGAGGTGCAGGTCTTCGGACGCATGCCGCTTGCACTGTCGGCGCGCTGCTACCATGCCCGGGCGCATGGGCTGGCCAAGGACAATTGCCGCTTCGTCTGCGGCGAGGATGCCGACGGAATGGCGGTCGAGACCCTGAGCGGCGAGCCCTTCCTCGCCGTCAACGGCATCCAGACCCTGTCCTACAGCTACTGCCGGCTGCTCCCCGAGCTCGCCGAGCTCGTCGCTCTCGGGGTCCGGCGCTTCCGCCTCTCGCCGCACAGTGTCGACATGGTCGAGGTGGCGACCCTGTTTCGCGCCGTCCTCGACCGCGCGCTCGCCGCCGAAGACGCCGCGGATCGTCTCGCGCGCCTGCTGCCCGGGATCGGTTTCTCGAACGGCTATTATCACAGGGCCCGCGGCATGGCGCGGATCGGAGAGGTGTGAGCGCAGCCGACCGCGCCCGTGCGGGCATCGTCGCCGCGACCGCTCCGCTCAGGTCTCGCCGTTCTCGCCGGCGGGGTCGGGAGCCGTCTCCAGCCCGGGATGCCGCTCCGGCGCCTCGGCGACCTCCCTCAGGAAGAGCTGCGGCCCCGCCTGCAGGGCGAGTCCGAAGGCGCCGTCGCGGGTCCACTGCACGCGGCCTGCGAACTCGCCGAGTGACGGGATCGAGAGCAGCACTTCATCGCCGGTGCGAACCGGCGCGGCACACTCGACCAAGGTCCCCGCGAGCGACACGTCGGCAATCCGCGCAACGAAGCTGCGGTCGTCTTCCAGTGTAATGCTTGCCCGCCAATTGACGCTCAAGCGATCGTCTTTTCGTCTCTCTTCGCTCATGGTGCCCTTCGCTCAGCGCTCGAGGTCTCGAAAAGACCCCCCATGCGTTCAAACAACGCGTCGGCAGCATACGGATTTCTCGAAATCAAAACCACCGAATTCTCCGGTCGGGTCCCGCAACGCGCCGGCGCGAGGCTCGCCGCATGCCGGAACCGATTCTCGCCGCTGCGACACCGACCGTGACAGGACGGCCGTTCACATTTCCGTGATCATCGGGCCGTCCCGTCGGCGCTTCCCCGACCGGGGGCCCTCGCGCCATCGGCCGGCGCCGGCATGCCGCTGAAGCCTCCGCGATGCAAGCGATCCCGGCGACCGCCCCGGAATCGCAAATCGAGCGCTGTGGAGACATCAGCCGCCGCCCGCTTCCGGACGGTTCCGGCGGCCTCTCCGGTTTCGCCGATATAATTCTCAATACGAGAAGGAATTTATTAAGACTCGCCCATGACGATTGCTACCTATCAGAATCAGCGCTTCGTTTATACAGCTTATGGGGGTATCCGGGGTCATGAGAAATCTGCGTTTTGGTGTACGCCTGCTGCTCGGCTTTTCTCTGATCGGGGTCCTGATCGGGCTTCTGGGACTTTTCGCCCTGCGCGAGAATGCGGTCCTCGCGGCGCTCACCGAGAAGCTCTACCGGCACCCGATGGCGGTCAGCAATGCGGCGCTCGATATCCGCAACGGCGTGCTTTCGATCGACGGTCTTCTGTCCCGTCTCGCAGCCGACGCGTCGGCTGCGGATCTGGCGCGGATCGACGACGAGACCGCGCGCATCGACGCCATGATCGCCGAGCGTTTCGACCTCATCCGCGAGCGGTTTCTCGGCGACCCGCGCCAGATCGAAGCGGCCAGAACGCTGTTCCGGACCTGGCACGGGGGGCGTGGGGAGATCATGAGGGAGATGCGCGACGGGGCGGACGCGGGGCAGCTTGCAGCCCTTCGCGAACGCGAGGAAAGGCAGCTCGACGCTCTCGCCAGGGCGATGGACGGGGTGATCGCCTTCGCGCGCAACAAGTCGGACGAATTCATGGCGCGCGCCCAGAAGACGCGCCGCGACGTCCTGTGGTCGATGATCGCCCTGATCGCCGCCACCCTGGCGGTGGCCGGTGCGGTCGCGCTCGTCATCACCCGCAGCATCACCCGCCCGATGGCGGCCCTGCGCGCGGTGATGGCCGAGCTGGCGTCAGGACGTCATGACATCGAGATCCCCGGCCTCGACCGCGGCGACGAGATCGGGGAGATGGCCGAGACGGTGGCCGTATTCAAGGACAACGCGATCGCCCGCGAGGCGGCCGAGAGCGACGCCAAGAGGGCCGATGCCGAACTCAGGCGTCAGGAGGCCGCCCGGCATGAGGAGGAAACCGCGCGGCTCGAACGCGAGCGCGAGGAGGCCGCCGCCGCCCGTGCCCGTGCCGAGAGCCTCGAACGGCTGGTGGGCGAATTCGAGGACCGGATCCGCGGCGTGCTGCAGAGTCTCGGCGAATCGTCGAGCGAGCTGACGGCCACGTCCGAGGCCCTTCTCGGCATGGCCGAGGACGCGGCCGGACGGTCGGAGGTCGTCGCCGATGCCGGCTCCACGGCGTCGGCCAATGTCGCCACCGTCGCCCGGGCGGCGGAGGAGCTCACTGCATCGATCGCCGAGATCGGGCGCCAGGTCGATGCCGCCAATGCGGTGACGCGGTCGGCGGTCGACGAGGTCCGGCTCAGCAGCGACAAGGTGACGTCCCTGTCGCTCTCGGCCGACCGCATGGGCGAGATCGTCAATCTCATCACCGATATCGCGGAACAGACCAACCTGCTGGCGCTCAACGCGACGATCGAGGCGGCGCGGGCCGGCGAGGCCGGCAAGGGATTCGCCGTGGTGGCGAGCGAGGTCAAGTCGCTGGCCAGCCAGACGCACAAGGCGATCGACGAGATCGGCGGTCTCATCGCCGATATCCAGAAGGCCAGCGGCGAAGCGCTCGAGACCATGGGGCACATGAACGAGGTGATCGCCAAGGTGAGCGAAACCACGGCCACGATCGCCGCCGCGGTCGAGCAGCAGGACGGCGCCACGAAGGAGATCGCGCACAATGTGCAGGGCGCCGCGGCGGGGACGAGGCGCGTGTCGGAGGAGATCTCCGCGGTCGCCGGTCTCGCCGCCGAGACCGGCGGCGCAGCCGAGCAGATGCGGTCGGCGGCAACCGGTCTGACGCGGCTCGCCGGCGATCTCGGCGCGCAAGTGGAGTCCTTCATCAACGGCATGCGTGCCGCCTGATGCCGGTCCTTTCCCCCTCTCTCGTGCGGACGGCCTTGATGACCCGGAGCCTGTTGCCGGCCCTGCTGCTCTGTCTGTGGCCGGACCTCGCCGCCCGGGCCGACGAAACGGCGGAGCCCTGCCCGGCGGCGGGCGCGGTGGCCGCGGCCTACGGGGGCGTCTTCTACGACAATCGTTTTTCCTATCTCGACGAGCCCTGCCCGGAGGGACCGGACAGGGCCGATCCGCGTGACGGCGTTCGCCGCGTGACCGACCGGCTGAAAGCGATTCCGCTCTCCACATGGGCGGCGCTCGCCCTCGGCGGCGAGCTGCGCCTGCGCTATCACAATGAGGACGGCATCGGCAGCACGCGTCTCGATGGCCGGGACGACGAATTTCTCCTCACCCGCATGCGCGCCTATGCCGACGCCCGGATCGGGCGATATCTGCGCGGCTATGTCGAGATCATCGATGCCCGCAAGTCGGGGGGCCGCCTGCCGCCCCGCGGCATCGAGGTGGTGCGCGGCGACATCCTCAACGGTTTCGGCGAGATCGCCGCCCCGCTCGCCGGAGGCCGCGTCTTTCTGCGCGGCGGACGCCAGGAACTGCTGTTCGGCGCGCAGCGCCTCGTCTCGCCGCTCAACTGGGGCAATACCCGGCGCAATTTCGACGGCATCCGCGGCGGCTACCGGACCGCGCGCTTCGCCATCGACGTCTGGTTCACCAATCCGCGCGTCATCCGGGCGCGCGATCGCGACCGCAACGGCCGCACCGACTTCTCGGGCGTCTACGCCTCCTGGACGGGCCTTCCGGGCCAGACCCTCGAGGCCTATGCGCTCAATCTCGACACCGACCCGCAGGCCGGTGCCGGAAGCAATTTCTGGACCTTCGGCATCCACGGCAAGGGGCGGCTCGGGCCGCTGCTGTGGGAAACCGAGGACATGCTCCAGACCGGTACGCTGAAGGGCCTCGATTTTCACGCCAGCTCGTTGACGGTCGGACTCGGCGCCGATCTGGCGGCGCTTCTTCCCCGGCCGGCGACGCTCTGGATCCATTACGACCGCGCCAGCGGCGACAACGACCCCGGCGACGCCAGGGCCCGCACCTTCCAGCAGCTCTTCCCGCTGGCGCACGCCTATTTCGGCGCCATGGATCTCGTCGCGCGACAGAATATCGCCGCCGTCTCGGCAAGGTTCATGGTGAAACCCCTGCCGCGCCTCACCATGCTCGCCGTCTTTCACCACTTCTCCCTCGCCGCGGCGTCCGACGCGCTCTACAATGCCGGCGGCATCGCGATTCGCCGCGACCCCGGCGGCCGCGCGGGCCGGGACGTCGGCCGCGAGCTCGATCTCATCGCACGGCTCGCGCCGCGGTCATGGCTGGATCTGGAACTCGGCTATGCGCGCTTCCGGGCCGGCGGCTTCGTCACCGCAACGAACGGACCCGGCGTCGGCGGCAATGCCGACTTTCTCTATCTCCAGTCGGTCTTTCGCTTCTGATCCGTGGCCTCCCGCCGGCGCATGGGATTGCCGTGGATCGCGTTTTATGCCCAGATGCGGCGCTGTGGAATCGAGCAGCGAGGGGCCGGACCGCGGTGACACGCCATCCCGACGAGTGCAGCAATCTGGTGCAGATGTTTCTCGAGCGCGCGGAGCGCCATCCGCAGCGCAGGTTTCTCTGGGCGAGGCGCGAGGGCCGCTTTCGACCGCTCTCCTGGGAAGAGACCGCGGCGAAAGTGGCGCAACTCGCCAGCGCCCTCGTGGCGCTGGGCGTCGCCCGCGGCGACCGGGTCGTCCTGGTTTCGGAGAATCGCCCCGAATGGCTGATCGCCGACTTCGCCATCATGGCCGCCGGGGGGATCACCGTTCCCGCCTATGTCACGAACACGCCGCGCGATCATCTCCACATCCTGGAGAACAGCGGCGCCCGGGCGGCGATCGTCTCGACCGCCCGGCTCGCCCGGTCCTTCCTGCCCGCGGCGCACCAGTCCGACGCCCTGCGCCAGGTGATCGCCATCGAGGAGCCCCGGCTCAGGCAGAGCATCAATGCCGAGATTCATCTCTGGGACGACTGTCTCGCGGCACATGGCGACGGCCGCGATCTCCTGCACAAGAGCGCGGCGGAACTGGACCGGCGGGATGTCGCCTGCCTCATCTACACCTCGGGAACCGGGGGCGCCCCCAAGGGCGTGATGATCAGCCACGGGGCCATCCTGTCGAACTGCGCCGGCGGCATCGACGTGCTCGCGGAGATCGGCCTCGACGGCCATCGCTTCCTGTCCTTCCTGCCCCTGAGCCACGCCTACGAGCACACCGCGGGGCAGATGCTGCCGGTCGCCATCGGCGCCGAGATCGCCTATGCCGAAGGCATCGACAAGCTGGCGCCGAACATGCGCGAGATGCGCCCCACGGTGATGGTCGTGGTGCCGCGGCTGTTCGAGATGCTGCGCACCCGCGTTCTGCGGCAGGTGAACAAGGACGGGGGTCTCGGGAAGACGCTGTTCGAACGGGCGCTCGAGCTCGGCTCCCGGCGCGCCCGCGGCGGTCCGCCCCTGAGCATGAGGGAGCGTCTGGAAAACCGGCTTCTCGACCTCCTCGTGCGGGCGAAGGTGCGCAGGGGCTTCGGCGGCCGTGTCCTTGCCATGGTCTCGGGCGGGGCGCCGCTCAACCCCGATGTCGGCGCCTTCTTCATGGGCCTCGGCCTGCCGCTCCTGCAGGGCTACGGACAGACCGAGGCATCGCCGATCATCTCGGTCAATCGCCTGACGGGCGCCAAGGTGGATACCGTCGGCCCCCCGCTCAGAGGCGTCGAGGTCCGGATCGCCGGGGACGGCGAGATCCTGGTGCGCGGCGAACTGGTGATGAACGGCTACTGGCATGATCCGCGGGCGACGGCGGAGACGATCCGCGACGGCTGGCTGCACACCGGCGACATCGGTCATCTCGACGAGGACGGCCATCTCGTGATCACCGACCGCAAGAAGGACATCATCGTCTCCGACAAGGGGGAGAACGTCTCGCCGCAGCGCATCGAGGGCATGCTCGCGCTCGAGCCCGAGATCGCGCAGGTGATGATCTACGGCGACCGCAAGCCCTATCTCGTCGCCCTCGTGGTCCCCGATGCCGAATGGCTGGCGAGCTGGGCGCGGGCGGCGGGCAAGCCGGGCGACCTCGAGACGCTCGCCGCCGATCCCGACCTCAAGGCGGCGCTCGACCCGGTGGTGGCGCGCGTCAACACGCGCCTGAGCCCGGTCGAGCGCGTGCGTCGCTTCGCCGTCGCGCCGGCGCCCTTCACCATCGAGAACGAGCAGATGACGCCGACGCTCAAGGTGCGGCGCCATGTCATCACCGAAGCCTATCGCGACCTTCTCGAAGGTCTCTACGGCCCGCGCGAGACGCCCGCGGGGAAAAAGACCGGCGCCGACTGAGCCCCCTTGCCGTCCTTGCCAAGCGCGGGCGGGACCGCCACAATCGCCGGCATGGACTCGCTTCCGGGAAAAGGACCCTCCTCATGAGACATATCGCAGCGGCCGGTCTTCTCGGCGCCTTCGTCCTCGCCCAACCGGCGGCGGCGCAGCGGGATCTTTCCGGCGTCGACATCCGTACCGAGCATGCCGGCGGACAGGTCTATGTCCTCTTCGGCGCCGGCGGCAATATCGGCGTGCTCAGGACCGACGACGGGGTGATCCTGATCGACGATCAGTTCGCGCCCCTGAGCGAGAAGATCCGCACCGCCATCAAGGCCATCAGCGATCAGCCGATCCGCTTTCTCCTCAACACCCACTGGCACGGGGATCACACCGGCGGCAACGAGAATTTCGGTGAAGCGGGGGTCGTCATCGTCGCCCACGACAATGTCTACAGGCGCCTTTCGACGCCGCAGCATTTCGCCAACCCGGCGCGCAACACCGACGCCCGGCCGACGGCGGCGCTGCCGGTCATCACCTACAATGACGAGCTCTCCTTTCATGTCGGCGAGACCACCCATGTGGTGCATGTCCCGCACGCCCACACCGACGGCGATTCGGTGGTCTATTTCACCGAAAGCAACGTCGTTCACATGGGCGACCTTTTCTTCGTCGACCGCTATCCCTTCATCGACATCGAGTCGGGAGGCAATCTTCTCGGTGTCATCGCCGGTGTGAAAGCGGTGCTCGGGATCACCGGTCCCGACACCGTCTTCATCGGCGGCCACGGCCCGCTGGCGAAGCGCGACAAGCTCGAATCCTATCTCCGGATGCTCGAGACCGCGCGCGACCGCGTGCAGGCGCTCATCGACGCCGGCAGGACCCGGGAAGAGGTGATCGCCGCGAAACCGATGGCGGACCATGACGCCACATGGGGTGCAGGCTTCATCAAGCCCGCGGCGTTCCTCGCGGCCGTCTATACGAGCCTCACCGCGAAGGACGCGGCACCCGGCGACCATCGGGAGTGAGGGACGACAGCGGACAGATGAGCCGGAGCGCCGCCTTTCGCACCTGGGGCTTCAGGGCCGGGGAGGGCCGGGCGGTCGATCACGACCGCCGCGCCTTTCGCGAGGCCTTGGGGCGCTTTCCCACCGGGGTCGCGGTGGCCACCACCCGCGATCCGGCCGGCGCGCCGCACGGCATCACCATCAACAGCTTCGCCTCGGTGAGCCTCGAGCCGCCGCTCGTCCTGTGGAGCATCGCGCGGCGGGCGCGAACGGCCCCCGCCTTTCTCGACGCGCCGCATTTCGCGATCAGCATCCTGGCCGAGCATCAGGAGCCCCTGGCGCGGGCCTTTTCCTGGCCGGCGGGGGATCGCTTCGAGGGCGTCGAGGTGGCGCAAGGCCTGGGCGGCGTACCCTATCTGAGCGCCGCGCTCGCGGTCTTCGAATGCCGCCGCGAAGCGGTCCATCCGGGGGGCGATCACGCCATCCTCGTCGGCCGCGTCGAACGTTTCCAGACCCGGCCCGGCCGGCCGCTGCTGTTCCACGCCGGGCTCTTTCGCGGCCTCGAATAGCCGCCGCCGGCCTTCCCGGAACGTCCGCGGCCGCCCTTCCTGCGGGCATGCGCCTCCCCGGCGTGGTCGCCCTCAGCGCGGGGCCATGCGGATAGCGCCGTCGAGCCGGATGGTCTCGCCGTTGAGCATCGGATTCTCGACGATGTGCTGCGCCAGTGCGGCGTATTCGCTGGGATCGCCGAGCCGGTGCGGGTGCGGCACCGAGCGGGCGAGGCTCTCGCGCACCTCCGCCGGCAGTCCCATGAGAAGCGGCGTCGCGAAAAGCCCCGGGGCGATGGTCATGACGCGGATCCGCTTGTCGGCGAGATCGCGCGCAATGGGCAGGGTCATGCCGACGATGCCGCCCTTGGAGGCCGCATAGGCGGCCTGGCCGATCTGGCCGTCGAAGGCGGCCACCGACGCGGTGTTGATGACCACGCCCCGCTCCTCGCCGACGGGCTCGGCGGCGACGAGCCGCGCGGCGACGAGGCGGATGCAGTTGAAGCTGCCGACGAGATTGACCGCGATCACCTTCTGAAAGAGATCATAGGGATGCGGCTCGCCGCGGCTGACGGTCTTCGCCGCCGGTCCGATGCCGGCGCAATTGACCAGCACGCGGGCGACACCGTGCGCGCTTGCCGCGGCATCGAGTGCGTCCGCCACCGCCTCTTCCCCGGTCACGTCGACGGCGAAGAAGAGGCCGCCGATGGACTCGGCGAGCGCCTGGCCCTGCGCGGCGTCACGATCGAAGATCGTCACCTTCATCCCGGCGCCGGCGAAGCGGCGCGCGGTCGCCGCGCCCAGT
>CAZAEP010000022.1:0-17677 GCA_964484045.1 uncultured Sphingomonadales bacterium
TCGGCGCGAATCTCGACGCCGTTGGCGAGCGGCAACGCCGTCAGGAGGTCGGCCGCGCCGGTGGCCGCGTCGCGATCGAGCTCCAGGGTGACCGCGCCGGCGTAGCGCGAGCGCGCCTTCAGCTCCGCGGGCGTGCCGTCGGCGACGATGCGGCCGCGATCGATGATGACGACGCGGGTGCAGAAGGCCTCGACCTCCTCGAGAATGTGTGTCGAGACGATGATCGCCTTGGTCGGCGCCATGCGCTCCATGAGCCGCCGCACCTCGTGCTTCTGATTGGGGTCGAGGCCGTCGGTGGGCTCGTCGAGAATGAGCACGTCGGGATCGTGAAGGATGGCCTGCGCCAGCGCCACGCGGCGGCGGTAGCCCTTCGACAGGGTCTCGATCGGCTGATCGAGCACCGGCTCGAGATGCAGGACCGCCGCACTCCTCCGGATCGCCTTCCGGCCGGCCTCCTCCCTGAGGCCGCGGGCCTCGGCAATGAAGTGGAGAAAGCCGAGTGGGGTCATGTCGTCATAGAGCGGCGCGCCCTCGGGCAGATAGCCGAGATGGCGGCGCGCGGCGACCGGCGCTTCGGTCACGTTATGGCCGCGGACGAAGGCGGAGCCGGATGTCGGCGGCAGGAATCCGGTGAGCATTTTCATGGTTGTCGTCTTGCCCGCGCCATTGGGTCCCAGCAGGCCCAGAACCTCCCCCCTGCCGACGGCAAAGGAGATGTCGTCGACGGCCGTGATGGGGCCGAAGCGGCGGACAAGGGAACGGGCTTCGAGCATCGGGACTGCGGTCACGGTCTCACCCTTTCATGATCCTGGACACCCGGGCGACCGATCGGTGCGGGCGCCCGAGTCATACGCCAATGATCCTTCGAGGTGAAGGGGTCAGTATGCGCGTTTGGCCTTGCGCGCGAGGCCGTCGAAGAGATCGAGCATGCGCTCGCGCCAGGCGTGGATGGGGTCGTCGAGCTCGAGCACCTCGAGGGGCGAGACGCCGCGACACCAGATGAAGCAGCCGGCGACGGCATAGTCGGCATGGGCCGGGGCGTCGCCGCAGAGAAAGGGCTGCTCCGCGAGCTGCGCCCGCATGGGGGCGAGGGCGGCACGGAAAGGGGCGAGGCGGCTTTCGCGTTCCTCGCGCAGGGCATAGAGGTCCTGCCCCAGGCGCTTCTCGCGGCTGCTGCGGAAATAGCTCCTGTCCGGCTCGTCGAGGCAATCGCAGACATCGGCGGCGATCATCGGAAAGAGCCCGGCGAGCACGATGCGATCCGCCCAGTGGGTGACGAAGCGGGTCAGGGCCCTGCCGGCGGCACCGCCGAAGAGCGATGGACGATCGGGATAGCGGTCCTCGAGATGGCGGACGATCTTCCAGCTGTCGGCGACCCAGGTGCCGTCGTCCTCGAGCACCGGAACCGTCTTCGAGCCCGACGGCGCGAACGCGTCCTTCTCGAGAAAGCGGCAGGGCACGCGCTCGACCTCGATTCCCTTGTGCGCCAGCGCGAGCAGAACCCGCCACACGAAGGGCGAGAAGCGCAGGTCGCGATCGGCCCCGCAAAGCTCGTAAAGTCGCATCGGCGGCTCCTTTGAAAAGCGGGCGAGTTCGGCGCGAGTGTGGCGGCAAACGCGCATCGTCTCAAGGGGGTGCAGAGAGTTCACGACAGGCACGAAAAGAAGGACCCGGTCGCGGGTTCAGGTGGGGGAGTGGGGGATTGGGGGGATCCCTGAACCGATGCGGCCGGGCCGGAGTGGGGCCAACAGGCTGTTCGTCGCTCCGCAATTTGTCTCGAAAGAGGTCGAAATCCGGCGTCTTCGCGGCAATCAGTGATGCGCCGTGAAATCGCCCGAGCCCGAGATCGAGATCCGCTCGACCTTGGGCGCGCCCCAGGCATCGACATCGCCCGAGCCCGAGATCTCGACATCGAGCCTGCCGGACGCGGAAACCTCCGCGTCGCCGGAGCCGGAAATCTCCACCGCGACGTCGTTGCATCGGAAGGCGCGGGCGGATATGTCGCCCGAACCGTTGATCTCGACCCGGCACCTGCCGGCATGCCCCGAGATCGCGATATCGCCCGAGCCGTTGATCACGATGTCGAAGCGCTTCGCCTCGACGCCGGTGACACTGGCGTCGCTCGAGCCGTTGATGGCGAAGCCCTCGAGCGCCGGCACGCTGATCTCGGCACGGATACCGCGGGTATTGTGGAAGCGCCCTTTCATCTTGATGATCAGGGTGTCGCCGCGGACCTTGGTCTTGATGCGCTCCTGATCGTCGGCATCGGCATGGATGGTGACCGCTTGCGGCGCGCCGACGGTGACCGTCGCATCCATGCCGCCATTGATCTCGATCTTCCTGAACGCCGGCACGTCGCGCGATTGCGGCACCGGCGCCGCGACCGCCGCCGAACCGGCGAAGAGCGCCGCCGCGAGGACGGCAATGCTGAGACGCAGTCTGGTCATTGAAGCTCTCCCTCGCATATCGTCGTGATATATATCGGGATTGTATAAGCAGATATCCGCCGCGGCAAGAGCCTTCGCCGGCCGGTGGCCGACGCGCGTGCGGCGCGGCTGTCGGGCGGCGCTCATCGCCCGGAGCCGCGGCAGGAAAAGGGCCCGCCGTGAGAGCACGGCGGGCCAGGGTTGGGGAATGCTCGACGCCTGAAGCCGGGATCGCAATCACAGCCGCAAGCGTCTGCTCGCATCGGGACCGCAGTTACACACGCAGTGCAACGTCGTCAGTCTATGCTATAAAATTTCTCTGTCAACACTTTTTGTGATGAAAAATTGCGTAAAGATGCTTTCATTTGATAGTAAGATATTCTTACAACCATGCCGTTCGGGTCGTTCCGATGCTCAAAAGGCGTAGGCGAGGCCGCCGCTCAGTCGCCGCGATCGGGCGCGCGTCACGCGCCCGTCGCCGGTGATGCGGTTGACGACCGTGGCGTCGAGCAGGTTTTCCGCCGCGAGCCGGAGCGTAAAAGCGGGGGCAAACCGCCAGGAGGCCGAGAGGTCGAGTGTCGCATAAGAGGGCAGCTTGCGGCTGTTGCGATCATCCTCGAACTGGTCGGAGACGTAACGGCCCCAAAGTGCGATGCGCAGGTCCGCGCCCGGCGCAAGCTGCACGGAGAGGCTCAACGTCTGCTTCGGGCTCTGCGGCAGACGCTTGCCGACGAGCGCCGGCGCCGCCGCATTGCGCCGCACGCGGGTGCGTGAATAAAGATGCCGGAAGACGAGCGCCACCGCGGGACCGAGCGCGAGCCGGGCTTCGCTCTCGATTCCCTGGGCCCGGACCCGGTCGATATTGTGGCGCTGGCGCAGGCTGCCGCCGGCGGGGACGAAGCCGGTGGGCGGGAAGACGCCCGGCCCTTCGGCCAGGGTGATGTTGCCGACGGCGTTCTCGAGCCGATTGCGATAGACGTCGATGCCGAGATGAAGGGGCGGCGCGGGGTCGTAGCGCAGGCCGGCCTCATAGCCGTAGAGCCGCTCCGGATCGAGCGCCGGATTGGCCTCGGTGATGTCGTTGCCGACCCGGAACGGTCGGTAGAATTCGTTGATCGTGGGCAGGCGAAAGCCGGAATAGGCGGCGAGACGCAGATATACGGCGTCGCTCAGCCCGGTACGCAGTCCGACACGGCCATTGACGAGCGTTCCGGCGCGATCGGCGATCGCGTCGTCGCGCAGGATGGCGCCCGAGGCGAGATCGCTCTCTCTGCGCAGGCCGTTGAATGCCCGCCAGCGATCGAGACGAAGGGCGGCGGTCCAGACCGTTCCGGGCGCGAGCGTGCCGGCATAGTCGGCCCAAAGGCCGAGGAAGCGCTCGTCGCCGCCGGCCCTGCGCAGACGCGTGAAGCCGGCTCCGAGATTGCGGAAGCGCTCGTTCGTCGTCCCTTCAAGGCGGCGCCAATCGGCACCGATCTCGAGCGTGTCGGCGGCAAGGAGCGGCCAGCGCACGCTTGCGCTCATGCCGGCGCCGCGCGAGGGGACGGCGAACTGATCGAGTACCGGGCGCTCGCCTGTGCGGGCGGCGTCGACGGCGGTGAAAAGATTCGAGAAATCGCGGTCGCTGCCATAAAGGGTGAGCGTGTAGCTCGGACCGGCACGTGCATGATCGGCGACAAGCCGCAACGAAGCGTCGATGCCGTCGGTCGCGTTGCGTGCCAGCGGCGTGCCATTGGTCCGGCGTTCGCCGAACCAGGCGAGGCGCGTGACGAGAGTGAGGGAATCGCCCAGTTCGCTTTCGCCGAGAAGGGCGGCGTGGCTGGCACGGCTCGCGGCAGCCGCATCGACGGGCCCGCGTTGCGCGCGGGGAACGGGCATGAAGCCGTCGCTGTCGAAATACTGGCCCGTGAGAAGAAGCCGCGTGCGACCGATCGGCGCGCCGACGGCGCCCGCGACATCGATCGTCGCATCGCTGTCGGTGCGGACACGCCCACGGAACGCGCGCCCGTCGGGGCGGCGCGTCTCGAGTACGACGGTTCCGGTGAGCGCCTGACTTGCGAAGGCGCCGGTGCCGCTGCCGCGACGGATCTCGACCGCGGCCAGGCTCCCGGTGTCGATCGCCGACCAGGCGACCCAGCCCCCGAAAGGGTCGTTCAAGGGCACACCGTCGAGGAGCACCAGCGCCCGCCCGGCACCGTTCGGGCCGATGCCGCGCAGGGTCACCCCTTGGGTCGTCGGATGGGCCACGCGCGAGTCCGCGCGACGGAAGAGCGAAACCCCCGGCAGGGCGGTGAGAATGGCGTCGAGACGCGCCTGCGGGCGCGCCGCGAGATCGGCGGCGGACAGCCGCGTCACCGCATAGGCCTCATGCGCCGCCGGCTCGGACAGCCGCGCGGTGCTGACCACGATCTCTTCAAGCGGTGCCGCGACGGCGCTCGCGGGCGGGCCGAGAAGGAGTGTCAGGAGCGCGCCGCACCGACGGGTCCGCCACCACCGCCGCAAGCTGCGCCTCACGTCCCGCTGTAGCGGATCTTCCAGATGCGCCCGCCCTTGTCGTCGGCGACATAGAGCGCGCCATCGGGGCCGATCGCGAGCCCGCTCGGACGATGCGCGGCGGCGCCCGGACTTGCGAGCACCTTGCGCCCCTTGAAGCCGTCGGCGAAGACGAGCCAGTCGCCCGCGACCGCGCCCGTCGCGGTCATCGGCACGAAGGCCACATTGTAGCCTTCCTGCGGCAGGGGTGCCCGGTTCCACGAGCCGTGAAAGGCGATGAAGGCTCCGTGGCGGTAGAACTCGGGAAAGGCCGTGCCTTCGTAGAAGACGAGATCATTGGGCGCCCAGTGCGCGGGAAAGGCGACGAGCGGGTCCCTGTAGGTGCCGGTCCCGGCCTCGGTCTTGCCGTCGCCGCCATATTCCGGCGCCCGCATGCGCGCCTTTCGCATGGGGTCCCAATAGGTGTAGGGCCAGCCGTAATCCCCCCCGGGCACGACGCGGTGAAATTCCTCGGCGGGCAATTCGGCGCTCTCGGCGGCGCTGTAATATTCGGGGAAGAGCTGTCCGAGCTGATCGCGCCCGTGGGTCGCGAAATAGAGCGCCCCGGCGCTGTGATTCCAGTCGATGGAAAGGCCGTTGCGAATGCCGGTGGCGACGCGCTCGCCGTCCTTGCCGTGGACCTGTCCCCGCCGATCTGCGTCGAAACGCCAGATGCCGGCCTGAAGCTCGCGCTGCGGGCAGGGATCGCGCCCCGGGCTGCCCGGCGTGCGCATGCGCACCTGGCAGGCGTTCGAGGGCGCACCGACGGTGACATACATGTTGCCGGCGTCATCGAAGGTCATCGGCTTGGTGGCGTGCTGGCGCTGAGCGGGAAAGCCCGAGACGATGATCTCCGGCGCGCCGGCGGGCACCGGCTCCGGCCCGAGCCCGTAACGCAGGATTTCGGTGTCGGTGCTGAAGTAGAGATATCCTGCGTGCAAAGCGAGGCCGGTGCCGGCGCGATCGCCGAAATAGACCGTGCGATCGGCCACGCCGTCGCCGTCCTCGTCGACGAGGGCGACGATCCCCGCGCCCGCATGCAGGCGCCGCAGGGCGGCGTAGACGACCCCGTCCGGGCGCACCGCGAGATGGCGCGCATGGCCGACATCGTCGGCGAAAACCGTGGCCCGGAAGCCCCTGGGAAGCCGGAGACCGGCGGTGCGATCGAACGTGCCGCTTTCGGCCGCATGTTCATTCGCCGGTACGGTGGTCGCAGTCTCCTGCGCCGGGCTCTCTTCTTCGGATGTTGCGGCACTGGGGTCCGAGCAGCCCGGGAGCATGAGCAGGGCGACGGCGAGAAGAGGCAGGCGGGTCATCGTCGGCTTCCTTTGCAAAACGTGCCGCGACTATTGCATTGTCGCCGGAAGGTGCCAAGTCCGGGCACCATATGGCATGCGATGAAGAGAAGAAGGATTGTCTTGATGCCGCTCAACCACGCCTGCCCGCAGGCCATCGACGCCCTGCTCAGTCGACGCTCGGTGAAGACACGCGCGATGGGCGAGCCGGGTCCCGACGAGAAGACGCTGTCCCTGATTCTCGCCGCGGGGCGGCGCGTCCCCGATCACGGCAAGCTCGCGCCGTGGCGCTTCTTCGTCTTCACGGGCGATGCGCGCGCGGCCTTCGGCCGCGTGATCCGGGACGCCTATCTCGCCGAGGAGTCCAGTCCCTCGGAGGCCGTGGCACGGAGCCTCGAGGGCTTTCCCTGCGAGGCCCCGGTTCTCGTGGTGCTCGCCTCGACGCCCTCCGACGCGAAGCCGATCCCGGAATGGGAGCAGCGCCTGTCGGCGGGAGCGGCGGGGATGGCGATGCTGACGGCGGCGCATCTGCTCGGCCATGTCGGCCAGTGGCTGACCGGCTGGCCCGCCTACAGCCCCGGCGTGGCGCGACACCTCGGACTCCGGGGCGAGGATCGCATCGCCGGCTTCCTGTTCTTCGGCCGCCAGAAGACAGCGCCGAGCGAGCGCCCGCGGCCCGCCGCGGACGAGGTCGTGCGCTATTTCCGTTCGGCCGAAGACGTGCGCGGCTGATCGCTCAATCGAGTTCTTGCGCGAGCGCGGCAAGCGCCTGCGCCTGGGCGTCGTCGTTTTCGATCCCGGCGATCACCTCGACCGCCCGCGGCACCGCGCCGACCGCGGCCAGCGCCTTCGCCACGGCGAGCCGGGCGCGATCGCGCTCGAAGCGCGACTCCGCGGCCGCGGCGGCTGCGAGCACCTGCTGCGCCAGGGGGACGACCGCTTGCGCGGCGTCCCGGCGTCGGGAAAGGTCCGAGATGAGACGGGTCCGGGCGCGGAGATCGGTGATGCGCTCGGCCAGGTCCACGGCCTCTTCGACACGGCCGCCGGCGGCGAGGGCGGCGACCACGTCGGCGATGGCGACGGTCTGGTCGTAGTCCGCATTCACGCGCATCGCGAGGCCTCGCGCATGTGAGACGGCGTCGGCATAGGCGTCCGCCTCGCCGAGCGCCAGAGCGGCGCGGGCGAGTCCGGCGAAGAGGCGGGCGCGGTCGGCGGTATCGAGAATATAGTCGCGCTCCGCCGCCGCAGTGTCACGCAGCCGGCGGGCGGCGTCGATATCCCCCTGACGCGCCTTGAGGACCGCGAGCCGGGTGTAGCCGAGCGCACGCAAGAGCCTGTGGTCGACCTGGGCGAGGCGTGCTTCGAGCGCCGCCGCCGCGGCATCGTCGACCTGTCCCTTCTCGGCGATCTCTTCCGTCATCTCGACGGCGTATTTGAGCGCGAGCAGGGGCACCTTGATGCGGCCCAGCGTTTCCTGCGCACCGGCGACATCGCCGGTGCGGGCCCGGGCCAGTGCGATGGCGCCGAGTGCATTGGCGCGACGGAAACGATCGCCCAGGCCTTCGGCGATGGCGATCGCGCGCGCGGTCTCGCCGATCTCGGCCATGGTGCCGACGATCTCCGAAAGCTTCTGCTCGGTGGCGATCGTGAGTCCGATATTGTGCGCCGCTTCCACGGCGAGGTCGATCGTCGCCCGCGCGCGATCGGGATCGCCGAGACGGGCGAAGGTCTCCGCCACGGCGATCAGGTCGTCCACCTGCGTGATCGCCAGTTCTTCGTCCGCGGTCACCATCAGGGCGGCGGCGAGCGCGCAGTCGCGGCTGGGGTTCGAGAGACAGTTCGCGATCACGTCCGCGGTGCGCGGCAGGTCGCTTGCCGCCCGCACCGGCGCCGCAATGGCGGGAACGAGCCCGGCAAGGAGCAGGACAGGCCGCAGGAGGGCGAGAAAAGGACGGGTCATCCACGGTCTCCCTGGCGCATGGTCGACGGGCCGTCGTCGGCCGACGCGCGCGCCGATATGTCCGACAGCAAGCCCCTTAATATGGCAACGGTTTCGCCATCCGCCACCCCATCGATCATGTGGGGGCGCCAATGGCGCTGGAAGGCGGCGACGACGGTGCGCGTCGCCTTGTCCGCGCGGCCGTGCCGCGGGATCCTGTAGCCGAAGCGATGCAGCATCTCTTGAACCTTCGCGATGGGCGGCGGGGCTGCGACCGGAGCGGGGGTCGGCCAGAGACCGAGCCCCGCCGCGGCGAGCCGCTGCCAGGGAAAGAGCTCGCCCGGGTCCTGCTTGCGTCCGGGCGCGACGTCGGAATGACCGAGGATGTGCCAGGGGCGGATGTCGTGGCGCGAGACGATCTGCCGCAGGAGCGTGATCAGCCGCACGATCTGCGCTTCGGGAAAGGGACGGTAGCCGAATTCATGGCCGGGATTATGAAGCTCGATGCCGATCGAGCGGCTGTTGACGTCGCTCTCGCCCTCCCACGCGCTCAGCCCGGCATGCCATGCGCGCGCGGCCTCGTCGACGAGGCGATAGAGCGTCCCCGCCTCGTCGATCAGATAATGCGCCGACACGCGGGCCCGGGGATCGCACAGGCGCGCGAGCGCCGCCTCGGCCGTCCTCATGCCGGTATAATGCAGGATGACGAGATCGGGCCTGCGCCCGCCCCGGCGCGGCCCGCGATTGGGGGAGGGGCGCTCGATCATCGTGTCAGGGGACATTGCCCGCCGCGGCCGCGCTTTCCTTGAGCATCGCCCGCTGGGCCCGGATGCGGTCATAGGCGTCATTGATGGCGGCGAGACGGTCGTTGGCGACGGCGATGAACTCGCGCGGCATGCCCTGGGCGATCAGGCGGTCGGGATGGTTCTCCTTGATCAGCCGCCGATAGGCGGCCTTGATCTCCTCGTCCGGAGTATCGGGCGCGATGCCGAGGATGGTATAGGGACTGGCGCGGTCGGGCCCGATATGACGCTCCGCGATGCGCTCGAAACAGGCCGGCGTGAAGCCGAAGATCTCGGCGACGCGGCGCAGGAAGGCGAGCTCGTTCGGATGCACCTCGCCGTCCGCCTTGGCGATGTAGAAGAGGGCATCGAGGAGGTCTTCGAGCACCACCTTCCGGTTTCTGAAGAGCCGCGCCAACTGCCGCGCGTAGGTCTCGAACCCCGCGGTGTCCTGCTTGGCGAGGTCGTAGACTCGGGCGACGTTCCTGAGCTCCTGCGGCGGCACGTCGAAGATGGCGCGAAAGGCGGCGACCTCGTCGGGGGTCACCGTGCCGTCGGCTTTCGCCATCTTGGCCGAAAGCGCGATGACGCCGATGGTGAAGCTGATCCGTCTGGTCGCGGCCTCGCCCCCGTCGCTGCCGCTGATACGCCGGATGAGACCGGACGCGGCACGCATGAATTTGTTCCAGAACGCCATGCTCCTAGGCTAGCGGCGGCGGCCCGCGAAGAGAAGCAAATTCCCTTTTCCCGGGCGACAGGCCCGGGTGTTCTGGACCGTCGCCGGGGAAGCCGCTAAGGAAGGAGCGGGCATCGCATGGAGGGAGGCGATCATGACCGGAACGGAGAATCGGTGGAAACCCTGGGCGCTCTTGCTGCAACGGCTCGCGCTGGCGGCCTTCATGGCCGTCTGGGCGCTCGACAAGATCGTCCGTCCCGAGCACGCCACCGGCGTCTTCGGCTATTTCTACGGCATTCCGCTCGCCGAGCATCTGACCTGGGTCGTGGGTGCGGTCGAGCTTCTCGTCATCCTCGCCTTCGCGCTCGGCTTTCTCCGGACCTACAGCTATCTGGCGCTCTTTCTCGTGCACGCCTTCAGCACCGCCTCGACGCTCAAGACGCTTGCGCATCCCTATGGAGACGGGGGCGCGATCCTTTTCTGGGCCGCGGTGCCGGTGCTCGCCGCCTTCTGGACGCAGTTCGCCCTGCGCCATGAGGATGTGTTCACGCTCGACGATCGCCTGCGGGACCGCGCCGCGTCGCAGGACTAGGCCGGGGGACCGGGAGCGGCGATGGCGGGCTGGCAGTTCTGGATCGATCGCGGCGGCACCTTCACCGACATCGTGGCGCGTCATCCCGATGGTCGCCTCAGCGCCCACAAGCTGCTCTCGGAAGCGCCCGGCCGCTATGACGACGCCGCCGTCGAGGGCATGCGGCGGGTTCTGGGGCTCGATCCCGATGCGCCTTTCCCGGCGGGTCGGGTGGAGGCCATCAAGATGGGCACCACGGTCGCCACCAATGCGCTGCTCGAACGCCGCGGCACGCCGACGCTTTTCCTCGTCACCCGCGGCTTTCGCGATGCGCTCGTCATCGCGCAGCAGAACCGCCCGCGGCTCTTTGCGCTCCGGATCGAGCGCCCGCCGCCGCTTTATGCGCGGGTCGCGGAGGTCGACGAGCGGATCGCCGCCGACGGCACGGTGCTTCGCCCGCTCGACGAGGCGGCGCTCCGGGCGGAACTCGATGCGGCCCGCGAGGCCGGCCTCGGGGCAGTGGCGATCGCCTTTCTGCACGGCTATCGCTATCCCGCGCACGAGGAGCGGGCGGCAGCGCTGGCGCGCGCGGCGGGCTTTGCGCAGGTGTCCGTGAGTCACGAGGTCTCGCCGCTCGCGAAGCTCGTGCCGCGCGGGCAGACGACGGTTGCCGACGCCTATCTCTCGCCTGTTCTCCGCCGTTATGTGGCGCGCGTGTCGGACGCCGTCGGCCGGGCGCCGCTCTATTTCATGCAGTCCTCGGGCGGGCTTGCCGCGGCGAGCCATTTTCGCGGCAAGGACGCGATCCTCTCGGGTCCCGCCGGCGGCGTCGTCGGCGCGGTCGAGACCGCCCGGGCCGCCGGCTTCGAGCATATCATCGGCTTCGACATGGGCGGCACTTCGACCGACGTGTCGCATTTCGCCGGCGCCTATGAGCGAACCTTCGACGCCGAGGTCGCCGGCGTGCGCCTGCAGGTGCCGATGATGGCGGTGCACACGGTCGCCGCCGGCGGCGGCTCGGTCTGCCGCTTCGACGGCCTGCGCTTTCGCGTCGGCCCCGAGTCCGCGGGTGCCGCTCCCGGGCCCCTCTCCTATCGCAATGGCGGCCCGCTCGCGATCACCGACTGCAATCTTCTGCTCGGCAAGCTGCAGCCCGACTTCTTCCCCGCCGTCTTCGGCCCCATGGGCGATCAGCCACTCGATCTCGACGCCGTGCGCGCCGCCTTCGCGACCCTGGAGGACGAGATCGCGACGGCGACGGGGGAGCGGAAAAGCCCGCAGGCGATCGCGGAAGGCTTCATCACCGTCGCGGTCGAGCACATGGCGCGCGCGATCAAGGCGATCACCATCGAGCGGGGCCATGACGTGACGCGCTATGCGCTGGTCGTTTTCGGCGGCGCCGGCGGGCAGCACGGCTGTCTCGTCGCCGACGCGCTCGGCATCGAGACCGTCCTCGTGCACCCCATGGCCGGCGTGCTCTCGGCGCTCGGCATCGGGCTTGCCGAGGTGCGCAGGATCGAGAAGCGGACGCTCGATGTGCCGCTCGACGCGGCGCATGAGGCAGCGATTGCCGCCGCGCTCGATGATCTCGAAGCCGGCGCCCGGAAGGCGCTCGTGGCGCAGGGCGTGGCCGCGGCGGCCATCCGCGCGCTCAGACGGGTGCACGCCAGATACGCCGGCACCGACACCGGCCTTCTCGTGCCTTTCGACAGCGTCGCCGGTGCCCGACGGGCCTTCGAGGACGAGCACCGGCGCCTTTTCGGCTTCATCGATGCCGAGAGGCCGGTCATCGTCGAGGCGGCAAGCGTCGAGGCGATCGGCGCCGGCGAGCGGGCAAGCCTCGAGACCCGCGTCGAGGGGGGTGCGCACGAACCGCTGGCCGTGCGTGCGCTCTATTCGGGCGGGAAGGAGTGGCAGGCGCCGGTCTATGCCCGCGGCGATCTCGCGCTCGAGCGGCCGGTCGCGGGTCCGGCGATCATCCTCGAAGGCATCGCGACCACCATCGTCGAGCCCGGCTGGCAGGCGGTGCGGACAGCGCGCGACGACCTTGTCCTCAGGCGCATGGCGCAACGCAGACGGCGTATCGACGCCGGCGAACGGCCCGATCCGGTGCTGCTCGAGGTCTTCAACAATCTCTTCATGAGCGTCGCCGAGCAGATGGGCGTGGTGCTCGAGCGCACCGCGCACTCGGTGAACATGAAGGAACGGCTCGACTTCTCCTGCGCCGTGTTCGACGCGGCCGGCAATCTCGTCGCCAACGCGCCGCACATGCCGGTGCATCTGGGCTCGATGGGGGAGAGCGTGAAGGCTGTGCTCGCCGCCATGGACGGGGACCTGCGCCCCGGCGATGCGGTGATGATGAACGATCCCTATGGCGGCGGCACCCATCTCCCCGACGTCACCGTGGTGACGCCGGTGTTTCCGGACCCCGGCGGGGAGGAGGGTGCGCGGCCGGACTTCTTCGTCGCCGCGCGTGGGCACCATGCCGATATCGGCGGCATCGCCCCGGGCTCGATGCCGTCGCATTCGATCCGTATCGAGGAAGAGGGCATCCTCATCCCGCCGACGCGGATCGTGCGCGACGGCGAGTTCGCCGAAGAGACGGTGCGCCGTCTTCTCGCCGCCGGACCCTGGCCGGCGCGCAATCCCGAACAGAACATCGCCGATCTCAGGGCGCAGCTCGCCGCCACCGCCCGCGGCGTCGCCGAGCTTTCGCGTCTCGTCGAGAGCTTCGGGCCCGCGACCGTCGCCGCCTATATGGCGCATGTGCGGGCCAATGCCGAGGAGTCGGTGCGCCGCGTCATCGACCGCCTCGTCGACGGCGAGGCCGTCTATCCGATGGATTGCGGAGCGACGATCCGGGTGGCGATCCGCGTCGATCGCGCCGCGCGCACGGTGCTCGTCGATTTCACCGGGACCAGTGCGCAGCATGCGGGAAATTTCAACGCTCCGCGGGCGATCACCCGCGCCGCGGTGCTCTATGTCTTCCGCTGTCTCGTCGGCGAGGACATTCCCCTGAACGACGGCTGTCTCGCGCCGATCATCATCCGTCTGCCCGCGGGCTCGCTGCTCGACCCCCGGCCGCCGGCGGCGGTGGTCGCGGGCAATGTGGAAACCAGCCAGGCGGTTACCAATGCGCTCTTCCTCGCCACCGGCGCGCTTGCCGCGGCGCAGGGGACGATGAACAACCTCACCTTCGGCAATGCCGTGCACCAGTACTACGAGACGCTTTGCGGCGGCGCCGGCGCGGGACCGGGATTCGACGGCGCATCGGCGGTGCACACGCACATGACCAATTCGCGGCTCACCGATGCCGAGGTGCTCGAGGCCCGCCATCCGGTACGCATCGAGCGCTTCGCCGTCCGCGAAGGCTCGGGCGGGGCGGGACGCTGGCGCGGCGGCGACGGCGTCGTCCGCGAGATCACCTTTCTCGAGGCGATGGACGTGAACATCCTCTCCGGGCATCGCGGGATCCCGCCGCCGGGGCTCGACGGCGGGGCGCCGGGGGCCTGCGGACGCAATCGCGTATACCGCGCCGACGGTCGCGTCGAGACGCTCGATGGCGCCGACCGCACGGCGCTGGCGCCGGGCGACCGTCTCGTCATCGAAACCCCCGGCGGCGGCGGCTACGGGCGCCCGGAATGAGATGGCTGGCAAGGGCGCCGTTCCGGGGTAGAGTGGGGTCGTTCGCCTCATCGGGAGGAACGGGAGTGCGGCCATGCCATGTGTCCTCGTCACCGGCGCCAATCGCGGCCTCGGGCTCGAATATGTGCGCCAATATGTGGCCGAGGGCTGGCAGGTCATCGCCGGCGTGCGGCATCCCGACGCCGTGCGCACGGCGGCGCTCGCGGCGATCGCCGAAGGGAGCCGGGCGGACGTCGCCATCGAGCCGCTCGACGTCACCGACGAAGCCGAGGTGGCGGCGCTCGGTGCCCGCTATCGCGATCACGCCATCGACGTGCTGATCAACAATGCCGGGCTTCTCACCCCCGATCGCGGGCCCTCGGGGGCGTTGCAGGGGCTCGATGCGATCGACTTCGACCACTGGACGGAGGAATTCCGCGTCAATACGCAAGGGCCCCTTCGCGTCATCCGCGCCTGCCTCGAATCGGTGGCGCGAAGCCGGCGCAGGACGATCGTCAATATGAGCTCGGGCATGGGCTCGATCGCTCGCACGGATGAAGGCGGGGCCTATTATTACCGGACCTCGAAGGCGGCCCTCAACATGCTGACGCGGACGCTGGCGCACGATCTCGCGCCGCGCGGCCTCACCGTCATCGCGCTCGATCCCGGCTGGGTGCGGACCGATATGGGCGGCGCGGCGGCGCCGGTATCGGTCGAAGACAGCGTGCGCGGGCTGCGCCGGGTCATCGACGCCGCCGGGCCCGCGCTCTCGGGCCGCTTCTTCAACCGCCGGGGCGAGGAAGTGCCATGGTGAGGCGGCGGGGCGGGAAGGCTCGGATGGAGGACACAACGACGCCCGCCCCTCGGCGCTTTTCCGGCGGAATTCCTTGACAATCAAGGCCCGGATGATGATGTCAGGGGCATTGGACTGGGGGCTGTTCCCGGTCGGCGGTTGGCTCTGGGGAATCCCGGGGCCATTCGCTTTTTCAGGGGAATATCTTCAGCCCCCACCCCTCGATCTGTCCCTGAGGACTTCGCCGCAGTTTGGGTTCGATGATATCCTAGGCGCGGTTTGGCTGGGTCCGGTTCAGGACATGACGCCCGATCGGGCGGGCGACGAGATCGGCCAACTGCAATCCTGCCGAATTCGCCCTCTTGTCGGCAAAGATGATCTCGAAACCGGGCATCCGTCCCCAATGGTTGGCGCCATCGCGAATCCTCCGGAATGAAAGCTCGAGGGCGTCATCCTCGCGTTTGCCGCGTCGCTCCACGACGAGATGCGTCGTATGTCCATGCTGCCTTTTCTCCTTGAGCAAAGCGTAGGCGCGTTCCATGCAGAATGTGAGAGCGATTTCGTAGGGGTTGTCCGGAAGGGCGTATCGGCGAGCAAGACGCTGCTTGTCGATCACTGCCGCAACGATCGTAAAGTCGGATTCCTCGATCAGGCGACCGAGACCATCCATGAAGACCGCACGCTTGCTCTCGCTCTGCAGAAACGAGAAAGGCGGTTTCTGCTTTCGGATTTCGCGCTCATGGAGGACGACCACGTCTTGACCGAAATGAACGAATTTGAATTCCTGAAGTTTCGGGGACACAGCGGAGAAATAATGGTCCTTGCGGAAAATACAGAAGGCGAGAACGAAGACAGGATAATCCCGGTCAATGGGCCGCTGCCCATGATCACCGCTTTCATCGACATAAATAATATAGTCACCATACGCCATGCGCTACCTGTCTGTCGTCAAGGGTCATTCATTTCCGGAAGGTCGAATCCAGCACACTCCGTATGAAAGGGACAGCTCGCTCGTGAAATCGGTCAGCGGCTCCGTTTCTTGATCTCGCCTTGCGCCATCTCGCGCAGTTCGCGGCGCAGGATCTTGCCCACCGGCGATTTCGGCAACTCATCGACGAAGACGTAACGCCGCGGGCGCTTGTAGTTGGTGAGATGCGCGGCCGCATGCCGCGCCAGCGCCGCCTCGCCGAGCGCGGGGTCGGCGCGCACGACATAGGCCCAGGGGACCTCGCCCGAACGTGCGTCGGGCACGCCGACGACGGCCGTCTCGGCGACGCCGGGGTGCTCGGCGAGCACGGCCTCGATCTCGGCCGGGTAGACGTTGAAGCCCGAGACCAGCAGCATGTCCTTCTTGCGATCGACGATGGTGAGAAAGCCGTCCTCGTCGAGAAAGCCGATATCGCCGGTGTGGAGCCAGCCTCCGCGGACGGTCTCGGCGGTGGCCTCGGCGCGGCCGCGATAGCCACGCATCACCTGCGGCCCGCGGACGACGATCTCTCCCGCCTCGCCGGGCGGCAGATCGCGGCCCTCGTCGTCGACGATGCGGATTTCGGTGCCCGGGATCGGGACCCCGACGCTGCCCGGCTTTGCCTCGGCGTGAAGCGGCGAGGAAGTGATGACGCAGGTTCCCTCGGTGAGCCCGTAGCCCTCGTGGATCGGACAGCCGGTGAGGTCGCGCCAGCGCTCGCGCGTCTCCTTTGCCAGTGGCGCCGCACCGGAAAAGCACAGACGCAAGCTGCGCGGCGGCTTGGCGACGAACCAGTCCTCGCGCAGGAGCCCGGCAAAAAGCGTGTTGATCCCCGGCAGCACGGTGATCTCGAAGCGTTCGAACGCCGGGCGCAGATTGGATAGCGGCCGCGGATCGGGGACCAGCACGACATGGGTGCCGTAACGCGTCGCGTGCATGGCGCCGATGATCAGCGCATAGATGTGATAGAGCGGCAGGACGAGCAGGCCGGTCGCGCCCTCGCCACGCAGGCGGCGCATGGTGTCGCCGCCGAAATGCTCGCCCTGCGTCATATTGACGAGCAGATTGCGCTCCGTGATTTCGGCGCCCTTCGGCCGTCCCGTGGTACCGCTCGTGTACTGGATCATGGCGACATCATCGAGCGCGCGATCCTGCGCGAGGTGCGCGGCCGCGGACCCATGATTGTGACGTCGGCCGAGATGCAGGGCGCGGGCGAAGGAAATCGCGGGCACGGAGAAGCGCGGGCGTTTGCCCCGTCGATGCAGAAAGAGCGCAATCAGCGCGCGCTGCCAGGGCGCGAAGAAGTCGCCGGCCGACAGCCGGACCACATGGCGCACCGCCGTTCCCTCGAGCGTCTCGGCGAGGCGGTCGCCGAAGAGGTCGATGACGAAGAGCGCCCGTGCCCCGGAGTCCGCGAGCTGATGGCGGGCCTCGGCCGGCGTGAAGAGGGGATTGAGCCCGGTCAGCGTCAGACCGGCCTTGAAGACGCCATAGGCGGCGATCGGATAAGCGAGCAGGTTCGGCGCCTGAATCGCGACCACATCTCCCGGCGCCAGTCCGAGCTCCCCGCGCAGATACCAGGCGCAGTCGTCCGACAGGCGGTCGAGGGTGGCGAAATCGAGGCTTGAAGACCAGCCATTCGGCAGGACGATGGAAAAGGCGGTTTTCGCACCGTATTCGGTGCAGGATTCGCTCATCAAGGCGCCGAGCGAGGGTGCGAGCATGCGTCCCGGATCGAAACCCGGATCGTCATAATAGCGCTGCCAGGGCTGTTCGGCGGCGGCCATCGCTCCGTCCTGCTCGCGCCTGCCGCGGTCGGCGGCGCCGGCACAGAATGGCCGTCCGCGAGCCGCCCGGCAAGACCCGCGCGCGGGGGCGGACGGTCTCGAGCGCCTTGATGCCGCTCCACCGAAGGCGGCATCAAGGGACGCAAACCATGATGGTATGCGGCAGACATGATCCGAACCAGGCGCATCTACGACCCGCTGGACGCCGCGGACGGCTTTTGCGTCCTCGTCGATCGCCTGTGGCCGCGCGGGATGACGAAGGAAAGAGCGGCGATCGATCACGGG
>CAZAEP010000023.1:0-17136 GCA_964484045.1 uncultured Sphingomonadales bacterium
TGATTCGGTGCAGCACCCGCCCCACGAGATGCGGCCGCAGGCCACGGCAGACGGTCTCCACTTCCGGCAGTTCCGGCACCGGCGACGCTCCTGTCTTCCCGGGCATCGCCATGCTGGCATCGGGCGCGCCCATTCGCTATGGTCCGCCGGCGCCATTTCACGGGACAACGAGAATGTCAAGCACGCCTGAGCCCGGCAGCGGAACCGCCCATTTCGGGTCCCGGCTGGTCCCCGAGAGCGAAAAGGGCCGCCTCGTGCGCGGCGTCTTCGAGAGCGTCGCCGACCGTTACGACCTGATGAACGATCTCATGAGCGGCGGCCTGCACCGGCTGTGGAAGGCGAGTCTCGTCGACAGCCTGGCGCCGCGGCCGGGCATGCGCCTCATCGACGTCGCCGGCGGCACCGGCGACATCGCCTTCCGTTTCCTGAAGGCGAGCGCGGGCGGAGGCCATGTCACGGTCGTCGACATCAATGAGGCGATGCTCGGGGTCGGCCGCCGGCGCTTCGCCCGCGCCCCGGTGCCGGGCGGGATCGAATGGCTGTGCGGCGATGCCGAGGCCCTGCCGGTCGCCGGTCGCCGCTTCGATGCCTACACGATCGCCTTCGGCATCCGCAATGTGACGCATCGCGACCGCGCGCTGGCCGAGGCCCGGCGCGTGCTCGCCTATGGCGGACGGTTTCTCTGCCTCGAATTCTGCCCGCGACTCGCCCTGCCTCTCCTCGATCGCCTCTACGACCGCTATTCCGAGCGCGTGATCCCGACGCTCGGCCGGTGGATCGCCGGCGATGCCGACTCCTATGTCTATCTTGTCGAGAGCATCCGCCGCTTTCCGCCGCCCGAGGCCTTCGCCGAAGAGATCGCCGCCGCCGGCTTCGGCCGCGTCGGCCATCGCCTGCTCTCGGGCGGCGTCTGCGCCATTCACAGTGCCTGGAAGATCTGAGGAATTGGGCGTGCGCGGAAGTCTGCGTCATTCGATCCGCCTTCTGGTCGTCGCCCGCGAGCTGGCGCGTCATGACGCGCTCTTCTGGGTCGACGACATCGGCCCCGCGCCGGCCGGCTTCAAGACCCTCATTCGCATCGCCACCCGCTTCGTGCGCAAGCACCGCGACCTGCCGGCGGGCGAGGGCGAGCGCCTGGCGGCGGCGCTGAGGCGTCTCGGCCCCGCCTATATCAAGCTCGGACAGATGCTGGCGACGCGCCCCGACATCGTCGGCCCGAATCTCGCGGCGGGCCTGCGCGCGCTGCAGGACAAGCTGCCGCCCTTCCCCGCCGCCACCGCGCGCGCGGTGATCGAGAAGGAGCTCGGCCATCCGCTCGACACGCTCTATTCGCGCTTCGACGACGACGCGGTGGCCGCGGCCTCGATCGCGCAGGTGCACCGGGCGACGACCACGGACGGCACGGCGGTGGCGGTCAAGGTCCTGCGCCCGGGCATCGAGGCCGAGTTCGCGCGCGATCTCGCCGCCTTCGCCTGGCTGGCCCGGTTCGTCGAGGCCAATCTGCCGGCCGCGCGCCGCCTGCGCCCGGTGGCGGTGGTCGAGACCATCGCCGAAAGCGTCGCCACCGAGCTCGACCTGCGGCTCGAGGCCGCGGCCGCCTCGGAGCTGGCCGAGAACATGGCCGGTGAGCCGGGCTATCGCGTGCCGCAGGTGGACTGGGCGCGCACCGCGCGGCGCGTGATGACGCTCGAATGGGTCGAGGGCATCCCGCTGTGGGACGTCGCCGCGCTCGATGCCGCCGGCCACGACCGCAAGCGGCTCGCCGGCATCATCGTGCACGCCTTCCTCGTGCAGGCCATGCGCGACGGCTTCTTCCACGCCGACCTTCATCAGGGCAATCTCTTCGTCGACGCGCAAGGCACCGTGGTCGCGCTCGATTTCGGCATCATGGGCCGGCTCGACCGCACCTCGCGCCGCTATCTGGCGGAAATCCTCTACGGTTTTCTCGAGCGCGACTATCTGCGCGTGGCGCGCTGGCATTTCTCCGCCGGCTACGTCCCCGAAGACCGGTCGGTGCACCGGTTCGCGCAGGCGATGCGGGCCATCGCCGAGCCCATCTTCGGACGCCCGGTGCGCGAGATCTCGGCGGGTCAGCTCCTGGGGCAGCTCTTTGCGACGACGGAAGCCTTCGGCATGCCCACGCAGCCGCAGCTCCTTCTCCTGCAGCGCACCATGGTGATGGTCGAGGGCATGGCCCTGCACCTCGATGCCGACGCCAATATGTGGGAGCTCTCGCGCCCCGCGGTTGCCGCCTTCATGCGCGAGGAGCTGGCGCCCGAGCTGATGCTCGCCGACCGCATCACCGAGACCTTCGCCGCCTGCGCGCGTCTGCCCGGCCTCGTCGCGCGCACGGAGCGGGTGCTCGAGAGGGTCGAGAAGGAGGGGTTGCGGCTCGCCCCCGCCGGCGCCGACGACGCCCCCCGCGGCGGCAACGCGGCGGCGCCGCTTCTCGCCGCCCTCGCGCTCGGCCTGACGGCGGCGGTGACGGCGGCGCTCCTTCTTCTATAATGGCGATCATGGCGGCCCGGCGTGCGGGCGACGCGGCGAGGAATCATGGCTGAGGAAAAGCGCGTTCTTCTCATCATCGGCGGCGGCATCGCGGCTTACAAGTCGCTCGATCTCATCCGCCGGCTCGGCGATCACGGCATCCGCACGCGCGGCGTTCTGACCGCCGCCGGGGCCGCCTTCATCACGCCCCTTTCGGTGGCGAGCCTCACCGGCGAGACCTGTTACAGCGACCTCTTCTCGCTCACCGACGAGGCCGAGATGGGCCATATCCGGCTTTCCCGCGAGGCCGATCTCGTCCTCGTCGCGCCGGCAACGGCGGATCTCATGGCCAAGATGGCGACCGGTCTCGCCAACGACCTCGCAAGCACGCTGCTGCTCGCCACCGACAAGCCGGTGATGATCGCCCCGGCGATGAACCATCAGATGTGGCGGCATCCGGCGACCGTGCGCAATCTGGCGCGGCTCAAGGCCGACGGCGTGCGCGTGCTGGGTCCGGCGGAGGGCGATCTCGCCTGCGGCGAGGTCGGACCCGGTCGCATGGCCGAGGTCGCGGACATCGTGGACGCGGTCCGCGATGTCTTCGCCACGCACATGGCGCGGCCGCTCGCGGGCAGACGGGCGCTGGTCACAGCCGGTCCGACGCATGAGGCGATCGACCCGGTGCGCTACATCGCCAACCGCTCCTCGGGGCGACAGGGCTATGCGATCGCGCAGGCGCTGGCCGAGCTCGGTGCCGAGACGATCCTCGTCTCCGGGCCGACGACGCTCGCCACCCCGCCCGGCGTGCGACGCATCGACGTCGAGAGCGCGGACGAGATGTGGGCCGCATGCGAGGCGGCGCTGCCGGTCGATATCGCGGTCTGCGTCGCCGCCGTCGCCGACTGGCGGCCGGCGAAGCGGGCGGAGCGGAAGCTCAAGAAGAGCGGGAGCCCGGCACCCGCGATCGCGCTCGTCGAGACCCCCGACATCCTCGCCCGTCTGGCGGCGGGCAAGGAGGATCGCCCGGCGCTCGTCGTCGGCTTCGCCGCCGAGACGGACCATCTTGCCGAGCATGCGGCGGAAAAGCGCCGACGCAAGGGCTGCGACTGGATCGTGGCGAACGACGTCTCGGCCGGGGGCGGCGCCATGGGCGGCGAGGACAACGCGGTTCTGCTCGTCACCGAATCGGGCCACGAGACATGGGAGCGGGCACCCAAGATCGCGATCGCGCGTCGGCTCGCGGCCCGCATCGCGGCGCATCTCGCCGCCCGCGCCGGATGAGCGACGCCACCGCCCGCTGGGCCTTCGAGGCGTCCGCGGCACCCGCCGGCAAGGGCTTTCGCATCCGCACGATCACCCTGGGGCTGCCGCTCGCCGCCCCCGACGACCTTTCCGCGCTCGATGCGGCCGCATCCTTTCTCGCCGCCGCACGCGCGCGCTATGCCGATCGCGGCTACGAGGTGCAGACGCTGCGCCTGGCGCTGCCGCCCCTGCCGGCGCTCGCCGGAGAGCATGCCCTTTCGCGCATGATCGCCCCCTTGCGCCGGCTCGAGAAAGCAGCGGCCGCGCGGGGCCTGCTGCTCGCCCTCGGACCGCTGGCTCTCGACGACGCCGGCGCGGATGACATCGCCGCCTTCGCGGTCGATCTCGCCGCCGCCACCGGAACGCTGTGCTTCAGCCTGCCGGTCGCCGACGGGCGGCGGGGGGTCGCGCCGGCGCGCATCGCCGCGGCCGGCGAGATCATCGCCCGGATCGCCGACGCGACGCCCAATGGCGAGGGCAATTTCCGCTTCGCCGCCACCGCCTGCTGCCCGCCCGGCATCCCCTTCTTTCCCGCCGCCTGGCATAAAGGCCCCGCGGCCTTCGCGCTCGGCATCGAGAGCCCGCCCCTCCTCAGGGCCGCCGTCGCGGACGGCGATCGCGCGACCGCGCCCGAGCGGATCGCGCGCGCGCTCGAGGCCGCGCTCGCCCCCGTCGCGGAGATCGCCGGGACGCTCGCGGTGGAGAACGGAGCCGCCTTTCGCGGTATCGACAGCTCGCCCGCACCACTTCTCGACGCCGGCATCGCGGAGATCATCGAATGTCTCTCCGGCGCGCCCTTCGGCAGCGCCGGGACGCTCGCCGCCTGCGCCGCCATTACCGAGGGACTCAAGCGCCTCAGGATCGGGACCTGCGGTTTCTGCGGCCTCATGCTGCCGCTGCTCGAGGACCGGCTGCTCGCGCGGCGGGCCGCCGAGGGACGCTACGGGGTGCGCGAGCTGCTCCTTTATTCGAGCGTCTGCGGCACCGGGCTCGACACCGTGCCGCTCGCCGGCGACACGCCCGCAACGGCGCTCTCGGCACTGATCGCCGACATGGCCGCGCTGGCGTGCAGATACGACAAGCCGCTCGCGGCGCGGCTTCTGCCGGTGCCGGGAAAGGCGGCCGGAGAGAGGGTCGCCTTCGACATCCCCTTCCTCACCGACTCGGTGGCGCTGGCCGTCCCCTGAGCCCGCGGGCGCGGCGCTGTGCGCTTTGTCAGTGCCGGAAATGGCGGATGCCGGTGAACACCATGGCGAGCCCGGCCGCGTCGGCAGCGGCGATGACCTCTTCGTCACGGATCGAGCCGCCGGGCTGGATGACCGCCGTCGCCCCCGCCTCGGCGGCGGCGAGGAGGCCGTCGGCGAAGGGGAAGAAGGCGTCGGAGGCGACCACCGAGCCCTCGGCGAAGGAGCTCTTCAGCCCGGCGGCCTCGGCCGCCTCGGCGGCGCGAATGGCGGCGATGCGCGCGGAATCGCGGCGATTCATCTGTCCCGCGCCGACGCCCACCGTCATGCCGCCTCTCGCATAGACGATGGCGTTCGATTTCACGTGCTTGGCGACGGTGAAGGCGAAGAGGAGATCGTCCAGTTCCTGCGCCGTCGGCGCGCGTCGGGTCACGACCTCGAGCGCGTCGGCCGCGACGCGCGCGCGGTCACGCTCCTGGACCAGAAAGCCGCCGCTCACCGGGCGCAGGACGCGACCCGGGCGATCGGGATCCGGCAGGTCGGGGAGCAGCAGAAGCCGCAGATTGCGCTTCTTCGCCAGCACCGCGCGCGCCGCGTCGTCGGCGCCGGGCGCGATGATGACCTCCGTGAAGATCCCGACGATGGCCGTGGCCGTCGGCCCGTCGAGGGGGCGGTTCGATGCGACGATGCCGCCGAAGGCGCTCACCGGATCGCAGGCGAGCGCTTTCCTGTAGGCCTCTTCGAGGCTCGCCCCATAGGCGACGCCACAGGGGTTCGCGTGCTTGATGATCGCCACCGCGGGGCGGTCGCGATCGAGCTCCGCGACCAGCTCGAGCGCCGCGTCCGTGTCGTTGATATTGTTGTAGCTCAAGGCCTTGCCCTGGATCTGCTCGGCCCCGACGATGCCCGTCACGGGATCGAACGGGTGGCGATAGAGCGCCGCCTTCTGATGCGGGTTTTCACCGTAACGGAGCGTGGCCAGCCGCTCGCCGGCGAGCAGGAAGCGCGCCGGCAGCAGGTCGTCCGCCGCGCGCTGGAACCAGTTGGCGATCGCCGCGTCATAGGCGGCGGTAAGGGCGAACGCCCTGGCCGCGAGCCGGCGCCGGAGCGCAAGCGGCGTCGCCCCGTCATGCGCCGCGAGCGCGGCGCGCAGCGCATCATAATCGGCGGGGTCGGTGACGACGGTCACGAAGTCGTGGTTCTTCGCCGCCGAGCGGATCATCGCCGGACCGCCGATATCGATATTCTCGATGCACGCGGCCTCGTCGGCGCCGGCGGCGACGGTGGCCTCGAAGGGGTAGAGATTGACGACGAGAAGATCGATCGGCGCGATCCCGTTGCCCGCCATCGCGGTCCGATGCGCGGGATCGTCGCGGCGGGCGAGAAGCCCGCCATGGACGACCGGGTGCAGCGTCTTGACGCGACCGCCCATCATCTCGGGAAAGCCGGTGTGGTCGGCGACGTCGATGACCGCGATCCCCGCCTCGCGCAGACGACGCGCCGAGCCGCCGGTGGAAAGAATCTCGACCCCGTGTGCGACCAGCGCGCGGGCGAGATCGACGAGACCGGTCTTGTCGGAAACGGACAGGAGTGCGCGCTGCACGGGCACGAGATCGGGCATGGGCGGGGTCCTCGACTCGGGAACGGAAGGGCCGATGCGCGCTGCCTAGCCGATTGCAGGCGACCTGCCAAGAGCGCTCAGGTTTTCGCGCCCGTTCCCAGGCGCTCGAAATGCCAACGGATATCGGCGCCGCGCGGTGAGGCCGTGCCGTGGACCACGATCTGCCGGCTGCGGCGCGGACCGGCGCTGTCGAGAAAGAGACTCTCCTCGAGCCGCACCGCCCCGCCATCGGCCTCGAACAGCCAGCCATGGCGGTTGGCGAGCTTGAGAAGAACACCGTCCCCGCCGCCGGTCGGCGAGGCGACGACATCGGGATGGAGATGAAAGCGGATATCGAAGGCCGTCCCGCGGCGTGGCGGACGTCGCCCGGGAAGGAGCCGGTCCGCCCCTTCGAGGCGGGCCCCGTTGCGCGCCAGCGTCAATGTGCGCTGGTGCAGCAGGCGAAAGCGCCGCTCATAGCCGTCGTGGCTCGCCGTCACCCGGAAGGCTTCGGGGGCCTCTTCACGCTCGAGACGGATTTCCCTCACCCCGTGGCCGAGCGCGCCGTCGTCGCGCAGTTCGCTGCTGTTGGTGTCGGCGAGAACGAGCGTCGAATGCGCCGCCGTGGTTCGCGAGAGCTGCGCCAGGGGGCCCGTGCCGTGACCGATATTGACGACCATCCGCGCCTCGCCATCGGAGAATTCGAAGGCCAGCGTGCCGGCATGCGCGCCGGCGCTGTCGACCGGCGGCGGCGGCGGCATGGCGTCGAACAGCACGAGGCTGCGCCGCGCCTTGAGACGCATGAGGCCGGTATAGCGGGCGTTCGCGAGCGGCCGTCCCGCGGCGTCGGACAGGGCGAGGGCCGCGTTCAGGCGATCGCGCATCTCGGCCCCGGCGCCATAGAGATGCGCCAGCGAGCCGTCGCCATGGAGGAGCGCGCGCAGAAACGGCCCCATGCGATCGAGGCCGTGCTGCAGCCAGGTCGGCATCTCGGCCTGCTGATCGCGATAGGCGAGACGCAGCGAGATGAGGCTGTCCATCACCGTCAGCGCATCCTCGAGCGCGCGACTGAGGACCCCGCCGTCGGGCAGCAGGAACCGCTCCAGCGCCGCCTGAAGCGCCGCCTCGCCGCGGCTGCGCCAGCCCTCGCCATGGGGCAGGAGAAGGCCGGCGAAGAGAAGCCCGGCGGCCGCCTCGATCCGTTCAACGCCGCGTGCGGCGTCGCCGAGGGTGCGCGCGAGGTGGCGCGCCTGATGCGCCATGCTGTTCAGCACCGAGCTGCGATAGACCAGATCGGACGAGGACAGGATCAGGGGGGCGTGAAACAGCCAGTTCCGGAGCCGCCGCCCGGCCAGCGTCGGCGCCCAGGCGACCGGATGAAAGCGGGAGAAGGACTCGATCCAGCCGCGGACGAGGAATTCCGCCACCGCCCGCGCCTGCTCCGCGTCGGAGGCAAGAGCGAGATCGCGCAGCCAGGCGAAGCCGAGTGCGGGCCGGTGCAGCGCTGTCCGCCGCACCGCCTGCTGCCAGAATGTGGCGTCCGCGAGATCGTGGGTTTCGGCGTCGACCACCACCCGGCCGGCGAGAAGCCGCTCGGCGACGGCGGCATCGCCCGGCCAGGGGTCGTCGGGGCTGCCGAGCAGTTTCAGCGGATGGCGCCCGGCCAGCCGCCACTGATAGCTGCGCCGGCGATAGCCCCATGCGCGAAGCCCGTGGGCGAGCGATGCCGCAAGACGCGCAAACGGGCCGGGGCCGGCCTCGCGCGCGAGCGTGTGGCATTCCCTCCCGTGGTCACCGCTCGCCTCGCGCATCGCCGTTCCCATCGCCGCGCCCCCGATCGCCTCCCCGCTCAACGCGCCGACCTGAGCGCCGCGATATTCGCACCATAGCGCCCGGGCCCGCCCCGGAAGCTCGCCGTCCCCGCAACCAGCACATCGGCCCCGGCGGCCACGGCCTGCGGCGCCGTCTCGGGGGTGATGCCGCCATCGACCTCGAGCGCGATCTCGCGCCCCGTGGCATCGATTATCTCGCGCAGCTCGGCGATCTTTTCGCACTGCGCCGCGATGAAGGACTGCCCGCCGAAACCGGGATTGACGGTCATCACGAGAATCAGGTCGACAAGATCGAGAACATGCTCGACCATCACCGCCGGCGTTGCCGGATTGAGCGCCACCCCGGCCATGAGTCCGAGCTCCCTGATCGTCTGCAGACTGCGGTGAAGATGTGGCCCGGCCTCGGGATGGACCGTGAGAATGTCCGCACCGGCCTCGGCGAAGGCGGCGAGATAGGGATCCGCCGGCGCGATCATCAGATGCACGTCGAAGGGCTTTTTCGTATGCGGCCGCAGCGCCTTGATCACGGCGGGCCCGATCGTGAGATTGGGCACGAAATGCCCGTCCATGACGTCGATATGGACGAGATCGGCGCCGGCCGCGTCGATGGCGCGCACCTCCTCGCCGAGGCGGGCGAAGTCGGCGGAGAGAATCGACGGCGCGATGCGGATGGTGCGGGAAGCCATGTCCCGGTCAATAGCAGCTTCCCCAATGGGGCTCAACGGCGGCGCACCAGGCGCGCGATGAAGAAGCCGTCCATGCCGCCGGCCGCGGCCCGGAGGTCGGGCGCGGTCAGGACGTCGCCGACGCCGGTGACCGCCGCGTCGAGCCCGGCCACCTCTCCGGCGGCGATCGGCTGCCGGACGAAGTCCGCATGGCGATCGAGAAAGGCGGCGACCTGATCCGCGCCTTCCTCGCGTTCGAGCGAGCAGACGCAATAGACCATCACCCCGCCGGGGGCGAGACAGTCCGCGGCATGATCGAGCAGCCGGCGCTGCAGGTCGGCGAGCCGGGCGATGTCGTCCGCGCCCTTGAGCCAGCCGACGTCGGGGTGCCGACGCAGCGTCCCGGTCGCCGAGCAGGGGGCGTCGAGCAGGAGCGCGGGCAGCGGGGCGGGCGGGCGCCAGGCGAGGACGTCGGCGACGACGACCTCGGCACGCAGGCCGGTGCGGGCGAGGTTCTCACGCAGCCTCTCGAGGCGCTTCGCCGAGCGATCGACGGCGATCACCCGCGCGCCCCGCGCGGCGAGCTGCAGCGTCTTGCCGCCGGGCGCGGCGCAAAGGTCCGCCACCGTGCCGACATCGCCGAGAAGGGGCGCGGCCAGGGCGGCGGCGGCATCCTGCACCCAGAAGGCGCCCGCCGCAAAGCCGGGCAGCGCCGTCGGGCCGCCGCCGTCTCGCAACCGCAGGCTGCCGTTGGGCAGAATGCCTGCCCCCAGCGCCGCGGCCCACCGCTCGCCCTCGCCCGGATCCCTGAGGCTGAGATCGAGCGGTGGTTCCTCCAGCAGGGCCCGCGCGATCCGCGCCAGACGCGCAGGTCCGAAACGGGCCTGCCAGCGTTCCCGGAGCCAGGGCGGCAGATGGATCGCCGGGTCCGCCTCGAGAGTGGCCAGGATCTCCGTCCGCTCGCGCACCACCCGTCGCAGCACCGCGTTCGCGAGCCCGCGCAACGCCCGATCCGCCGGCCGCCGCGCCGCGGCGACGAGCGACACCGTGCTGTCGACGGCGGCATGATCGGGCACCGCCTGAAAGAGGACCTGCGCCAGTCCCAGACGCAGCGCCATGCGCGTCCAGCGCGCCCGCGGCGGCAGGGGCCTGGCGATCAGGCGGTCGAGAACGGCGTCGATGCCGCCGAGGCGGCGCAGACAGGTCGTCACCAGCGAGCGGATGAAGGCGACATCCCGCGCATCGAGCCCGGAGCGCACGACCGCGGCCGCGAACGCCTCGTCGAAGGGCTGCCGCCGGTGGAGCACATGATCGAGGGCAAGGAGCGCGGTGCGCCGCGCCAGAAGGGGATCGTCGCTCATGGCCGGGTTATGGCCCAGGCGCGGCCGGGACGCCAGACACCTTATCCCCAGGGACCACGCTGCCGGTGCCGCATGACATGCGGTGCGCGGGGACCCGGCAGGCCCATCCCGGCGGCAATCTCCTCGAGCGCGGCGATGCGGTCGGCGGTCGAGGGATGGGTGGCGAAAAGACTGTCGAGGCGCGCCCCGGCGAGCGGGTTGACGATGAAGAGATGCGCCGTCGCCGGCATCTGCTCGGCCGCGGGATTGGGCACCCGGCGCGCCGCCCGCTCGAGCTTGCGCAGGGCGCTCGCCAGCGCCAGCGGCTTGCCCGAGATGTCCGCGCCGCCGCGATCGGCGGCATATTCGCGCGTCCGCGAGATCGCCATCTGCACCAGCATCGCCGCCAGCGGCGCGAAGATCATCACCAGGATGACGCCGACGATGCCGAGCGGATTGTTGCGGTTGCCGCCGAAGAAGAAGGCGAAATTGGCAAGCATCGAGATGGCGCCGGCGACCACCGCGGTCAGCGTCATGATCAGGGTGTCGCGATTGCGCACATGGGCGAGCTCATGGGCCAGCACCCCCTCGAGCTCGTCGCCGTCGAGGATGCCGAGGATGCCGGTCGTCACCGCCACCGCCGCATGCGCCGGATCGCGGCCGGTGGCGAAAGCGTTGGGCTGCGGCGAATCGATGACATAGACCCGCGGCATGGGCAGTCCCGCGCGGCGCGCCAGCGTCTCGACCCGGCGATGGAGCTCGGGCGCCTCGGACGGGCCCGCCTCGCGCGCACCGTACATGCGCAGCACCAGCCTGTCGGAGTTCCAGTAGGCGAAGGCGTTCATCGCCAGCGCGAAGAGGAAGGCCATGATCATGCCCCCCTCGCCGCCGAGAAGATAGCCGACGGCCAGAAAGAGACCCGTGAGCGCCGCCAGAAGAAGCGCGGTCTTCATATAGTTCATCCGATCCTCGCCGTCTCGTCCGGTAATCCTTGCCAGTGCCCCCGAATGTGGGCATGGGATTGGCATGGGTCAATGGCGCGCCGGATGGAGCCCGCGCCGCCGGAGAAGGAGCTTGCACATGACGGATGCGGAACAGACCCGGCGGGAAGCACGGACCCCCGCCTCCCCGGACGAGAAGACGCACGCGCGGCCCGAACCGCGCGCGGCCTCGCCGGGGGTGAAGGAGATCGGCGGCCCCGCGGGCCCCGAACCGACACGCTACGGCGATTGGGAGCGCAAGGGCATCGCCAGCGATTTCTGATCAGGCTTGCGAGCCGGCGCGCGCGAGGCGGCGCCGGAGGTCGATCAGCTCGTCGACCGCGCTGATCGCGCGGGCGCCGTACCAGTCGGCGACACGCTCCTCCATCAGATACAGCCTTGCGCTCGCGACCCCGTGGGCATCGGCGAAGCCGCGCAGATCCGCGCGCCGGAACGCGCCCGTCGAGCCGTCGAACAGGATGGCATCGACGCGACCGAGCGTTCCCTCGTCGAGTTCGAAGGCCGCGACGTCGTCGCGGGCCTCCTCGGGGCCGACCACTTCGAAACGGGCCAGTTCCAGCATGCGGGCGGCATAGCTTGCCGGGGTGACGACACGAACGGGGTCGATGCCGCTGACATAGAGTATGCGCCGCAGCGGTTCCCTGTGCAGCGCCATCTTGATGCGCGCGAGCGCCGCCTCGAGTCGCCGGGCCAGCGTATCGGCCTCCGGCAGCACCGAAAAGATGCCGCCGACCAGCCGGAAGAGCTCGAAATTCTCGGCCGGCGTGCGCGGGCGGACCGCGACCACATCGATGCCGAGTTCGAAAAGCGCGCTCATCACCGCGGACGGGGTCTCGGCGAGATGAACGAGAGCGTGGGTAGGGGCCAGATCCCGCACCCGGTCGAGATCGGGGGCGGCGGGCGATCCGACGACCGCGCTCGTCGCCGCGATCCCCGCACCCACGTCGCATGCCGCGGTCCGCCCGACGACGGCGTCGGCGAGCTCGAGCGCGATACAGAGATCGGTAAGCGGCGCCGCGAGCGAGAGGATCCGCGGCTCGCCCGTGACGGGCGAATGCGCGCGCCCGGCGGCATCGACAAGGCTTTGCGGATCTTCGGTCATGCCGGAAATGCGCGTCGGCGCCACCCTCTTTCGCGGATCGTCATGAGATCGCGTCGTTCCCGCGTCCTGTCGCTCAATGCGCCCCGGGACGCGGATCCGCGCATCCGGTCCCGATTGCCGCCGGCAAGTGCGGTGGTGCCGCAGGACGGACTTGAACCGCCGACCCACGCATTACGAATGCGTTGCTCTACCAACTGAGCTACTGCGGCGCTCACCGGATCGGTCATGGCCCCGCCAAGGGGGCCCGAACCGCGCGGAACATAGTGGCAGCATGCGCCCATCGCAAGGCCTAACTCCCGCATTCAGCCCGTCGCCTCCGCTTTGCCGGCGGCGCTGCCGTCGAAGAGCGCCGGCGGCTCGGCGGGCGTGTCGGCCACGCGCCGCAAGGACGCCGCGCCGCCGCTCCAGACATGGCTGTCGAAGCGGCCGCAGGCCGGGCAGGTCGCCGTCCACAGCGCCCGTTCGGCGCCGCAGCCCGCGCACACCCAGGCCGCATGCGCCCGCGCCCGCGCGGCGGCGTCGCGCCAATGCCGGATCGCCCGGTCGTCTCCTTCGACCTCGGCGAGTCGCAGACGCAACCCCGGCAGCCGCTCGTCCTCCTCGAGCGGCCCGCCGCGCAGAACCTCGTGCGCGACATCGAAACGTTTCGCCGCGAGCGCGGCCTCGGCAAGCGCAATGCGGCTTTCGACATGCTCCCGACGCCGCGCCACCAGCGACTCGACCCGCTTGTAGCGGGCGTGGCCGCTCTCCTGCGGATCGAGCGCGAGATAGGGCGCGACAAGGGCCGGATGCGGCGCCGCGTCCCAGGCCCGTCGCAGCACCCGCTCGGCCGCCGTCCTTTTTCCGGCCGCAACGAGATGGCGTGCGGCAAGAAGGGCAGCGGGCGTGAATCCGGGACGCAGGGCCAGCGCCTTTCGGGCCAGATCGCGGGCGCCCGTGCCGTCGCCGGCGAGATCGGCCTCGACCGCCCGACAGTAAAGAAGCGCCGCCCGATGCCGCCGCGCCGCCTCCTCATCGAAGGCACCCGCCTTTTGCGCGGCTTCCAGCGAGACGAGTGCGGCCTCCCAGTCGGTGGCGCGCACGTCGAGGTCGAAGAGGGTCTTCTGCGCCCAGGCGCTCTTCGGTCTCAGCGCCGCCGCCTGGCGGGCGAGACGCCGCGCCTCGTCCCAGCGCGCCTCCGCACGCGCCTCGGCGATGAGCCCGCGCAGGCCGAGAAAGGCCGCCTTGTCGTCCGCCGCCAGGGCTTCGTAATGGCGGTGGGCCGCGTCATGGTCCTCGGCGAGCCTGGCCGCCTCGGCGGCGATGACGTGGGTCAGCGGCTGCGGGGGCAGAAGCGCCGTCGCCTTGCGGGTCAGCTTCCGCGCCTCCCTGCGATCTCCCGCGGCAAGCGCGACGATCGCGCGGTTGAGCGCCTCATAGCCGCGCGCGGTGCGCCGCTCGGCGCGCTTCTTCGGCGAAAAGGGCAGGTCGCGTCGGAGAAAGATGGCCAGCCGCGTGACGCCGATGCCGGCGAGAAAGACGAGGCTGAACGCAAGAACGAGCACGGCGAGCGAGGTCTCGATGCGATAGCCGAGCCAGTCGACGACGAGTCGCCCGTCGTGACCGGCGAGCCAGGCGGCGCCGCTTGCCACGACGATCGCCAGCAGAAGCGCGATGAGAAGGCGGCGCATCGCGGGCCTACCCCTCGCTCGCCGCACGCGGGGCGGTGATTGCGGCGACCAGCCGGTCGAGCGCCCTTCTGGCGGCAAGATGCCGGCGTGCGGCGTCGAGCCAGGCCGCGGCGGGGGCCCGGGCGGCATCATCGATGGCTTCGATCTCGGCGACGGCGGCCGCCGGATCGTCGCGTGCAAGCGCCGCCTCGGCCCGCGCCAGACGCGCCGCAATGCCCGTTCCCGCGACCGCGCCCGTGCGGCGGATGACGACGAGATCGGCGAGGCGGTCCTTCAGACGCGCCCACCAGCCGGCCCCGGGCGGCGGCGAGGCGGCGCGGAGAACGGCGGTGGCGATCCCGTCGAAGCGCGCCTTGAGGGCGGCGAGGGGCGCCACCCCCGTGGCGGCGTAGGGGCGCAGGCTCTCGAGCGGTGCCTGCAGGCGCAGACGCGTGTCCGCAGGCAGTTTCGCGATCGCCGCCTGCAGCGCCGCCAGGATGTCGGCGAAAGGCCGTCCGGCCTCGATGGCCGCGTCGAGCGCCAGCAGATGGCGCGCCAGATCGGCCGCCGGAGGAGATGCCGACGATGTTTCGAGCGCCGCCACCCGGCGTTCGAGCGCCGCCACCTTTGCCGCCAGGTCCGGGTCGCCGCCCGCCGGCGCCGCGGCGAGACGGGCCAGCCGCGCCTCGAGTCCGTCGATTCGCGCCGACAGCGCGGCGAGCGCGGTACCGGCGTCGGCGCCGGCGGCAGGTGCGGTCTCGAGTGCGGACAGACGCTGCGCGAGCGTCGTCTGCGCCGTCCGCAATGCCGTGGCTTCGGCGCTCACCCCCTCGAGCCCGGTCTCGACGATGCGCAGGCGGCCGTCGAGGGCATCGAGTCGTGCGCGAAGCGCGGCGAGCTCCGCCTGCCGCACCCGGGATGACGATGCCGTGGCCTCGAAGGCGGCGAGAAGACCGAGGCTCCGAAGCCGCCGCTCGATGCCCGGCGCCGCGAGGAGCCCGGCGACGAAGACGACGAGAAGCAGCGCCAGCGCCCAGGGCAGCCGGCGCCGGAGTCGCCGCCGCCGCGAAGCCGCGGCACCCGGTGCCTCGACGAATTCACCTTCGATCACGGCCTCGTCCGCCTTGGGAGTGTCACTCATCGTCCGATCCTCCCCTTCATCCTCTCGCCCGTCGCCGCTTCCACCGCCCGCAGGAGCGCGTCCGTATCGGGCGCGGGCGCGACGATCACGCGTCCATAGCCGCGCCCGGCCGCCGTCGCCACCGCCGCGCTCAACGCCGCGACGCGGAGGCGCGCGATCGCGTCCGCGCCCACCGCCGCGCGCAGCAGGTGCGAAAACCGCGCCGCCGAACGGGGAGAATAGAGCAGCACGAGGTCGATGTCGCCGCTCTTGAGCGCGGTGATCACATGGCGCGGCAGAGCCGCCGCCGGCCGCGCCTCATAGACGATCTCGGTGCGCAGGCGAAAGCCCGCCGCGCGCAGCCGGGCGGCGGGCTCCGGCCGGTGCGCCTTCCCCGCCGGATGAAGGAGCGTCCCGGCGGCGGGATCGAGATCGGCGAGAACCGCCTCCGCCAGGGCCGCGGCATCGCCGTCGGCGCTGACGACGGGTGAGAAACCGGCGCGCCGCGCCGCCGCCGCCGTGCGTGGGCCGACGCAATAGGCGGGCAGATCGCGAGCGTCGATCCGCGGCGCGCCGACGCGCACGCCATTGGCGCTGGTGAACACGAGCGCGGCCACGCCCGCATGCGGGATCGGGCGCTCGCCGACGGCCCCGATCTCGAGCATGGGCGCGATGCGCAGCGAATGCCCGGCCGCCCTGAGACGCCGGGCAAGCGCCCGGCTCTCGCGGACGGGACGGGTGAGCAGGATGCGCATCACGCCTCGGCCCGTATCCGCGCCAGAAAGTCTTCCCCGACCTCGCGCCGCAAGGTCGCGCCGGCCGCCTCTCCCAGCGCCGCGGCGGCCCCGACCGGCCCCTCGCGCGCAATCTCGTGGCAGGCGCTGCCGTCGGGCATGAGAATCCGCCCGCGCAGATGCAGCGCGCCGCCCTCGATCTCGGCAAAGGCCGCGATCGGCGTCCGGCAGGAGCCCTCGAGCGCGGCGAGAAAGGCCCGCTCGGCGGTCACCGCGGCGGTGGTCGGGGCATGATCGAGCGCCGCCACGAGGCCGGCGATGCGCGCATCGTCCCGGCGAATCTCGATCGCGATCGCGCCTTGCGCCGGCGCCGGCAGCATGTCCTCGAGCGAGAGCACCGCGGTCGCGGCCTCCGCACGCCCGAGCCGCGTCAGTCCGGCAAGGGCGAGCAGCGTCACGTCGACGGCACCCGCGGCGAGCTTCCGGAGCCGCGTTTCGACATTGCCGCGCAGCGGCACCGGTTTCAGATCGGGGCGTCTGGCGAGACACTGCGCCCGTCGCCGCAGGGAGGCGGTGCCGAGTACGGCACCCCGCGGCAGGTTCGCCAGACCGTCGCCCGCGCGCGCGATCAGGGCATCGCGGGGATCGGCGCGTTCGAGACAGGCGCCGAGCCCGAGCCCGGCCGGCAATACGGTGGGCATGTCCTTCGCCGAATGCACCGCGCAGTCGATGCGACCGGCGCCGAGCGCCGCCTCGATCTCCCGGGTGAACAGTCCCTTGCCGCCGAGCTCGGTCAGCGGGCGATCGCGAATGCGGTCGCCGGTGGTGCGGATGACCACGATCTCGATGCCGTCGGGCGCGAGCGCCGGATGCGCGGCGAGGAGCGCGTCGCGCACCCGCCCCGCCTGCCAGAGCGCGAGCGGGCTGCCGCGGGTACCGATCTTGAGCGTCTGTTGCACGCGCCATCGACTACGTGTATCCCCGGCCGCGGTCAACTCTCGGCGAAAGGCGCATGGTGACGCACCCGATCGTCCTCGGGATCGAAACGAGCTGCGATGAAACCGCGGCGGCGCTGGTGGCGGCGGATCGCACGGTGCTGTCGCACAGGCTCCTGAGCCAG